>NZ_SADD01000014.1 GCF_004005565.1 Lujinxingia sediminis | reverse complement strand
GAGCACGAGAACGAGAACGAGCACGAGAACGAGAACGAGAACGAGAACGAGAACGAGAACGAGAACGAGAACGAGAACGAGAACGAGAACGAGAACGAGAACGAGTCCGAGCCCGAGAACGAGCCCGAGAACGAGTCCGAGAACGAGAACGAGAACGAGCCCGAGAACGAGAACGAGCCCGAGAACGAGAACGAGCCCGAGAACGAGAACGAGCCCGAGAACGAGAACGAGAACGAGAACGAGAACGAGAACGAGAACGAGAACGAGCTCGAGAACGAGTCCGTCTCTACCCTCACCGGCGCCGCCCCCACCGCGGATGCGCGCCCCCGGGTTCAGCTGGACGGCGCGCTCTCGGAGGCCTCGTTCTTCCAGAAGGGCGAAAGCCTTCATGAGTACGACGACCTCGGCGAGGAGCTCGCCGGGGAGTCGAAGAGCTGGAAGGTGTGGGTGATCGCTGCGGCGATCATGGCGCTTGTCGCGATCACGCTTGTAGCGATGCAGATGTCGTCGAGTCCGGAACCGGCCGACGCAATCCCGGAAGAGGTGGCCAGCGCCGAGGAGCCCGAACCTGAAGCGGAGGAGCCTGCGGTCGAAGCGGCTGAGCCTCATGTCGGCGAGGAGGTCGCTGAAGATGAGGAACCCACCGGTCTTGACCTCGATCAGGCCCTGGCCCGCGCTCGCCACGAAGGTATGTCGGCCGAAGCCGCCGCCGTGGAACTCGCCAGCGAACGCTCCGCAAGCGACGCGGCTGCACCCTCCCCCGAAGATCAGGCTGCCGAAGAAGCCGCCGCTGCCGAAGCTGCTGCTGCCCGGGAAGCCGACGCCGAAGAAACCGCGCCCGTCGAAACCACCCCGGCCCCCGAAGATCAAGAACTTCGCGCCGCTGCCACCACTCCGGCCCCCGACCGTGAAACCTCGGTCAACGAAGACATCCAGCGCCTGCGCACCATGGTCCAGCGCGAGCGAATCGATGAAGCGCTTCCCCTGGCCCGCGACTTGAGCAAGCGCGCGCCCAACAATCGCCAGGTCGCCTTCCTCCACGGTCAGGCTGCCCTTTACGATGGCAACAACGCCGAGGCCGTCGAGCATCTCACCCGCGCCGAGCGGCTGGGCATGCGCACCGGCGCCTTCTACCTGGAGTTGGCCACCGCCTACCAGCTCGCCGGGCGCCGCGATCAGGCCAAAGGCGCCTACGAGAAGTTTCTGGAGATTCAACCCGACGGCCAGAGCGCCGACGAGGTCCGCCGCATTCTTCAGACCCAGTTCTAAGCCACCTCTTCTGCACCACAGGCAACACCATGCTTGTCATGACCATCGAATCGAGCTGCGACGAAACCTCCGTCGCGCTCATTAAGGACGGCCGCCAGATCCTGGCCAACGCCGTCGCCAGCCAGATTCCCATCCACCGCCGCTACGGCGGGGTGGTCCCGGAGTTGGCCAGCCGCAACCACATCCGCGACATCCACCAGGTTCTCAACGAGGCGCTGGAAGAGGCCAACCTTACCCTCGATCAGGTTGAGGGGTTTGGCGTGACCTGCGGCCCCGGCCTTGTCGGAAGCCTGCTTGTGGGCATTGAGACCGCCCGCGCCCTGGCCTTCGCGCTCGACAAACCGGTGGTGGGACTCAACCACCTCGAAGGTCACCTCACCGCCGTGCTTCTCGAAGGCGACCAGGTCGCAAACCCCACCTTCCCCTACCTGGGACTGATCGTCAGCGGGGGGCACACCGACCTCTACATTGTGCACGGTCTGGGCGACTACGAGCTCTTAGGCCGCACCCGCGATGACGCGGCCGGCGAGGCCTTTGATAAGGTCGCGCGTATGCTCGGTCAGCCCTATCCGGGCGGCGTGGCCATCGACCGCCTTGCAAAAGACGGCTGCCCCGATGCCATCGAATTTCCGCGACCGATGTGGACGCGCAAAAACTTCGACTTCTCCTTCTCCGGCTTAAAGACCGCCGTTGCGCAGCATATCGACGCCCACGGCATTCCCGAAGGCCAGGCGCTCAACGACCTCTGCGCCTCCTTCCAGGAAGCTGTCGTCGACGTACTTCTCTTCAAGGCCCTCAACGCCTGTGAGACCCACACGCTTAAACGCCTGGTGCTCTCCGGCGGGGTGGCCTGCAATAGCAGACTTCGTCAGCGCGCCGCAGAAGCCTGTCAGGCCAGAGGCCTTGAGCTTTTTGTCGCGCCCCCCTCTCTGTGCACCGACAATGCGGCGATGCTCGGCCCCATCGCCGAGCACTACCTGCAGCTGGAGGGTGCGACCCATGCCATCGGCCACCCCATCCGCGCTCAGTCCAGCATGCCCCTTGGCCACTCCGAGCGTACCCCGGCCCGCACCCACCGCTAACGCCACACTGGAGTCCCCCTGTGACCACACCCGCTCCTCAGATCCTCGATGCCCTGCTTCGCCACGACCGCGTCAAAGCACTCGTGCTCATCGACGAGAAGGGAAACCCCCTGGCCACCCGCGGCCAGGCCCGCTCCATGATCGCCGGCGCCAATGAAGCCACCGCTCTCACTGATCTCAGCACGATCAGCGCCGACGCCAGCGAGTGCGTCTACATCACCCGCCATGGCCTGCATCACTTTCTGATCGTGATCTTTGATGAGCACGTCGACTTCGACACCCTCAAAAAAGACGTCGACGCCACCATCGCCCAGCACCAGCGCTGAGGCACACCGCCTTGACCCGGATCATGTATCTTTAAAACGCCAACGGGCGCGCCGCTTCGGCGCGCCCGTTGGCACAAGCATCCCCACACACAAAGCCGGGCACAGCCCTCAGTCGCTCTTACCTTTGGAGAGGTTGTCGACATCACTCTCAGTGAAAGGCTCAGCCTCAAGCCCCCCCTGCACCAGCACCCTGGGCATCCCGCCGACCTGCTCCAGGCTCAAGCCGTCGGCCTTCGGGACCACATAGCTGGCCATCCCCCAGTACGTCGCCAGACACAGCATCCAGGCCACCGCAGTACGAAACACATCGCCACGGGCGATCCCCACCAGCAGGCCGAAGAGCGTGGCCCCCACAATGAGCACCCCGGTCACCCCAAAATCGCGCGTGAAGTACGCCAGCACATTGACCGGCACCGCAACCACCAGCGCTCCGGCAAAGGTGTTATAATCCGGGTTGAGCTGGGTGAAGCGAAAGCTCAGCAAGATCACAATGAGCTGAACCAGCGCCGCAGCCGCATAAAAGGTCAACGGCGTCCACGTAAAGCTCGATACCACCTCGGCCACCATCATCATGACTCTCTCGTCTGCGTCGGCTCCGTCGACTCGCCGGAGGACTTTTCGTGGTCGAGCTCACCGGAGGGCGAGCTCACATCGATCACATCCTCGGCCAGCCCCTTCTGGAAGCTCAACCGAAGGCGCGCGGCCGCCGCGCTGATCTGCGGCAACTTCTGCAGGCCCACGATCACAAAGATGATCGCGACGACCACCAGCAGCTCTGCGGCGTTGAGCATCATAACAAAGGACTCCGGGCATCGCAGCTGGGCCGGGCGCTCACCCGCCTGATGCGAGGATCACCAGCACCAGCACGTCATAGAGGGCATGGGTGTACACCGCGACTGCAAAGCCGCGCAAATAGAAGATGAGCGCCAGCAACACCCCGGCGATCGCCCGAAATACAAACACCCCCAGCTCAAAGGCCTCGCCAAGCGGCCCCATATGATGCACCGCGCTGAAGATCAGGCTGGAGAGCACCACAGCCCACAGCGCAGCCCACCACCGGGGCCAGCCCACCACCCGGTGGCCCAGCCAGAGCATCGCCCCCATCAGCCCCAGCCGAAACACAAGCTCCTCATAGAGCCCCGCCCCCGCGCTGAGCACCAGGTTATCGAGCACCGAGGCCTCCCCGCCCACGCTCAACCCCACGCTTAAGAGCGCGCTCAACCCCAGCGCGTCCATAATCGCCACGATCGCCGCGCCGAAGAAAAACGCATACACCGCGCTCTCCGCCACCACCGCCGGCCACACCCGCAGCCGCAACCGCTCTTTGTTTCGCAGCATCAACGCCGCGATCACCATCAGCGCCAACACCCCCACATGCACGCCAAGATAGTAGGTCAACTCGCCGCCCACCGCCCACCAGAGCATGTCGGTCATAAAGTCGACGCCGTTTCGCACCCCGCCGGTCCACATCACCCCGATCTGGTAGAGCACAAAGAGCGGCATCACCAGCACAAGGCTATGCCAGGTATCGCGGCTTTGCTGATGGTAGGTGCTCAACTTCATGACTTCTCTCAACGCCTCGCACCCCGGCCAGCGTAGGATATCGAAGCCGGGTGCCTAACTTTGATGCAGGGAGGGGCTGCATCCATCGACCAGGCGCTATCGTAACGCGCCTGTCCCTCCCCGTCAGTGCGCCTCGCGTTTCGCCTAAAAAGGGGAGCTCGATGTGACGGTTCAACCCTACCCACCCATCGCGCAGCGCACCACACCTTCGGGGCGAACCGCCGCGATCTTCGCCCTGATCACCCTGATCTGCGTGCTTCCGGCGGTGGCCATTGCGCTGGGAGTGAACTTAAACCTGCACCTCCCCTCGACCGCCGCCTCCACCAGCACGCTGCGCGGAGCTTTTACCCACAGCACCCTCCTGATGCTCGGGGGCATCCTCGCCATAAGCTCGGCCACCTTAAGTCTGTCCCGCTTTATGGTGCGTCGCTCCGCGCTGACCTCGGTGATCAGCATCACCCTCTTCTGGTCGGGCTTTGTCGCCGTCATCCAGGCGCTTACCGTCGACGGCGCGATCTATACTGCGCGCGACATGGAGAACTACATCCCTTTTACCTGGACGATCACCCGCCACCTCAACGCCCTGCTCATCCTGGGCGCCGGCGTGCTGCTCTTATGGCCCCAACGCCAGCTCGCCCTGCTGCGCCCGGGCTTTATGTTCGGCGTCTTCGGCCTCTTTGGTGCCCTGGCGCTCTCCCTGCTCGGACTGGCCTCCACCCTTGACCTTCCTCAAACCACCCGGCCTGAAGCCATCCTCATCCGCCCCTGGGACCTGCCAGCCCTGGTGATCTTTGCGCTCAGTGCCTTTGTGATCTTCCCTCGCATTCATCGCCGCTACCGAAGCCACTTCTCGTTGGCCCTCTGGTTGAGCACCCTTCCCTTGCTCGCCGCCCAGGCCTACCTGATCTTCGGCTCCACCTGGCTCTTCGACGCCGCATTCAACGCTGCCTACGGCTTAAACGCGCTCTCCTCGGCGGTGATCTTCGGAGGTCTTATCTTCGACTACATCCGCTCCACCAGCCAGGAACACCATCTTTTGCGCACCATCAGCGAACGCGAGGTGCGCATCCGCACCATGTTTGAAGGCGCCGCCGAAGCCATCATCGCCTTTACCAACGACGGTATCATCGAGCTGTGGAATCCTGCGGCCACGCTGCTCTTTGGCTGGCGGGAAGACGACATCATCGGACGCAACATCACCACCCTGCTCGTCCCCCGGGCCCACCGCCCCTACTTCACCGACCAGCTGGAGCGCCTGGTCACCGACCGCACCTCACCCAACATCCACAGCTATGCGCTGGGTGGCCCCTTCGAGATTGTCCTGCTGCATCAAGACGGAACGGAGGTGCATGTTGAGCTCTCGCTTGCAGCCAGCGGCCAGCAAGAAGCCCCGATCTTCACACTCTTCGCCCGGGATCTCTCCGCTCAAAAGCAGATGCAGCTGCGCATGACACAGATGGACCGCATGATCACCATCGGCACCATGGCCGCCGGCGTCGGCCATGAAATCAACAACCCGCTGACCTACCTCATCGCCAACCTCGATCTTATCCAGGAGGCCGAAGACGACGAGGAGCGCCACCAAAGCCTTGATGCCGCTCGCCAGGGCGCCGAGCGCATCCGTCGCATCGTCGATGATCTTCGCCTCCTCTCGGGCTTTCAGCAGCAACCTCGCCATCAGGTCGACGTGGCCGACGCCCTGGAGGTCGCCCTGCGCATGACCCGCCAACTCATCCAGCGCAGCGCCTCGCTCCATCAGACCCTGGCCAAAACCTCCCCGGTACTCGCCGACGAGCCGCGGCTGACCCAGGTCTTTATCAACCTGCTCACCAACGCCGCCCACGCCCTGAGCCCCCGCCCACGCCACGAAAACCGCATCGATGTGCATCTTCTCGAGATCGACGAGCGGGTCGTCATCGAAATCACCGACAACGGCCCGGGCATCCCCCCTGAGCTTCAAGAATCGATCTTCGAGCCCTTCTTCACCACCAAACCCCCTGGCGAGGGCAGCGGACTGGGGCTCTCACTCTGCCGCCAGATCGTGGAGTCTTTTGAAGGCAGCCTCACCGTCGAATCACAACCCGACCAGGGCACGACCTTCCGCGTGTCCCTGCCGGGTGTCGAAGCGGACTCCCGATGAATGATGCGCTCCCAGCCCGAAGTTCCAATCATCCGGGAATGATCCTCTACCGGCACTGTTTGAGAAACGTCGCTGGTTTGACAAATGCATATCAGTTGCGCTAAGCCGCACACCTGTCGTAGGCCGCTTCGATCGGCCGACACACCATGTCTGGAGCACCCCCGTGAAACCTGGCCCCGCAAGCGCACAACTCGACGCCGACGCCTCCGCCTCTCTGCACGCGCATCACGCGACGCCGACGGCCATCTGGGATCGCCTGGGGATCATCGGCTCGGTGGCCTGCATCATTCACTGCGCGTTGACACCGGCGCTGGTCGGCTCGCTTGCCGCCCTGGGATTTCTGGCCGACGAGATCGTCCATCAGGTGCTGGTGGTACTACTTCTGGGCGTGGCGCTGCTGGCATTCTGGCCGGGCTTTAAGGTCCACCGCGATCTTCGCATCGTGGTCGGTGCCGTCGCCGGCGTCGCGATCCTGATGACCACCGGCTTTATGCACGCGTTTATGCACGACGTGATGCACGATCTCTTTCACTTCGAGTTTGCCGAAACGGGCCTCACCATGCTCGGCTCGGGCATTCTGGTCGGCACGCACGTGGCAAACCAGCGTTTGATGCGCGCCGAAGGTGCCTGCTGCGACCATTGAATCCCCCCCTTCTTATCGTCGACATCGACGCGCTCGCTCGATTTGTGAGTGCGGCTCCGGCACGCTAAGGTAGGAGTTGTGCCTACAGCTGGCCCCTTCCCTGCACTGGAGCACCTGCTATGTCTTCGGACGACGGCTCGCACCGCACCTCCGTGCCCGACCCATCGGGCCCTCAGAAACCGCGCCTGAATGTCGCCGGTGACCTGCCCTCGCAGGCCAACCACGACCGCCTGTCTACGGTCATGATCCACGCCGAGGACCCCACCCCGCCTCCCGGCCATGGGCCCAACCTCGCGCAGCATGACCCCGAGGAGACCTTCCCGCCGGGAGCCACGGTGCCAGCGCAGAGCCTTACAGGCCGGCACCACGCCGTGCCGCAGCAAAGCCCGGGAACAGGCCGACATCACGCCGTAGCGCCACAACAGCACCATGCTGGCACAGGCCGGCACCACGCCGTGCCACAGCAAAACCCGGGAACAGGTCGGCATCACGCCGCGCATCTCCAGCAGGGACCGGCTACCGGACAACATCACGCCGCACATCTCCAGCAGGGACCGGCTACCGGACAACATCACGCCGCACAGCTCCAACAGGGCTTCACAGGCCAGCATCACGCCGTGTCGCAACACCAGGGGCCCGCTACCGGACAACATCACGCCGCACAGCTCCAGCAGGGCTTCACAGGCCAGCATCACGCCGTGTCGCAACACCAGGGGCCCGCTACCGGACAACATCACGCCGCACAGCTCCAGCAGGGCTTCACAGGCCAGCATCACGCCGTGTCGCAACACCAGGGACCGGCCACCGGGCAGCATAACGCCGCACAGCTCCAGCAGGGCTTCACAGGCCAGCATCACGCCGCACAGCTCCAGCAGGGGCCCGCTACCGGACAACATCACGCCGCACAGCTCCAGCAGGGCTTCACAGGCCAGCATCACGCCGTGTCGCAACACCAGGGACCGGCTACCGGACAGCATAACGCTGCACATCTGAACACTACCGGCTTTATCCCGGCAGCGGCCTTCCAGGCTGCCCGGGCGCAGCAGCAAGCTGCCACTGGAAAAAAGGCCGCGCGCCGCGTTCAGATCGGCGGACGCACCTTCAAGCTCCCCTCCTTCGGCATGAACTCGATCCCGGCCGACGCCAAGCAACGCGTGATCTACTCGCTCTGCGCCACCCTGGCCGGCGGTCTCATTGGCTTTGTACTCGGTGCCTTCAACGCCCGCCTCCAGGGCTGGACCGTCTCCGAGGGCACCACCGAGATGCACCTGCTCGCCATGGTCTGCGCCCTGACCTTTGGCATCATGGCCTATATACGCCCGCAGCAGGTCGACCAGGTGCTGGTGAAGATCGGCCTGCTCAGCGCCGCTGACGCCGATCCGGACCGCACCGACGAGCTGCGCATCCGATAAGTCGCGCACCACAAGGGCCATGGCACCTAACGCGATCTTCGCCTTACTCCCCTTCCACACTGAGGCGCAGATCTCCAAAACAAGCCACGGATTCCGGCCCCAACGCCTCGGTCGCCACCTCCCTCCCGAGCGCGCGCAGAGCGTGCGCGGTGGTATAATGTGCGATCACCTCCCGGGCGCGCGACGCCTCCAGCGTCGTCTCCTCGCAGGAGCGCACCAGGGTGAGCGCCACAATCGGGGGCACATCAACGCCTTCATCCACAAGGCGCGCCACCATGGCGTGCGGTCCCCCGAGAAGCTCACAGACCCGGGTGCTGCTCAGATGTCCCATCCCCTCAAGCTCCACCAACGCCCCCTGACTCGCGCTGGCCTCGCGCCGCGCGCGAACCCGCTCCGGTGTGGCCAGAAGATCGGCGTCTCCAGCGATCCACATGACCTGTTTCTGCGCCTGTGCGACTGCCGCCGACGCATTCCAGAATACCGCCCCGCGCACCCCCTCATCATCAAGCATCGCCGAGGCGGCGCGCGCCCCGGCCGAGTGCCCCACGACCACCACCTGATTCTCGTTGATCACGCGCCCCAGCCCTGCATCCGCCTCCAGAGTCTCGCGCGCCGCGCGCATCACCTCCAACGCCCGATCGCCGCCCGGCGCTCCCGAGGCCAGAACCTCGCCCAACCCCCACTCGCTGATCTGAGGCGCAGCGACCACAAGCCCGTGGCTGGCCATCTGCACCAGGATATCGGCCGACTGCCCGGCAAAGCCCCCAGGCCCGTGCGCAAAAAGCACCACCCCGAACCCGCCGTCGCGATGGTTGTAAGCATCATGGCGCGCCTCCAGCATCCAGCGCCACCCCGGGTCGGTCAACACCGCCTGCAGGTCGTCCGGCATCTGCTCGCGTACATCGACGGCGACCCTCTGCATCGGGCTGTCATCGATCGCCGGATAATAAACCTCCATCAGGTGGTTCTCATCGATGCGCAACGTGCGCATGCCCACCTCATAGAGCCCCATCGCATCAAAAAGCTCGCAGAACTCCCCGGCCACATCCCGCGGGCCCCCCTCGTCGGTGTCGTTCTGAGGTTGAGGATCGCTGCTGGCCTCACAGCCGCTTAAACTCAGCGCCCACAGCCCCAGACACACGCCTATGACCATCACGATCCACGCCTCCCACTCCTGCCCCTGATGCGCTCGCTGCCTCACGGATTCCCCCCTGCGCGCTGCCGCGCTTGTAAGCCTTGCCCCCGCGCATTATTCTGCGCGCGCCCGGGGCCCTGAAAATTTGGCCCCACCTCGACGTCTCTTCCAGAAAAGCGATCCTCCTATGAGCACCGACCTCTCCCCTAAAAAAATCGCCGAGGAGGTCCAACGCCGGCGCACCTTCGCGATCATCTCGCACCCCGACGCCGGTAAGACCACCATGACCGAGAAGCTCCTGCTTTACGGCGGTGCCATCCACCTGGCAGGCAGTGTCAAAAGCCGACGCGCCGCCAAACACGCGGTGAGCGACTGGATGGAGATGGAGCAGCAGCGCGGCATCTCCATCACCTCCTCGGTCTTGCAGTTCCCCTATGGCGACTACGCCATCAATCTGCTCGACACCCCCGGCCACGCTGACTTCTCCGAAGACACCTACCGCACGCTCGCGGCCGCAGACAGCGCCGTGATGCTTATGGATGTCGCTAAAGGCGTCGAGCCGCAGACCATCAAGCTCTTCAAGGTCTGCGCGATGCGCAAACTCCCCATCTTCACCTTCGTGAACAAGATGGACCGCTACGGCCGCCCGCCGCTGGAGCTGATGGAGGAGATCGAAGATATCCTCGGCATCCGCTCCTGCCCCATCAACTGGCCCATCGGTGATGGTAAGGAGTTTAAGGGCGTTTACGACCGACTCAATGAAAAGATCATCGTCTTCGACTCCCAGGGATCCCACGGGGAGTCGATCGTCGAGGAGGTCACCGTCGATCTCCATGACCCCAGAGCCGAACAGCTCCTGGGGACCGACCGCTACCTCAAGCTCCTCGACGATATCGAGCTCCTGGACATCGCCGGCGACCCCTTCGATCTGGAGCGCGTGCGCGCCGGTGAACTCACCCCGATGTTCTTCGGCTCGGCGATGACCAACTTCGGAGTGGGCCCCTTCCTCAAAGCCTTCGTCGAGATGGCACCCTCGCCGGCCGAGGCCAAAGACCGCGCGGCGGTCAACCCGACGCGCCCGGAGTTCTCGGGCTTCGTCTTTAAGATCCAGGCCAACATGAACCCGGCCCACCGCGACCGCCTGGCCTTTATGCGCATCACCTCCGGCGTGTTTGAAAAAGACATGCAGGCGACCATCAAGCGCGACAACCGCCAGGTCAAGCTGGCCTACCCCCAGACCTTCATGGCCTCCGATCGGGAGGTCGCCGGGCGAGCGTTTGCCGGCGATATCATCGGCCTCTACGACCCGGGCAACTACCGCATCGGCGACACCCTCTTCACCGGCGAGCCGGTCGAAGAAACCGAGATCCCCCGATTTAGCCCCGAGCATTTTGCGGTCGTCGAGATCAAAGAGGCGCTCAAGCGCAAGCAGCTCACCAAGGGCCTCGACCAGCTCTCGGAGGAGGGCACCATTCAGGTCTTCCGCCAGCCCCACCTGGGCGACCTCGACGCGGTCGTCGGTGCGGTCGGTATCCTGCAGTTTGAGGTGCTCCAGCATCGCCTGGAGAACGAATACAAGGTCAAGGTCAACCTGCGTCAGCTCAACTTCAAACACGCCCGCTGGGTCGATGGCGAGCCCTTCGATGAAGCCGCCTTCAACCGCCAGGACTACACCAAGGTGCTCCACGATCGCGATGATCTGCCCATCGTGCTCTTCCGCAACGACTGGGCGCTGAATTACTGCAGCCAGCAGAACCCGAAGCTGCGCTTTTTGCCCAACCCTCCCGGCACCCCGGGGCTCGAAGAGCTGCACGGCTCCACGGTCTGAGCCTGAGTGCCCTGGCCTCCTCGACGAGGCCAGTGAGACTCCGCGCAACAAAAAACGGACGCCTCCGGGCGTCCGTTTTTTCATTAAAATCAACCACTTACCCCCGCGTCACATCCAGCCACCGAGCTCCGCCTTAAGCGGACGCGACATCAGGTCGGTGACGGCCTGGCGGGTGTCTTTGCCCTCGTAGATCACCTGGTAGACCTGTTCGCTGATGGGCATCTCCACACCGATCTTTTGCGCAAGATTATGCACGCTGCGCGAGGTCTTGATGCCCTCGGCGACCATGTTCATCTCGCTCAAGATGGCGTCGATGGTCATGCCCTGGCCCAGCTTAAATCCGACGGTGCGGTTACGGCTCAAGCCGCCGGTGCACGTCAGCACCAGGTCGCCCATACCGGCCAGACCGGTCAGCGTGAGGGGGTTGGCCCCCATGCGCACACCCAGGCGCGTGATCTCGTTGAGCCCGCGGGTGATCATACCGGCCGAGGCGTTCAAGCCCAGCTCCATGCCGCTGACCGCTCCCGAAGCGATGGCGATGACGTTCTTGAGCGCCCCGCCGATCTCCACACCCACCACGTCGTTGGAGGTGTAGGCCCGAAAATAGCCGTTGCTGAAGACCTGCTGCACCTTCACCGCCAGACGATGGTTGTAGCTGGCGATGGTCACCGCGGTGGGTTTGCAGGTGGCGACCTCCCGGGCAAAGCTCGGGCCGGAGAGGTAGCATAAGAAGGGGTGAAAGCGCGGGGCGAGTACGTCTTCGAGGATCTCGCTGACCAGCATCAGAGAATCATTCTCGATGCCTTTGGTGGCGCTCACAATGGGCACCCCGTCGGACAAAAAGGGAGCGGCCTGAGTCATCACCTCGCGCAGCACGTGGCTGGGCGGCACCGAGACGATCATCTCTTTGCCGCGGACCGCCTCTTCCATGTCGTTGGTCGCGACCAGATTCTCGGGCAAATCAATGCCATCGAGGTAGACGTTATTCTGGCGCGTGCCGTTTATCGCCTCGACCAGGGTCGGCTCATGGACCCACATCAACACCTGATGGCCCTGGTCGGCCAGCAGCCTTGCGAGCGCTGTTCCCCAGGAACCACCTCCGATCACACCGATCTTCATGCGTACCTCCAGCTCACCAACACATTCGCTTAAGCGTATGAATGTAAAAGAGTTTCAGGCGTTACGGGTGCGCCTGCGAAGCAGGCGCAAGGTCTCGGCCGGGTTGCCAAAGACCTCGTGGAGACGCTCATTGGCGTCGCGCATCTCCTGCACCAGCGCCTCGGCCAGCTCATCGACCAGGCGAAACGCCACGGCGTCGCCGGCCTCAAACATGGCTTCAAAACGCTCGCGGTCCAGCTTGAGCACCACGCTGCGCTCCAGGGCAATGGTCGAGCTGTGGTGGCGCCAGGGTTTGACCAGATAGGAGAGCGCCATAAAGGTGCCGGGCCGGTCGATCTGCGTGACCTTGCGCCCTGCCGGCTGACGGGTCAGCGACTGCTCCAGACGCCCGGAGATGAGCACGTAACAGGACTGCCCCTGGCGCCCCACCGCCCAGAGCACCTCGCGCGGAGCGAGGGTGCGCAGATCGCAGGCGTCGATCAGGCGTTCGAACTCCTCGTCGCTCAGCGTATCGAAAAAGGGTCGCGCGCGCAGCGCTTCGCGGGCCAGGCGGTGACGGTCAGTCTGCATAGATGAGTCCGGCGTCAAAAGCTCAGGCCTTACGGAGGCGACCGAGCATATCGTGAAGTTGACTCTCAAAGGCGTCGATATGGTCGTCCGGGTCCAGAAACACCTCTTCAACGCGCTCGTCCGTCCGGCGACGTCGCTCCCCGACGGTGCGTGCCAGTCCCAGGATGATCTTATAGGCGGCCTTGCTGCCGGCGCGGCGCATGGCCTCAAACGAGGCACGCGAGAGCTTGAGAACTTCCACCTCATCAACCACGCTGACGGTGGCCGAGCGAGGACCGCCCTCAATCAGGCTCATCTCCCCCACCACCGTGCCCTGGCCCAGCGTGGCCAGCACGACCTTCTCACCCAGGGGGCTGACCGCGGAGACCTCCAGAGTGCCGCTGCGCACGATGTAGAGCGCGTCCGACTCATCCCCCTGCTCAAAGAGCAGCGTGTGAGCCTCCAGAGCCTCGGCGGTGCAAGCCCCCACCACCTCGCTGACCTCGGAAGCGCTCAGGGTCTGGAAGAGCTCCAGAGACTCAAACACCGCGCGAAGATCGGCGGTGCGGGCGGTGATCGTTGTGCTCATAACGCACTCATCGCAAAGAGTGCGCCCGCCAAGGCCGGGCGCGTTCATTCAATCAAAACGGGCGCAGCGCATTTCCACGCCAGGCTCGCCGCAGTGTATCGGTGCACCTGATAAGGCGCAACAACTTCGCCTGGCACCTCGGCGGTGGCCGCTCCTTCACTTCTCGTGGCATTGACCATGTCCAATCAATGTCGAAATTCACACTATTCGCACCTCAACGCTTCCCCTCGTCGGCTGGATGGACTCCTCCTGGCGAGCCAGCGTTGATCATCGGCTGCCACAGGGCGCAGGACCTCCGAAGAGGACCGAGCACCGACGCAGGCCGTACCAACCAAGGAGCAGTACTATGAGAACGATGCGATGGATCAGCATCTCCCTCATCGGCGCGGCGGCGACCCTGCAGTGGGGCTGCGGCACCGAGCTCGATCCCACCGATGATGTCACGCTGAGCTACTCCAGCGCGCTGGCCGGCGACTTCATGGAACCATCGGTCGCCTCCACCGGACGTGGGAAGATCGACGTTGCACTCGATGATGACGACACTCTGCGCATTGAAGGCGACTTTGATAACCTGGTCGCCGACCTGCGCTCGTTCGGCGGCGGCGCGGTGCATCTTCGTGAAGATACCGATGATGAGATCGGCCGCAGCCTCTTTACCTTCGATGTGGAGGTCGACGACGACGATCGCGGCGGCAACTTCTCCGAAGCGATCGATCTGAATGCGGACCAGCTTCAGGCGTTCCGTGCGGGCCGCTACTACCTCACAGTGCACAGCGTGGCGTACCCCGATGGGGAGCTGCGTGCTCAGCTCAACGAGTCTGCGCCCGACGTCTCGGGCATTGACGACTCCTGGGGCATGATGCTCACGCCTGAGGCCGAGCCCCATAACGTGGACAGCGACGCCGAAGGCTGGATGTGGGCCATTTTGCGCCGTGACAACACGCTGGTTATCAGCGGTGTGGTCGATGACCTCTCCAGCGCTCCGGTCGAGATCAACGGCGGCGCGGTCAACCTCCACGACACCGACGATGATGAAAACACCGGCCCGCTGCTCTTCAACCTCGACTACGAGATGATCGACGATAACAGCGTGCGCTTCTGGTACACCGCCACCCTGAGCACCGAAGAGAGCCTTCGGATGAAGGCCGACGACTTCTACGTCAACGTCGTCACCGAGGATAACCGCGACGGGGAAGTCCGCGCCGACATCACCCACGAGGATCGCAACTTCTTTGAAGAGATCTGGGATGATGTGATGGACGACCGCGACCCGACCACCGAAAATCCCCCCTTCTGATCACGATGTCGTGATTTAAGGGCTGAGCTGTTGCAAGATCGCCGGGAGCGTTGCTCCCGGCGCTTCTACTCTGCGCACGCTTCGCCGCGGCGGAGCATCGCCGGCGGGCACAAGTTCCACGATCGTGAAGCTGAGCGCGTGGCGCGCATCCTGCGGGTGATGCTCCAACGAATCCACCACCCACTGATCGCTATCGAAGTCGGGGAAGAACGTATCGCCCTGATGACGGCCATGCACCACCGTGAGGATCAGGCGATCGGCCATGGGTAGCGTCGCCTCATAGAGGGTGGCACCACCGCCAATCATCGCCTCTTCGGCCTGGTGATCATCGCGGGCAGCAGCGAGCGCGTCGTCGAGATGAGCGAAGATCTCGGCGCCCTCCGACTGGTAATCGGTGTTACGGGTGAGCACCAGATTGGGGCGGCCGGGCAGCGGAGCTCCCAGTGATTCAAAGGTCTTTCGACCCATGATCACCGGGCGGCCCAGCGTGCGCTTTTTGAAATGCGCAAAATCATCGGGCAGCCGCCAGAGAAGATCGTTCTGACCTCCGATGGCCATTCCCTCATCGAGCGCGGCGATAAGCACAATATCCATGGCTCAGACCGCAATCGGGGCGCTGATCTTGGGATGGGACGCGTACCCCTCGATGCGAATATCGTCGAAGGTGAACCGGTCGATCTCCGTGATCTCCGGGTTGAGCCAGAGGGTGGGAAGCTCCATCGGCTCCCGGCTCAGCTGCAGCTGCGCCTGCTCGATATGGTTGAGATAGAGGTGCGCGTCGCCCAGGGTGTGCACAAAGTCGCCGGGTTGAAGCCCCACGACCTGTGCCACCATCGAGGTCAACAGCGCATAGGAGGCGATGTTAAAGGGAAGCCCCAGAAAGATGTCGGCGCTGCGCTGGTAGAGCTGGCAGCTCAAACGCCCCTGGCTCACATAGAACTGGAAGAGCGTGTGGCAGGGCGGCAGCGCCATCGACTCGACGTCGGCCACGTTCCACGCGCTCACGATATGACGGCGCGAATGGGGCCTGGTGCGCAGCTGCTCAATCACGCGGGCGATCTGGTCGATATGCCCCCCGTCGGGGGTGGGCCAGGAGCGCCACTGCACCCCGTATACCGGCCCGAGGTTACCCTCTTCGTCGGCCCATTCATCCCAGATGCGCACCTTATGCTCTTTGAGGTACGCGATGTTGGCGTCGCCGCGCAGAAACCACAAGAGCTCATGAATGATCGAGCGGAAGTGCAGCTTCTTGGTGGTCACCGCCGGAAAGCCCTCCGAGAGATCGAAGCGCATCTGGTGGCCGAAGATGCCCCGGGTGCCGGTGCCGGTGCGATCGTCGCGCACCACCCCGTGCTCAAGCACGTGGGCCATCAAGTCGAGGTAGGCTTGCATGGTCGTAGCTCGCGCAAAAATCAGGCCTGAGGGCCAAAACCCAGGATGATGTAGCCGCCGGATTTTTCGTCTTTCTTCAGCTCCAGCAGACCGCGTTTTTCGGCGTCTTCCAAAAGGTCGCTGAAGTTGCGGTAGCCGTAGAAGGTCTCGGAGAAGTGGGGCTTTTTGCGCTTGATGGTCTGCTTGACCATCGAGCCCCAGACATTCTCATCGCGTTCGCGGAAGAGCGACTCGGTGGTGTCGAGCACCAGGTCCAGCGCCTCTTCTTTGGAGCCGACCTCATCGGCCTTGGTATGCTGGGTGGCCGGGGCGCTCTTCGGGGCGCTCTCGGGGGGGCTCGACGGGCTGGTCGCGCCGTTGGAGCTGCTGCTGCTGCTGCGAGGCCGGGAGCTCTGGCGGTCGCGGCCCTTGCTCTTCTCGGCCTTTTTGGACTTGCGCTTATCGCGCACCAGATCATCGTAGAAGATGTACTCATCGCAGTTCTCGATGAGCAGATCGGAGGAGGAGTTTTTGACCCCAACACCGATCACTTTCTTGTTATTTTCCCGCAACTTACTGACCAGCGGCGAGAAGTCGGAGTCCCCGCTGATGATGACGAAGAGGTCGACGTGGGCCTTGGTGTAGCAGAGGTCCAGGGCGTCGACGACCATGCGAATATCTGCGGAGTTTTTACCCGAGTAGCTGACGTGAGGAATCTCAATGAGCTCAAAGGCCGACTCGTGCATCGGCTTTTTGGAGGACTTGTAGCGGTCCCAGTCGGCGTAGGCTTTTTTGACAACGATGTTGCCTTTATCGAGCAGGCGCTGGAGCACGAGGTGGATGTCGAAGTCGTCGTACTTCGCGTCTTTGGCGCCGATGACGACGTTCTCAAAGTCGGCGAAGATCGCGATATTAGGTGCGTCCATAAAGGGTGTTCCTTGGGGAAAATTGAATCCACAAAACAGCTTAAAAGGCGGCGCTTCTGCGCCGCAGCCTAACGGATGAGCCCCTCAGGGCGCAACCTTCGCGCGCAGCGCACCGAGTTCTCGCGATATGTCTGGGGGCTTGTCGCAGCGCTCAGTCGGGCTTAGATTTCGCGCCGCGCTCGCCCCCCCTGAGACGGGGTTGGAGCGAGTCCTGAGAGCCACCTTTATTGAAGCCACGGAGATGACTATGCGAATTCTGCACACCATGCTGCGCGTCGGAAACCTGGAGCGCTCCATTGCGTTTTACACCGACGTTCTGGGCATGACGCTCTTGCGCCAGAAGGACTTCCCGGAAGGGAAATTCACGCTGGCCTTCCTGGGCTACGGCCCCGAGTCAACGCATCCGGCGCTGGAGCTGACCTACAACTGGGATCGCGACAGCTATGACCTGGGCGATGCCTACGGGCATATCGCGCTCGGCGTCGACGACATCTACAAAACCTGCGACGCCATCAAAGCCGCCGGCGGCAACGTCGTGCGCGAGCCCGGCCCGATGAAGCATGGGACCACCGTGATCGCGTTTGTCGAAGATCCGGACGGATATAAAGTCGAGCTCATCGAGCTGGGCACCCAGGGCGGCTGAGCCTTCCGAAACACCGGCCTCGCTCGCCATTGAGTTCAGGCCGGTGGCGACTCTTCACGACGCTCGGCGCCGGTATGAACGGGCAGGCTGAGTTGAAAGCGCGCGCCCTGGCGAGAGGGGCACAGGCGCAGTTGCCCTTTGAGTTCGTGGGCGATCGAGCGCGAGAGTGAGAGCCCCAGGCCGGTTCCCTCCCCGACGTTTTTGGTCGTGAAAAAAGGATCAAAGATACGCTCGCGCAACTCCTCGGGCACCCCGTGGCCCTGGTCCTCGATTTCAATGATGACCTGTTGCTTTCGGGAAAAAAGGCGCAGCGTGATGGCCCGACGCTCCTCGGCAAGCTCCTCGACGGCGTGCAGGGCGTTGATCAGCAGGTTGACCACGATCTGAGTCAGGCGCGCCGGATCCGCCACCACTGCAGGCGTCGGCTTGAGGTCGGTGCTCAACGTGACCCGGTGGTTGAGTTGCGCGCGGGTCAGCCGCATGGCGGCCTCAACGGCCTCCATGGGGTTGATGACCTCGGCTTCGGCCGGCTCGGTACGATGCGAGAGGGAGAGCATATCGCGTACGATATGAGCGACGCGCTCGCTGCCGGATTGCGCCGCTTCCAGCGAACGTTGCAGCTCATCGAGATGCTCGGCGATGCGCTCACCGGCCCCGTTGGCCCGCTCGGCCGCGGGCAGGGCGAGAAGCTCCGGAAGCTCTTCAAGCGCCTCCAGGGCAAACACGATATTGCTGGTAATGTAGGCCAGCGGGTTGTTGATCTCGTGGGCCACGCCGGCGGCCAGCGTGCCCACAGCCGCCAGGCGATCGACCTGGGCGATGCGCTCGCGCATGGCGGTGATCTCGGAGACGTCTCGGATCAGCGCGAGAAAGATGGGCCCGGGCTGCGAGGGTACCACCACGATCGTGTATTCGATCGGAATCCACTCCTCCCCCCGCGAGTCGCGCACCCTGGCCGGATGCACCTGAAACGAAGCCTCGCCATGGGGATCCGCAAAGAGGCGACGCAGGTATGCGCGAAGATCAAACGAGGAGGAGTCGATGGTCATGCATTCCAGGAGCGGGCGCCCCAGAGCATGTTTGCGAGCGATGCCAAAAAGCTCTTCGGCGCGCGGGTTCCACTCTTTGATCGCCATCGTGGCGTCGAAGACGATGATGGCCTCGGCTGCGTTGGTGATGAGCGTCCGGGTGCGTATATCGCGATCGCTGACCTGGCCGCGTAAGACGACCTCCTCGGCGCAGAGCTGATTGTAATGGCAGACCATGCCCAGAAAGATGATCGCAAACCCGCCGGCACGGGTGAGCTGGGAGGCCAGAAAACCCGGGTCAAAGAGCGCCTCGGAGGCCAGCGCCGCATAGAGCTGGCTTGCGAAGAAGGGTAGCGCGCTGAGCCAGAGCGCAAAGGAAAACACGCTGCGGTAGACCCGGTCCATCCAGGGAAAGACCACCAGGAGCAAGAGCGCAAAGAGCAGGAGCGCGGGAAGATCCATCGGACGCGAGAGCAGCCGGCCCGGGGAAAGCTCCAGGGGAAGCCTGGTCGAGGCGGCGCTAAGCCAGACGCACGCAAAGGCCAGCGCTGCCAGCACCAGACCTGCTGCAACGAGCAAGGCGCATCGCAGACGCCGAGACATCGAAGCGTGGTGCCTACGCATGGAGATCGCCCCGAGGCTCGCCAGTACGAAGATCACCGCCGTCCCGGTCTGCGAGATCGCCGCGTTGTAGAACATAAACTCCGCCGGGCTGACCACCTGCCCCAAAAACCCGTACAACACCAGCAGGTGCACCCCCGTAATACCACTGGCCCAGAGCGCCACGGCCGTGATCATGGCCGCGACTGCGTCGGGCTGGGAGCGCACGCGCGTGGCGGCCATCACGGCGGTCGCCAGGGTCAGACAGACGACCGTCCACTCCAACGCGGAGTAGACGCTTAACTCCAGCATCCACTCATGAAGTCGAAGGAAAGCTGGACCGGATCGCGACGCATGGAGCTCATTGACCTCGACCAGCACCTCATCGACGCGCCCGGCAGCACCTCGAACACCCAGGACCGTCAGAATCTGAGGCAATGCACAGAGCGCAGCAACCAGGGCGAAGAGCCCTGCGCGCGACGATGTGCTGAGCTGACTTCGTGATGCGTCATCCACCGCCTCCTCCCCCGACACAAATCCCCCTTCGATGTGCTGACGCGCGAGCCTCTAAAAGCCCATGGCCTCGGCCAGATGCGTCTCGCAGAGAGCGGTGGTGTCGCCGCTGCGCTCGCGCAACCCCTCGCAGGCTTCACAACGTTGGGCCTGAGCGTAGACCTTCTCGTCGCGTGATTGCTGATCGAGCTCCATCAGCCGCTCCTGCGCGCGGGCGCTGGCCGGGACGAAGTTCTCGACGTCCCAGCCGGGCTTGTTTTTGAGGGCGCGCACGCCCTCCTGCACCACGCGTTTTTTATGACGATTGCTGTACTTCTCGGACATCGGTCCCTCCGCCGGCGGACGTCGTGAATGCGCGCGATTGCGCCGCCCCCGATCTACCGAAAATCAGCTCGATCCGTCGAGGGTAAAGCCCACATCGACCCTGACCTGGTAATGGGCGACCGACCCATCGGTGATGTGGCCGCGGGTCTCTTTGACCTCAAACCAGCGCATGTTGCGCACCGATTCCCCGGCTTTTTTCAGCGCGTTATCCACGGCGGCTTCGATGCCATCTGGCGAGGATCCAACGAGGGTGATGACCTTATAGACATGATCGCTCACAGGGGGCTCCTTGTAGAAAAAAAGTCGTCTGGGGTCGCGCCGATCAGGGCGATGCGCCCTGGTCGGCGGCCTGCACGTGTGGGGCAGAACCTGAGCACACCACCGGCGATGGCCAGCGCCAAATTCTCTTCGTCGCGGCGACTTGCTTTTTTGTGCAGGTGGCGACACTTGGCGCGACCTCCCCGCATCGCGGGGCTTTGCTTTTGTAGCTTCGACTTCGATTGACTTTTGAGGTGACCATGTCGACGCCGTCCTCATCACACAACACTGACGCGCACGCCGCCGGCGCGCCTTCGATTCGCATCCGCGCGATCAACGACGCTCCTGTGCGCGAGCAGGGCGAGTTTGTGCTCTACTGGATGGTGGCCCATCGCCGCCCCCACTGGAACTTCGCCCTGGATCGGGCGGTGGCCCTGGCCGAGGCGCTGAATAAGCCCCTGGTGGTGCTCGAAGCGCTGCGCCACGGCTACCGCTGGGCCTGCGACCGTTTTCACGCCTTTGTGCTCGAAGGTATGGCTGCCCAGGCCGAGGCTTTCAACGACGCGCCGGTGCTCTACTACCCCTTTGTGGAGCGCGACGACGCACCGGGCAAAGGGCTGATCGAAGCGCTGGCCAGGCGCGCCGCTGTGATCGTCAGTGACGACTACCCCGCCTTTTTTCTGCCAGAGATGCATCGGGCCACCGCCCGGAAGATCGCGGTGCGTCTGGAGCTCGTCGACTCCAACGGGGTGGTGCCGATGCGCCTGCCCGATAAGAAGTTTGCGCGCGCCTTCGACTTTCGCCGATTCCTGCACAAAAACCTCAACGCCTGGGTCCACAACTTCCCCCGCGAGGCGCCCTTTGAGGGGGTGACGTTGCCCACGCTCGAAGGGCTGGGCGATGAGGTGGAGTCGCGCTGGCCCCGGGCCGATGCGGCGTTGCTGCGTGCCGATCATGACGCGTTGGCCGCGCTTCCCATCGACCACACCATCGCCCCCTCCGAGGAGCTGCGCGGAGGCTGGAAGGTCGCGCAGCAGCGTCTCAAAACGTTTCTAGGCTGGCGGCTGGACCGCTACGCCGACGACCGCAACGACGTCGAAGACGGCGCGGCCAGCGGACTTTCGCCCTACCTGCACTTTGGCCACATCAGCCCCCACGCGATCTTTCGGGCGGTGACCGAGCGGGAGGGGTGGAGCCCTTCGGATACGCAGCCCAAACACGCGTCAAAACGCGCCGGTTTCTGGGGGATGAGCCCGGGCGCGGAGAGCTTTCTCGACGAGCTTTTGAGCTGGCGGGAGGTCGGCTTTAACTTCTGCGTGTTCGATCCCGAGGGCTACGACCGCTTTGAGAGCCTGCCGGACTGGGCGCAGCAGACGCTGGCGGAACATCGCGATGACGTGCGTGAACACCTCTATTCGCTGGAGGAATTCGCCGCCGGCCACACCCATGATGCGCTCTGGAATGCCGCGCAGATGGAGCTCGTCCACCGCGGGGTGATGCACAACTACCTGCGCATGCTCTGGGGCAAAAAGATCCTGCATTGGAGCTCGTCGCCGGAAGAAGCCCTGGCGATCATGATTGAGCTCAACAACCGCTACGCCATCGACGGTCGCGACCCGAACTCCTACAGCGGCATCTTCTGGGTGCTCGGCCGCTACGACCGGGCCTGGGGCCCGGAGCGCGAGATCTTTGGCAAGATACGCTACATGACCTCCGACAGCACTCGCCGCAAAATGAAGGTCGATGGCTACATTGAGCGCTGGGCCGCCGAGGTCGAAGATGCCTGAATTCAGTCGCCGCACCGGCTATCCGGTCAGCTCACTGCAGCTCTACAACTGGCACGCGCGCCCCGGGGCCTTTGAGCGCCTGGTGCCTCCCTGGGAGTCGATTGAAGTCCTGGAGCAAAGCGGCGGCATCGCCGATGGCGCGCGCCTGGTGATGCGCATTCAGCAGGGCCCGGTGGGTGTGATCTGGGAAGCCCACCACCGCGATCATATCGAGGGGCATCAGTTCGTGGACGAACAGGTGCGCGGCCCCTTTAAACACTGGCGACACACCCATCGTTTTGAGGCGCTGGGGCCGGAGCAGAGCCTTTTGATCGATGAGGTCGACTACGCGCTGCCGATGGGGGCGTTGGGGAACTTTTTTGGCGGCGGATTCGCCGACGCCCTGGTGGAGTCGATGTTTGCGTTTCGCCATCGGCGCACCGGCGATGATCTTCGGCGGCATCAGGCGCTCTCACCGACACCGCTGCGCGTGGCTGTGAGCGGAAGCTCCGGCACCCTCGGGCGCGCGCTGGTGGCCTTTTTGAGCACCGGCGGCCATGAGGTGTATAAGCTCGTGCGCCGGCGCGCGATGAACCCCGATGAGATCGCCTGGTCGGTGGAGACTGGCGAGGTGGAGCAGGACAAACTCGAAGGTCTTGACGCGGTGGTGCACCTGGCCGGGGAGCCGGTGCTGGGCGAGCGATGGTCGACAGCGAAGCGCCGGCGAATTGAAGAGAGCCGGGTCAGGGGCACCACGGCGCTGGCCCGGGCTCTGGCCGGTCTCAGCGAGCCCCCGAAGGTCTTTTTGAGCGCGAGCGCCATCGGCTTTTATGGCGATCGGGGGGAAGAGGCGCTCGACGAAGATTCGGAGGCCGGCGAGGGGTTTCTGGCCGGGGTTTGCCAGCGTTGGGAAGAGGCCACCGAGGCGGCCCGGAGCGCCGGGCTCCGGGTGGTGCATCTGCGCATCGGGCAGGTGCTCGACCCTCGCCACGGTGCCTTTGCCGAGCTTCGACGCGCGCAGAAGCTAGGGGGTGCCTCGCGCATCGCAAGCGGCACGCAGTTCATGAGCTGGATCGACCTGGATGATGTGCTCGGCGCGATCCTCTTTCTGATGAACGACACGCGAGGGCGCACGCTGGAGGGGCCGGTCAATCTTGTGGCACCGCGGGCACAGACCAACGCCGAGGTGATGGCGACGATGGCGCGGGTACTCGGCGGCATGAAGCTGGTGCCGGTGCCCGGCGCGACGGTCAAGACAATCCTCGGTGCCGACGCCGCCCGCGAGACCGCTCTGGCCAGCCAGCGGGTCGTGCCGCGCAGGCTTATCGACGCCGGCTTTGAGTTCTTCTACCCGGAGCTCGATGAGGCTCTGGCGATGAAGTTCGGGGTCGCGCTGCACCCGGAGGCCTCGGAGGGGTGAGCCTGACGGGCAGGCTTAAGCAAAGCCGGCAGCCCGGCGCAGAAAGTCGTGATGTTCTGCGGCGCGGGCCGGGTCTGCAACTTTGCGGGCGGTCTCAACGCCCCGGGTTGCCGCAGCTCGCAAGAGGGCCGGGGAGGTGAGGTAGCGCCTCAAGTCGCCGGCGAGTGATTCGGCGTCACCGGGGGGGTGAAGCGCGTCGTCGGGCAGAAGCTCGGGCAGCCCGCCCGCGCTGCTTCCCAGGGTGGGTACCGCGCGGGAGAGAGCCTCGACGACCGCGCGGGGAAGCGCGTCTTCGCGGCTGGGCTGTACATAGAGATCGAGGGTGTCGAGCCAGTCGAAAACATCCTGGCGGGGGAGCACGCCCTCAAAATGCAGACGTCCCCCGAGTCCCAGCCTTCGGGCGCGTGCAAGCCAGGGGGCTGGCTCACCGCAGCCGACGATATGCAGCGAGGGGCGCAGGCGCTCGGGGAGCAGGCGCAGGGCATTGAGCACCACGTCGAGGCCTTTGTAGTGCAGATCGTAGGCGGCGATCATGCCCACGCGCGCCGGGGAGGTGAGCCCGGCGTCGATGCGGGCCAGACGGCGGCGCAACACGGCCCTGTCGGGAGACGCAATGCGGGCATCACTCAGCGCCAGAGTATGCCCGGTGGCCGGATAGCGGCGCTGGAGGTAGTGGCGGGTGACGTAGTGCACAAAAGGGGCGCGCGCGGCCAGGGCGCGGGTTTGAAGGGCGGCCAGCGGTGCGTAGATTTTTCCGGAGATTGAGCCGTGATGCCAGTACGCGCCCAGGGGGCAGCCGACGACTTCGAGGAGGAGGTTTTTTTGAGCGCGCAGCGCGCAGAAGGCCGCCAGGTTGCCCAGCACGCTGGTGCGCGCGATGATCAGGTCGGCCGGAGCGATGAGGGCATCGATCGTGTCGATGGCCCGGGGCATACGGGTGAGCCAGCGAGCGGGGCTGGCCAGATCGGGGAGCGCGACGAAGTTCACCCCGGGGCGGTCGGCGCGCGAGGCCCCCGCAGGCGGGGGTGTGGGTCGCAGGCGGCCGGCGACGGTGAGCCTGTCGAAGACCTCCAGGTAGGGCTCCCAGGTGCGGCGGTCGGGGGTGCCGGGGGCCCACATCTGATGGCGATGGGGGTAGAAGATGCTGTCGTGAATGAAGATGGCGAGCGTCATGGGCGCCAGAGGAGCGGGATGGAGGTGGGATCGTGGCGCGGCGGCGCAGACCGGAACGCGGTGCTGTGGAGGTGCCCGTGGTGCGCCGCATTTAGGAGCGTAGCAGAGGGCGGGGGGCGCAGACCAGCGCGTGCCGTCGCCAGCGCGTGCCGTCGCCAGCGCGCAGGCTGAGCAGAGCTTTGAGGTAGGGGCGTCGCACCAGATGTGAAGCGGTCAAACGCCCTGTTTTGAGTCGCACACCAGCCCGGACCGCGCCGGGGATACGGGGACGAGAGCGGGCTTCTCGGTGCCCGAAGCCACAAGGGGGAGAGGATGGTCGCAAGAGAGCGTACGGGGCAGTCTGATTACCAGGAGGAGCGTATCGATCCGCGGGCGCGTTTTGCGCAGATGGAGGGCCCGCTCAGCGAGAAGCTCTACGCTCAGATGCGCCTGATCCGCCGTTTTGAAGAGCAGCTCCTGGAACGCTTTGATCGGGGCTTGCTGGTGGGCACGACCCACGCCTACATCGGTCAGGAGGCTGACGCGGTGGGGGTGATCAATCATCTTCGCGCCGGGGATGTCGTCTTCAGCAACCACCGCTGCCACGGCCATTATCTGGTCTGGGGCGACAAGCCCGAGGCTCTGGCCGCCGAACTGATGGGGCGCGCAGGAGGGCTTGTGGGCGGGCGCGGCGGCAGCCAGCACATCTGCGACGGGGGCTTTTATACCAATGGCATTCAGGGGGGCATCGTTCCCGGAGCGCTGGGGCTCTCGCTGGCAAAGAGGGTGCGTGGCGAGGATGCGGTGGCGGTGGTCTTTATCGGCGACGGCACCCTGGGTCAGGGCGTGCTCTACGAATGCCTGAACATGGCCAGTCTGTGGGGAGCTCCGCTTTTGGTGGTGCTGGAAGATAACGGCTGGGCTCAGTCCACGCCGAGCCACCGGGAGGTCGCCGGCTCTATGCTGGAGCGGGCGCGGGCCTTCGGGATGGAGGCCGGCGCGATCGAATCGACCGACGCCGAGGCCATCTACACTCATTTTGAGGGCATCATTGAGGAGGTTCGCCAGAGCGTGCGTCCCCGGCTGGAGGTGATCCACACCTATCGCCTCTGCCACCACTCCCGCAGCGATGATCACCGACCTGCCGAAGAGATCGAGGCCCGGCGTGCCGATGACCCGCTGCCGAAACAACGCCAGCGCGTCAGTGAGGAGCGCGCCCGGGCCATCGAAGAGGCGGTGGAAGCGCGGTTATTCGAGGCATTTGAAGCCGCAGAAGCCCAGGCGCAGCCCGCCGTGGAGCAGCTCGACGATCCTCTCCTGCGGGGGATGCCCGGCCCACAGACCTGAGTCGCAACGCGCGCCGAGGCAACAGGCCGAACCTTTTCACCCGAACCGGGAGCCGGCGATGAGCCAGACTGTGTTGGAGTCTCTAAATCAAGCGTTGCATCGCATGATGCAGACCGACGAACGCGTGCATCTTATCGGTGAAGATCTTCTCGATCCTTACGGCGGGGCCTTCAAAGTGAGCCGGGGACTTTCCACCGCGTTTGAAGATCGGGTGTGGACGACCCCGATCTCGGAGGCGGGTTTTGTGGGAGTGGCCATCGGCATGGCCATGGGGGGCCTGCTCCCGGTGGTCGAGATCATGTTCGGCGACTTTGTGCTCCTGGCTGCCGATCAGCTGATCAACCACGGGGCCAAGTACGCCTGGATATACAACGAGAAGGTCGATGTGCCGCTGGTCGTGCGCCTGCCCATGGGGGGGCGGCGCGGCTACGGCCCCACCCATAGCCAGACGCTGGAAAAGCACTTTCTGGGGGCGCCGGGCCTGGCGATCGTGGCTACAAACCCCTTTGTGGACAGCGGACGGCTGCTGGAGACGGCCACCCGCTACGACCGGCGTCCGGTGCTCTTTGTGGAGAACAAAAAGATGTACGCGCGGCGTCAGCGACCGATCCAGGGGGGGCGTTGCGAGGCGATGGACGCGCGCGTCAGTCCAGGCCCCTACCCCAGCGTCAGCTTAAGTTTCGGGAGCTTTGAGATGGCCGACGTCACGCTGGTTGCCTACGGCGGGATGGCTGAGCTTGCGGTGGAGGCGGCCGAGCGCCTGCTCATCGAAGATGAGCGCTACTGTGAAGTGGTGATGCCCACCTCCATTCAACCTCTGGAGATGGATGCGATTGCGCAATCCGTTGCACGCAGCGGACATCTCGTGGTGGCCGAAGAGTCGCCGGGAGCCGGTGGGTTCGGCGCGGAGGTCATCAGCGCGCTGCCGGCGGCGGCCTGGGCCGCGCTGCGCGCCCAACCACAGCGAGTTTCCGCGCTCAACCTGCCCATCGCCAACAGCACGGCGCTGGAGGCGGCAACCCTTCCCGATGTCGACGATCTTCTCGCAGCGATGCGCCGCGTTCTGCCAACTGCCGCCTCCCGAAGCGCCACCGGCTGAGCCCCTGAAATAGACTTGCTCCGAGCACACCGCCACGCTGACCCCATCGATGTTTTGCACTGAGGACACTCATGGAATGGCTACACATCCCGATGCTCAACGCCAACGAAGATGAAGTGGAGGTCATTGAAGTTCATGTCGACGAAGGCCAGGAGGTTGAGCGCGGTCAGGTGCTCTGCACCCTGGAGTCCACCAAGGCCACCGCCGATGTGGAGGCCCCCTGCGATGGATTTGTGCGCGCGCTGGGGGTGCGTGAAGGCCAGCGCGCAAAAGTCGGTCAGCCCCTCTGCGCGCTGACGGCGACGGCCGACGAGCCCGTACACCTCTCCTCCCCCCAGGCCGATGCCGGGGCCCAGGCCGGGAGCGATCTTCCGCGGGCCACTCGCCGCGCCGCGGCTCTGGCCAGTGAGTATGAGGTCGATCTTCGCACCATCCCCCACGAGGGCATCCTCACCGAACGCGATATCCTGGCGCACCTGGGCCGGGGCCCGGGCGCGCTGCGCGCGCCCGGCGATCAGGCAGCCCGGGCCCACACCGACATCGAGGTCGGTGGCGGCGGAGACGCCATCGTGATCTACGGCGCCGGCGGCCACGCCCGCGTGGTCATCGATATGGTGCGGGAAGGTCGACGCGATCTACGCATCATCGGCATCATTGATGACGCCCCCGACCGCCCCGACGAGCTGCTGGGCGTGCCGGTGCTCGGCGACGCTTCGATGTTCGCCGGGCTCCGAGAGCGCGGCGTGCGCCTGGCCGCCCTGGGCGTCGGCGCGGTCACCCACAACGCACTGCGCGCCGAACTCTTCGCTCGTCTCAAGCGCGAAGGCTTCTTGATGCCCAACCTCATTCACCCCCGCGCCGCAGTCGAATCATCGGCGCAGATGGGCCAGGGCAACCAGATCTTCGCCGGTGCCGTGGTCAGCTCCTGCGTGCGCCTGGGCGACAACACCATCATCAACAGCAATGTGGTCGTCAGCCACGACTGCATCATCGAAGACCACGCCCACCTCACCCCCGGCGCGCTCCTGGCCGGGGGGGTTCAGGTGGGACCCCGTTCTGTGGTGGGCATGGGTGCCACGATCTTTCTGGGGGTGCGCGTGGGTGCCGATGTCGTCGTGGGCAACGGCTCCCACATCCTGCAGAACCTCGAAGATCAGCGCGTGGTGCGCGCCGGCGAGCGTTGAACGCGGCGCGGCTCACCAGCCCCCGCGACTCGCGGGCTAGCCGCGCCGCAACCGCACATTCAACGTTTGAGCTATAACGCCGTGTGGCCATGTTGACGCCTTTGGATGCGAGATTGAGAGTGATCTGAGCAAGGCGCAAAGCGCAGGCGATGCTTTAGTTGCAACGCTGCTCAGGGTGCTCTCCATGCAGCAGACATGGCGTCAACGTTGGCTCACGGCGTAGTAAGCGTCAGCCCCAGACGTGCGTCTCGCCTGGCGGCCTCTTGTTCATCGTGCAAGATCAGCTACCCTCCTGCCCGACCCTTTGCTGAGGAGCGCCCATGCCCCTGTACGACCACCTCAAACGCACGATCGATGTTGTCGCCGCCGGCGCCGGGCTGGTGGCTACGGCCCCGGTGCTCGCTGCGAGCGCGGCGGCGGTGTACGCCACCATGGGCCGACCGCTCTTCTTTCGACAGCAACGCCCCGGCCTCGGTGGCGAGCCCTTTGAGCTGATCAAGTTTCGCACCATGCGCCTCTCGGCTCCCGACCAGGATGATATCGGCAGTGAGGCGAGC
This sequence comes from Lujinxingia sediminis, assembly GCF_004005565.1. Taxonomy (NCBI): domain Bacteria; class Deltaproteobacteria; order Bradymonadales; family Lujinxingiaceae; genus Lujinxingia; species Lujinxingia sediminis. The sequence goes on along the minus strand of NZ_SADD01000014.1, from coordinate 96,735 downwards.
CGAATGACCCCGGTGGGGCAGTTTCTGCGCTCGACGAGCCTTGATGAACTCCCCACGCTTATCAACGTGCTTCGTGGCGAGATGAGCCTTGTGGGACCGCGCCCTCTTCTCATGCGCTACCTGCCTCGTTACAGCTCGGAGCAGGCGCGTCGCCACGAGGTACGACCCGGCGTCACAGGCTGGGCGCAGATCAACGGGCGCAACGCCCTGAGCTGGGAGCAGAAGTTTGCCCTGGATGTCTGGTACGTCGACCACCGCTCGCTGTCTCTCGACCTGAAGATCCTGCTGGGCACCGTCGGCAAAGTCTTCGCCCGCGAAGGCATCAACCAGAGTGGACACACGACCATGCCCGAGTTTATGGGCAACGAAGCCTCCTCCCCCTCCGCCGGCAACACTTCCAACTCGGCACGCAGAGGCGCCTGATTCACGTCTACATTCAGACACTTAGACTTCTGCAAACAACAGCGCCGCAGCCTCAAGAGGCTGCGGCGCTGTTGTTTGATGTGCCAGGCGTTCGAGGTCGAAACAACGCGCTGTCAGGCGCTCACTTCACCAGAGGATTCCCAGCGCGGCGCGCATCCCGGCCAGGCTTGGTGAGAGCAGGGATTGAGTCGCCTGCGCCACATCTTCGGTGACGATCGTCTCGGCCCAGTGGCGCAATATCGTCATCGACTGCACCGGGGGCTGCACCACCGGCTCGCCATAGAGGAGATGTCGCAGCGCGATCTCCACTTCGTTAAAGCCCGCGCAGGCGCGCAGCGGAGTGGTGCCGGAGAAGCGCGCGTTGATCTCGAAGACTTTGACGCGCTCGCCGTCGAGACGAAACTGAACATTGACCGGCCCGAAGGCCCCCAGCGCCTCGGCGATCTCGCGCACCTGGGCGTTGAGCTCGGGATAAGGCGCCACAAAGCCCTGGTAGGTGTTGCCATCGCGGAGCAGGCGGCGCATCACAATGGAGGCCTCGCAGCGTCCCTCAAAGACCAGGGCTCCGGCGGTGTACTCGTCAAAAGGGGTGGCAACGCACTCCTGAATGACAGGGTCAGGCTCCAACGCCAGCGCGCGCTCCAATTCGGCTTCGTCGTTGACCTTGTAGACCCCGACCGAGCGACATCCCACCCTCGGTTTGACGATCAACGGAAATCCCACCGCCTCTATGAGTTGTCCGACATCGCCCGGCAGCGCTGAAACCGGACAGCCCAGGCCGCGGTCGCGCAAAAACTCGTAGGTTCGCCATTTATCTTCGGCGATCGCCACGACCTGCTCGGGGCTGATGAGCAGCCGGGTGTGGTAGGTCTCTTCGAGACGAGCGCGATGGGCGGCAAGCAGACGCAGTTCTACATCGGTCCCCACCAACACCACATCGGGGCTCTCGCTGGCGAGGATCGCCTCGAACTGCGGCAGAAACTCCGGGTCCGCCGCCAGTGGTACCAGATGAGCGCGATGCGCCCAGTAGAGGCCCGCGGCCAGCGGACTCGGGTCAACAGCAATGATCGTGGCATCAAGCGTGGTAGCACGCAGAGCTCGGATGATCCCCTGACCGAGCAGCGCGCCGGCACCGGTGATGAGCACCTTCATGCGACGTCCTCCCTTGGCAATAGCCCGGGCCCCCCCAATATACGATGTGGCGAAGATGCTCGCCGAAGACCCGACCATGATGAGCAGAGCTGCAGACCGGCGCCCAACGGCGTCTGAACGTGCCCCCTGCCTTCGGATTCAGGCAGCGCGCCCCGCCTGGTCACAGAGACCTGAAGGAGGCGCCTTCACTAATGATAAACACCCCCGAACTCATCAACCAGTCCACCGCTCACACTCAATCTCCCCCGAGGCTCACAAAGAGCCGACCTGCCCACTCGTAGAACGCACGCTCGGTCTTTCGCAGGTGGGTGGCGTTGGGCCACAGCCCACCGCCCTGCCCTTCGATCACGCGGTGAGCGCAGGGCGCGGCGGTGGGCCTGAGCCCGCGACGCTCAAAGAGCTGCATCGCCCGAGGCATATGCGAGGCGCTGGTCACAAGGATCAGCGACGCACCGGGGCCAGCCATCGCCTCAAAGGCCTCGGCCTCCTGAGCGGTATCAAGGGCGCTGTTGGCGATCAGAATGCGCTCCGGCGCCACACCCAGATCGATGGCGAGCTGGCGGGTGGCCTCGGCGTTGGTGCGCCCCCCTTTGCGTGTGCCCCCGCTGACGACGAGCTTTGCGTGGGGAAGTTTTCGCAAGATGCGGATGCCTTCGACCAGGCGCATCACACCTTCTTCGTGAATCTGAGCGACCAGAGGATAGCGCTCATCGTCGACAAATCCCGCCCCCAGAACCATCACGTAATCGACCCCGGTATACTCCTGAGCATCGACATCGAGCAGGGGCGGGTAGCGCTCCTCCAGGGGGCGCAGCATCAGGTTGGCACCCGGCGAGCAGCTGCCAAAGAGCAGCCCGGCGGTTGCCCCGATGATCAGCAGGGGGCCCAGGCGGCTCTGCGGCCAGCGCCACCACACGACAAGCCCCACGATGATGAGCGCGGCGACCATTCCCAGGGGTAAGAGCAGCATCGCAAAAGCGCGTTTGATCACAAACATAGAGACGTCCCCATCGCATCTGAATCGCCGCCGGCTAAGCCGAGGAGCTGGGAGGTTGGCCTGACGGTGTTTAGGTTTATCCTATGCTCTTCGAGTCTGCGAGGGGCGCTGTCACCATCATCTTGAGGAGGGGGGAGATTATGGTCTCGACCATCGTGATTGCCAGCGCCGGGCAGCTGGGAAGCGAACTTATGGCCGCGCTGAAAGCCGGCGGCGAAGCCGCTGTGGGCGTCAACCTGGAGCAGTGCAACCTCGACGATCCCCACAGCATTGAGGCGACCTTAGAGCGCCATCCTGGGGTTACCCGGATCTTTAACGCCGGGGCCTTCACCCAGGTGGACCGGGCCGAACACGAGCCCCAGGCCGCCTTTCGTACCAACGCCCTGGGCGTGGGCTTTTTAGCGCACGCCTGCGCCGAGCGCCAGATCACCCTGGTGCACTTCTCCACCGACTATGTCTTCGGCGACGGCCACAACCGTCCCATTGAGGAGGATGACCAGCCCAATCCACTCTCGGTGTACGGACGCAGCAAACTTCTGGGTGAACGCCTGGCGTTGCAGCATAACCCGCGCACGGTGGTGCTGCGCAGCTGTGGGCTCTATGGCCCCTCCCATCCCAACTTCGTACGCGCCATGCTGCGACTGGGACAGGGCCCCGAGCCGGTGGCCATCGTCAACGATCAGGTCGTCACGCCCACGCCCGCCCGCACCCTGGCCGAGGTCGCCATCGCCCTGTCCACGCGCGATGATTTCGGCATCTTTCACGCCACCGCCCAGGGGCAGTGCTCCTGGTTTGACTTCGCCCGCGCCCTCTTCGACCATCTCGACCTGCGCCCTCGCCTGCGACCGGTTGACTCCGCGAGTTGGGGAGCGGCGGCGCGACGCCCATCCTACTCGGTGCTGGAGAACCTGGAGCTCCAACGCCTTCAACTCGATACCTTCGGCGACTGGTACGCCGAACTCGCGGCCTTCCTCGATGCCCACGGCCAGCGCCTGCTCCATGAGCTTCGCCCCGACGACGACCTCGACGCTGGACATCGCCCCGCAGCGCCTTAAAAGTCAGGGAGACACAGGCCGACCGCCTCTTCAACAGCGCCGGCCCTCCCCCTTTCCCTTACGCGGTCATTCACGATGTGGATCTTCGGTTACGGCTCGCTGATCTGGCGCCCCGGCTTTAACTATGAGGCGCGCCTGCCCGGCATCATTCGCGGTTTTCGTCGCGTCTTCTACCAGGGCTCGCCCGACCATCGAGGTGTCCCCGACGCCCCGGGACGCGTGGTCACCCTCCTTCCCGACCCCCGGGCCTCCACCTTCGGGGTGGCTTTCAAGCTCGGTGCGGCCGAGCACGCGCGCATCCTCGGCGAGCTCGATGTGCGCGAGCAGGGTGGCTACCAACGCCATCTTTTGCCGGTCTTTTCTCCCGCGCACGACGCTCCGCTGATCGACGAAGCGCTTGTCTACCTGGCCACCCGCGACAACCCCCACTACCTGGGAGAAGCCCCGGTGGAAGCGATCGCCCACCAGGTGCTGCACAGCCACGGCCCCAGCGGCCCGAACACCGAGTATGTGCTGCGCCTGGCCGACGCCCTGCGCGCCGAGGGTGCCGACGACCCTCACGTCTTCGCGATCGAGCGCGCCCTGCGCCAACTTCTCGATGATTCGGCTCACTGAAGAGCGGCTCAGGGCATGATGCGGTATTCGACCAGATCTTCGACCACATCAATGAGATTGCCCCGCGCATCCGGCTCGCGCAGCTCCCGGCGCACCACCCCTCGTCCCGGCGCAAAATAACGACGCTGGTCGGGAAGCCGGAAGTACGGGCTCGACTGCGTCAGCGGCCCGGTCCCCTCAATGGCGTACGTGCCCACAAAGCCGCCAGCCGGCGTCTCCACACGATGCCAGCTCTCGTCGACGACAAAGGTGCCCTCCTCCGCCCCCAGCCCTGCTCGCCCCCAACCCTGACCCGGCTCAAGCGGAAAACTGAAAATCGGCACCTGATACTCAAAATACTCCAACAGATAGCTCAGATCGTCGATCCGCGCCTGACAGCGGGTATTGCACACGTAGATGCGCCGCGGAGTGAGCACCCAGCGCTCGTGCGCTCGTGTAAAATCGGCGTCTTCATACGAGCGCATCACATGCACCAGTCGCCAGGTGCCGTACTGTTCCACCCCGAGCACCTCCATGATGACCTCGGGGCTGCGCGGGGTGCCGGCAGCCGCCTGCCCACCCACGGCGATCTCCAGCGGATCGACCTCCTCCTGCCCCAGCGCACGGTTGTAGCGCCGAAACCTCCAGAAGTTCCCCTCTTTAAGGGGGAAGGGATACTCGCGACTGCGCAGAAGTTCGGGCTTCAGATGCAATCCCAGCGCTACCAGCGTGCGCAGGCGGCGGTCGGCCTCCACCGGGGAGGCCAGAACGAGCACCTCGCGGGTGGGGTCTTGCGGTGAAGGCACACGGAAGATGCGCGAGATGCGCAGCTCAAAGACCACATCGGCCTCGGCATAGCGCAGACGCAGCACGTTGCCCCAGTGCTGGACGACACGCTCATCTTCCTTTGCGACAGGCCCGTTGACGGTGCGCCCCTCGCCAAGCTCCAGCCCCTCAAGCTCCAGAAGTTCGCCCAGCCCCCCGTCGGCCCCCTCGGAGCTACGGGTCGGCGTGAAAATCTCCCAGGTTTGCAGCGCCCCGCCCATCTGCACATCAACAAACTCGTGGGCCTTCTCCGGACTGACCTTCACGAGCTGCGCGTAGCTTTCGGGCGCGATGTAGAGGTGATCCCAGAGAGCCTCATCGCGGGTGGTCAGCGCCTCAAAGATCGCCTCTCCCAACGCCTCGCCCTCCGAGATCAGGGGCATCTCCCGATCGCTCTCAGTCTCCAGGCGCCCCCACCCGCCGCTGAGTTCGGCCCCCTGACGAAGTTCCCGCAGAAGGCGGCCCTCGCGCACCGCGGCCCCTTCAGGCGTGAGATCGGGATGCTCGGTGTAGACCAGCGGACGCAAGGGCTCCGTGCCCGCCCCCCGCTCCGACTCGGCGCACCCCACCCCGGCGGCCAGCACCATCAGCAGCAGCAGGCCCACTCCCCGGCGGCAATACGCCCTCTTCTCGTTCTGTGTCCGGCTAGAGGAAGAAGTCATTATCTTCGATCGGATCGCGGTAGTAGACGGAGCCCTCTTCGATCTTCTCGATCGGCAGGCGCCGCAAGACGCTGGAGCTGTTGGATCGCATCAGACGATCGACGGCCAACCAGGAACCCAGCAAAAAGCCGTGATGTTGCACGGCCTCGTAGGCATAACGCGAGCAGGTGGGGCGATGTTCGCAGCGCGGCCCGTCCACCGCGGTGAGGTGCCGCGAATACAACCGGTAGGCGGTGGTAAAGATGCCGGAGTTGGCCGATGTTGCGACACCCCCGGCCTCATCCCATCCGGCCGGACCGCCCTCGGGCATCGACGCGCGCGCCAGCGCTCCGGCTGGCATTCCACCCGCGGAGGCCCACTCGGAGGCCCCCGGTCTTGCCGTCGGCGTGCTCTGGCACGCGCTCAACATCAGCGCCAGCGCCAGCATCGCGATGGGAGAAAGCGTTGTCGGAAAACGATACATCGACACCTCAGCAAAGAAGCGCGCCCGGCGCGCCGGCCCACTCTGCGAGCGGGCACCACCCGCTGTCAACCGACGTACCAACGCAAAAAGCCACCCACAACATGTGGGTGGCTCTTGATGAGCGGGGTAGACGGGACTCGAACCCGCGACCTCCGGCGTGACAGGCCGGCATTCTAACCAACTGAACTACTACCCCGTAGTTCTCAAATTGTACTGCGTTGCGTCACTTAACTTGCGCTAAGTGAGCGGGGTAGACGGGACTCGAACCCGCGACCTCCGGCGTGACAGGCCGGCATTCTAACCAACTGAACTACTACCCCGTAGTTCCTACTTTTCAAACAACCTTACAGGTCGCGATGGGCGCAACAGGGTTCGAACCTGTGACCTACGGCTTGTAAGGCCGCCGCTCTCCCAGCTGAGCTATGCGCCCGTTTCAGGAGGCCTCGGGGCCAGGGTGTGAACCCTTTCTCCTCGAAGCGGAGCCGGACAATAGGAGAGGGTCGGTGGGTCGTCAAGGTGTTTGTGCACCCTTGTGCATCTTTTTTTTCGGACCCGAATCGGCCCGTCAGAAAAACATCGAGAAGTCCATAACTTAGCTTCAAAAGGCCCTGATTCACCCGGTGATCGCGCGCCGAAGATCGCCTCAAATCCCCCTGCGCATGAGGATCGTACGCGCCACAAAAAATCAATGCGTCGCGCTAAACCCTCCCCACAGTGTGATTATTTATCAATAACTACGGGCACTTAGATTCCGCGCGAATATTCCCGGGAGGGGGGAGGTCTTCGAAAAGCCGCTTGCACCCCGGGGGCCCTTTCGTTATGACACTTGGCCTGCTGCGGCGCAGGATTTACCGCTGCAGACTTAGCAGGATCGAAATAGCAACACCCTGCTAAGGGTTCGTTCGACGCACGATAAGGGCCTTACTGGCCCGGTTACCTGGGCCTATAGCTCAGTGGTAGAGCCGCCGGCTCATAACCGGCTGGTCCCTGGTTCGAACCCAGGTGGGCCCACTCGCCCGACTTTGCTCGGGCAAACACGCGCGACCCCCGACGCCTCTTGTAGAGTCGTTCAAAGGTCGCGTCAGACGTCAGGTTGACAGGAGATCATGCAGCTCGTCGCGCGTTTACAACCCACCGGCCTCTCTCGACGGGGCCTCTCTCGACGCCACCTTCTGGCGGCGGGACTCCCCTCCTACGCGCGACAGGTCCGACCGACGCAGCCCCGCACCAACTTCACGAACATGTCCACCGCTCCAAGAAAGCGCCTGAGCCTTCGCTCAGGCGCTTTTCTATTGGGCACCCATCACTCGGCGAGGTGAATTTTGAAAGAACAACTGGCCCTTCTTCGAGAACTTCAGAACATCGACCTGGAGCTCGACGAAATCACCACCAAGAAAGAAGAGATCGTTGGACGCATCCAGGAAAATACCGGCTTCCTGGACAAACTCGTCGACGACCTCAACTCCCAGAAAGAAGAGCTCGAAGAGATTCGCGCCCTTCAGTCGCAGAAGAAAGATGATCTCAAGGAGATCAACGAAAATCTGACCATGCGTCAGAAGCGCCTTCGCGACATCGGCTCGACCAAAGAGTACAACGCCGTCGAGAAGGAGATTGAGAGCTTCAAGAAGTCCAGCGAGCAAACCGAAGAAGAGCTGCTGCACCTGCTTGAAGTCATTGAGTCGACTCAAGAGTCGATCAAAGAGAAGGAAGACAAGATCATCCAACTGCGCGAAGGCATCGCCGCCGATGAGGCCGAGGCCGAGAAGCGCCTGGCCGAGCTCGACGCGGTCATCAACAAGCTGACCAACCGTCAGGAAGAGGCCCGCGGTCAGGTCTCCAAGCGCGTGATTCACAAGTACGACTTCATCCGCAGCCGCCGCCCGGGGCTTGCGGTGGTGGCCTGCAAAAACGGCCATTGCGAAGGCTGCTTTATGGCGCTTCCGCCCCAGCAGTACATTGAGGTTCAGCGCGGCAACACGCTTGAGATCTGCCCGAGCTGCAACCGCATCCTCTACTTCTGGGAAGATGCACTGGGCGAGTCGTCGGCCTCCGACGCGATGGAAGCCTGATTTGAGTAAAAGCGCGACCCAATCCACCTCGCCGGTGGTTTCAGGTTGAAAAGATGAACCCGGGGGGTTACCTCCGGGTTCGTCTCGCTTTAGCGCAGACGGTCGCCGGTCGCTTCTCTTCGGAGGGGCGGCGGGAGGAAAGTCCGGGCATCACAGGGCAGGGTGGTCGGTAACACCGACCGGGGGCGACCCCAGGGAGAGTGCCACAGAGATATACCGCCGCGCGCTTGAGCGCGGTAAGGGTGAAAAGGTGAGGTAAGAGCTCACCGGGGCGGCGGTGACGTCGCTCGTCCAGGTAAACCCCACCCGATGCAAGGTAAACAGAGGCTGAGCGCTCTTTAAGAGCGCTCCGGGGTGCCCGCCCCGCGGTCTCAGGTAACCGCTTGAGCCTTATGGCAACATGAGGCCTAGATGAATGACCGTCACCGCGCCTTGAGCGCGGGACAAAACCCGGCTTATCGCGCTAAAGCGAGACGAAAAAAGCCCCCGGAAGCCAGCTGGCTTCGGGGGCTTTTTTGCGTCGTTTTAACGCCGAGCCGATGCCCGAGATGTTCAGGCCTGGTGCGGCCTATTCGGCATAGAGGCGCCCGATAGCTTCTTTCAAACGCGCGTCTTCCGACATCGTCTTATGCAGACGCGCCAGCAGACTCTCCAGCCCGCTTGTGCCCTCGACCCGCACCGGTTCGATGAGGTCGACTGCGCTCTGGGCCATCACATCGAGGTTGAGGTAGGAGGCCGTCGAGATCGCGTCGAGCGTCAAGCCCTCCTCGATCAGCAGACGCATCAGCGCCTCGGGCTGGGAGTAAAGATCGAGGTCTGCGGCGTGCAACACCGGACGACGCAAGCGGTGGTCGCCAGCGCTGGCAATGAGCAGAAGCTGCGGGCCAAACGCGACCCCATCAGGCAGGCGCACACACCACTGGCCGGCGCGGTCGCTGACCGTCTCGATCAGTGGCTCGCCCACCGGCTCGCCGCGTGCATCGCCCTCGTAGAGAGCAACTCGCGCGTTGGCCACCGGGAGCTCCCCCTCCAGCGCGGCAGCGTGCGCGGAGGGGATCAGGAGTTCGAGGAGGTGGGGGCCCCGTGCAAACTTACCCTGCGGCGCAAGCACCAACCCGCGAAGGATACGCGGATGCGACTCGGCGCTGGCCTCCTCTTCGGTGGCCCCGACGCACTCGGCAGGAGGCGCCTGGGCGCTCAACGATTCGGCGCCTTCCAGCAAACGCTCCTCGTCGAAGGCAAAACCACCGCCCTGCCCTTCTTCAGCCTCGGGCATCAGAAGATCGTCGCCAGGCACCTCGTCACCCGGTGCCTGCAACGACTCATCCAGGGGAGCGTCGGCGGGGAGATCGCAGGCAACAAGCAGGAGCAACGCCATTATCAGCCCCAGGCGACATGGCATGGAACTCCTTACGACCGTGCTGGCATGCCGCTGAACCACAGACACCTCAACCTCATAACAACTGTACCTTCAACACCTTAGCTAAGGCGATCGAGGATCAACGGCGGCACATCGGTGGGGGCCTCGCCAATCACGATCGCATCGCGCAACATCTGCTTGACCTTATCAAGCTCGCGATCGTCGTTGTAATGGATGGTGACCACCGGTTGCCCGGGCTCCACCTTATCGCCGCGTTTGGCATTCATCACCAGGCCCACGGCCGGGTCGATGGTGTCTTCTTTACGGCGACGTCCGGCGCCGAGTTCCATCGCAGCGATGCCAACCGATTCGGCCTGCATGCGATTGATATGGCCGCCCTCCCAGGCTTCCAGCACCGTGGTGTATTTGGCGGTGGGCAACTTCGAAGTGTCAGCGCAGACCGAGGCGTCGCCGCCTTGCGCTTCGATGATCTTCTCGAAGACTCCCAGCGCGCTGCCGTCGCGCAGAAGCTCGAACAAGCGGCGCTTGGTCTGATCGCGATCGGAGACTTCCCCGGCCACATCGAGCATCTCGGTGACCAGCTCAAGGGTGATCTCGGTAAGATCTTCGGGACCTTCGCCGCGCAGCGTCTCAATGCTCTCAATGACCTCCAGGCTGTTGCCGATGGTCAGGCCCAGGGGCTGGTCCATGTCGGTGATGAGCGCTCGCACCGGGCGGTTCATCGCCTTACCGATGCCGATCATCGTCTGCGCAAGCTCGCGGGCGCGGTCGATGTTCTTCATAAAGGCACCGGAACCCACCTTCACATCGAGGATGAGCGCGTCGATGCCCTCGGCGAGTTTTTTGCTCATGATCGAGCTGGCAATCAGCGGAATGCACTCCACCGTGGCGGTAACATCGCGCAGCGCATAGATCTTCTTATCGGCCGGAGCGACCTCGCCGGTCTGACCGATAAGCCCCAGCCCCAGGGTGTCGACCAGCTCAATGAAGCGCTCGACGCTCTGGTTAACGTTAAAGCCGGGGATGCTCTCGAGCTTGTCGAGCGTGCCACCGGTGTGCCCCAGCCCGCGCCCGGAGATCATGGGCACCTTGAGCCCAGCGGCCACAGCCAGCGGCGCCAGGATCAGCGAGACCTTGTCGCCAACCCCGCCGGTGGAGTGTTTGTCGACCTTGGCACCGACGATGCTGGAGAGATCGAGGACCTGGCCGGAATGCAACATCGCCTCGGTCCAGGCCGAGAGCTCTTTGGAGGTCATTGACTGGAAGTAGACCGCCATCAGAAACGCCGACATCTGGTAATCGGGCAGCTCTTCGGTGGTGTAGGCATCGACCAGACGCTTGAGCTCCTGCTCGCTCAGCTCCCCACCCTGACGTTTCTTGCGGATCAACTCGACAAAGCGCATGGCCTCCCTCGGCGTTAGCGTCAATAAAAGCGGCCCGCTCACTGTGAGCACCGGGCCGGGCCGGTCAATCTAGTGGGGGGGGATAAGGCTGGCAAGCATGCTCGTGAGAGGAACGATGGTAGGGCCTCCCACATCACGATCGCATCGATTTTACGGGAGCCTCTCGGTGTTGGGGGAGCAAAAATGCGGCGAGTGGCTTGACGCTCGTTCCCGGCTGCCTAGGTTGCTTGAGCGCAAGAGGCTTCTCCGGAGAGCCCCGGCACTTTGACTTATAACGTCGTTCCTACGAACCCAGTTGTAACTCCAAGTGGAGGTATTCGATGAGTACTTCGCCGTGGTTTGACGATCCTTACCAGCTCTTTCGCCAGGAGCTCCGCTCAATGATGGGCGGGACCTCCGTCTTCCCCTTTCAGCGCCGCGACGGACAGACAGCCGGGGGCCGGACCATGGGCGTGTTCCCCCCGGTCAACATCTACGATAACGGCGACGCGTTCATGATCCGCGCCGAAATGCCGGGCATCGATCGCGACTCGTTGGATGTCAGCTCCAAAGCCGACCAGGTTGTGATCCGCGGAGAGCGCAACCTGGAGCGCATGGAAGATGCCGACGTGCATCGCCGTGAGCGCGACGCCGGCCAGTTCCGCCGCGCCATCACGCTGCCTCAGCCCGTTGATGTCTCGAAGGTCGAAGCGACCTACACCCACGGGATCCTGGAGATCATCGCGCCGCGCAAAGAAGACGTGCGCCCGCGACGCATCACCATCACATGATTCCGCGACCTTCAGGACTGAGCGTTGATAGACGCGCTGTATCACCCGACTTTTCAGGGAGGACGATCATGGCCCGTACATCCAAAAGCACTCAAAGCTCCAATGGCAACACGCAGGGCACAAGTCAGGAGATTGCAGTTCACCGTAAAGAAGAGCTTCAGGAGGCCGAGGGCACCCGCGAGGGCACCTACTTTCGGCCCAACGTCGACATCTATGAGACCTCCAAAGCGCTGACGCTTGTGGCCGATGTGCCCGGCACCGCTGCGGAAGATTTTGAGATCGATCTTCGCGACAACCTGCTCACCATTGTGGGGAGCGTACGCGAGGTCGAGCCGGGCTGGCAGCCCCTCTACTCGGAGTATCGGGTGGGGCATTTCATGCGGCAGTTCCGCGTGGGCCAGCAGATCGATCAGACGAAGATCAGCGCCGAGATCACCGACGGTGTACTCAAGCTGACGCTTCCGAAGGCTGAGAGCGCCAAACCGCGCAAGATTGAAGTGCGCACGGCGTGATCCAGAAGTAGTAACGTGCCGGCTGGGGCGCGTAAGGGTGAGCCCGGGCTGATGTTAAGCAGCCCGGGCTCATTTTTTTCTTGAGCTGGCGAGGCGATAGCCATCGCCCCGAGAATTTGCGAGACTTTATCTTTGACCAGACCGGGGCGGCAGTTAGCCCCGCTGCCGCACTTATTCTGAATGGAGGTCGAGGGTGACGTCTCGCACGCTGATCACATCCAGCCGCCCGATTATTTATGCGCTGGCCACCTCATTGCTCACGCTGAACGGCTGCAGCTGTCATGACGAGGATGACTACTTCTGGGAGTTTGAAGAGCCCCCGTTGGAGGCGTCCATCGACGTGGGGCAACCTCCTGAAGATATCGGCGCGCCGGACGAGGGCTTTGTACCTGTGGATGTCGGTGGTGAGCCGGAAGACCCGGAAGATTGGGACTGGGCGTTTCCCGACCCGGAGATCGAGCCGGAACCGCCGGAGTGGGATGAGACGGAGTGGCGCAGTGAGGTGGTGGCCGAGGGGCTACCGAGGTTCTTTGCGAGCAACGATCGCACCAGCGTGGTCGTCGACCGCCAGGGCACAGTGTGGCTTGGGTACCATCGCTGCGCCGAGCGCACCTGCGCGGACCCGGAGCTTGTGGTGGCGCGCCGCCCGGTGGGTGGGTCGTGGATCTTTGAGTCCATCGACCAGCATGAAGGTCTCTTCGGCCTCTCGGTGATTCACGCCAATGAGCCGCTGGCGGTGTATCTCGACGCCCCCGACCAGAGCCTGGCCCTTGCCCAACGCCGACCCGGCGGAGGGTGGATCATCGATCGCGTCGCCGAGGGGCGAGTGAGCGCAGCTGACGGCTTTGACATCACTCATGACCGGGCGCGTTTTTATTTGAGCTATGCGCAGCAGGGCGAAGATCGTGTGGAGTTTTATACCTACAACACCGCCAGCCCTGCGCCGCTGTGGCGACGCCTGCGCGATCTTTCGCCGGCGACCTCCGCGGCCTTTGATGAAGGCTTGAAAGCGGGCAACGCGCTGGATTTCTACCTGATCCACCGTGGCATGGGCGCGAACTTCCAGATCTCGCGTTATGATGTCGGCCAGGATGCCTGGACGACCTCTCAGCGAGACTACACCACCCAGGTCAGCGCGCTGGTCTACCGTCAAAACGGGCAGCTCTGCGTGAGCGGCTCAGGAAACAGCGGGCTGGTCGTCGACTGTGGCGACTTCGAAGATCCGATCTCGCAACGCGAGTTCTTCAACAACGGCCAGACCTATTACCTCTCATCGATGATCGAAGCTCGCGACGAGACGCTTTTTGTGGCCTACCATAACGCCGACGAACAAGATTTGCGCGTCGCTCGCAGCGACGAAGACCGCTGGCGGTGGAGCTCCGAGCGCGTTTTTGAGGGCCCGACCTACGGCGTCTCCACCGCCATCGACCACCGCGACCATGTGTTGGTCTCGTACTACTACTGCCCGGGCGACACCTGCGAGGTGCGCCTGATGGAGCGCGTGCCTTAACCTTGGAACCTTCCACCGTACTTGATTTTGGGATGGTGCGCGCAGTGGCTGTGAGCCTGGCACTGGGCGGCATCATCGGCCTGGAGCGCCAGAGTCACCGGGAGCCGGAGAGCCCGCTGGGGAGCGTGGGGGTGCGTACCTTCGCGCTGAGCTCGCTGCTGGGCACCGTCTCGGTGATCGCGCAGAACATCTTACCGGGACTGCCCTACGTGGTGGGGCTGGGCTATTTCGCGCTGCTTGTGGCTTTTTTCTGGCATGAGCGCCGCGCCACCGAGCATGAGGTGGGCATTACCACGCAGATCTCGGCGATGGTGGTCTTTGTGCTGGGCGTGCTGGTGCCAAGCATGCCGATGGTAGCCGCGTCGATCGCGGTGATCGTGGCCATTGTACTCTCGCTCAAGCGCCACACCACGACCTTTGTGCACCTGCTCACACCGGCGGAGATCGTCTCGACGATGAAGTTCTTGCTGGTGACGGTGGTGCTCCTGCCGCTCTTGCCCGACCAGCCGGTGGACCCCTGGGGGATCTATAACCTGCGCGAGATCTGGCTACTGGTCGTGCTGATCAGCGGGATCAGCTTTCTGGGTTATTTTGCGATCCGTTTTCTGGGGACGAGCCGCGGGCTGGTGCTCACCGGGGTGCTTGGTGGAATGGCGTCAAGCACGGCGGTCGCACTGGCGATGTCGCGCCAGGTTCATCAGAACCCGCGCTCGCGTACGGTGCTCTTATCCGCAGCGTTTGCGATCATGCTGGCCAACGCTTTTATGTTTGCGCGGGTGACCGTGGCGGTGGCGGTGGTGAACCTGGAGCTGGTCAAGACGCTGTGGTTGCCCTTTGTGCTGATGGCCATTCCAGGCTCGGTGGTAGCCGGGCTGCTGTGGGTCACGCTGGTCAGCCATGTGCGCGACCGCCCCGAGGGACGCGATGAGCCAGCGACGATCGATGAAGGGATGACTCTGGAGATTCGCAACCCCTTTGAGCTCGTGCCCGCCCTGAAGTTCGCGCTCTTGCTGGTGGTGATCATCGGCGTGGCCAAGGGCCTGGGGCAACTCTACGGCTCGCAGGTGATCTACCTCACCGCGATCTTCGGTGGCCTGGCCGAAACCAACGCCATCAGCCTGGCGGTGGCACGCATGGAGGCCGGCGGCGAGTTGAGCGCACCGCTGGCCACCCAGGCGATTGTCATCGCGATTCTGACCAACAGTCTGGTCAAGGCGGCGCTGAGCGCCATCATCGGCTCGCGACGCCTGGGGGCCTATGTGGCGATGGGGCTCGCGCCGATCATGGCGGTGGGGCTGCTGGCGGCGTTTTTGCTGCTCTGATTCAACGCGCGCCGGGCTGCTGCTCAGCCGCGTTGAGAATGGCCTCGTAGAGCTCTCGCCCGGAGATGTTGCGCACCTGTGCGACCCTCTCGGCGATCGCGGCCTTCTCGTCAACCAGGCGCTGGAGGTCCTCCAGCGGAGCCAGCCCCACCACGCGCTGACCATTGATGAACGCGGTGGGGATGCCGACGACATCGAGTTCGATGGCGAGACGTTGGTCAGCGTCGAGGCGCGCGCGGCTCTCCTCGGCGTTGACCTGTGCGGGATCGACGCCCAGCTCCCTGAGTTTTTCATCCATGCGTTCAAGTAGCTCAGGGCCCTGTGACCAGGCGTCTTCGGGAAGCTCGGCCAGCCAGCCCAGGAAGCGCTGGCCGCGGGAGCTGTCATCCAGCGACGCCGCAGCGAGCGCGCGGTGGGCAAACGCCAGCACCTCATCGTCACTGTGCGGAAGTTGAAAGGTCACCACGCGGACGCGTTGCGGGTCGCCAGCCTGGAGTTCGGCCAGACGACGGTGCATCTCAACGCTGGGCTCCGAGCCCAGGCTGTGGAAATGCGCAATCTGCACCAGGGCCTGCTCGTCGTCGCCGATCACCGGACGGCCGGGGTGGTACATCGGCACACGACTGGCGCGGGCCTGCGCACTTTCGTGTTCGGCCTGGGCGGCCTGAGCTTGCCGTGAGCGCGGCAGAAGCGCTCGGACGCTGTGCGCGTAGACCTCCTCACGCTTCATTTCGCCATCGTCCACCGCACCACGGGTGGCCTCCCCCACATCGTAGATCGCGCGCATGTAGACCGCCGGAGGCTGCGCGCCGGGAATGTAACCCCCGTTGATATAGACGGCGGGCACCGCGCTAAGGCCCAGCTCTTCGGCCAGAGCCTCATCGCGTGCGATGCGCTCGGCGACCTCAGAATCGGCCAGGTCGCGCTCGAAGCGCTGCATATCCAGCTCCAGCGCATTGGCCAGACGGCGAAGCTCGGCCTGCGGGTCGCCCTCGCGCAGTTCAGCAGCGTTATCAAAGAGGAGGTCGTGCATCTCCCAGAACTTGCCCTGCTCCCGGGCCGCCTCGCTGGCCTGAGCCAGCAGCCGGGCATGAGGGTGGGAGTCCAGCGGGACATGTTTAAAGACGACCCGTGCTCTCCCTTCCGGTTGTTCGGCCATCACCTGGTCAAGCGTTGCCGCGAGCCGCCCGCAAAAGGGGCATTGGAAATCGCCAAAGACCACCACGGTGACCCAGGCGTCGGGGGCCCCGCGGACGGGGCTCCCCTCCACGGGTAAGAGTTCGCTGTCGACCATCTCGATGGTCGGGCGTTCGGCGGCGCTTTGCTCCTGAGTGTCGGCGGGCGGCGTGGTGCCGCATGCGGCCAGCGTCAGGCTCAAGGCAAGAGTGAGAAATCCACGTCTGAATTCAAAGCGATGTCGCATATCTTCTCCATTCACGTTCGGACGCCGGTTCATCCTGGTTGGATTCAGGCCGGCAACCGGGCGGCATGCGTCATTCGCCGGCCGACTCCAGACGAGCTTCGATCAGGCGTTCGTAGAGTGCCTGGCCCTGGAGCTCGGGGCTCTGTTCGCGCAGGCTTTGGGCGCGCTCGATCTCGTCATCGATGATGGCCTCGAAGTTCTCAAGAGGCTGTGCGCCCACCACAAAGCGGCCGTTGATGAAAAAAGACGGGGTGCCGCGCACACCGGCGTCGAGCCCCTGCTCCTGCTGACGGGCGACACGCTCGGCGACCTCCTCGCTCTGCAGCGCGGAGGCGAAAGCGGCCTGGTCGAGTTGCAGCTCGGTGGCGAGCTCGTCGATGAGTTCGGGACCGAGTTCGCGCTGACGCGCGTAAATGGCGTCGCGCATCTCCCACCCCTTGCCCTGCTCCTGGGCGGCGACCACTGCCCGCGCAGCAAGCTCACTATCCCCATGAAATTGAAGGGGAAAATGTTTAAAAACAACACGCAACTTCTCGCCGTAGCGCTCCTTGAGCGCTGCCAACGTGGGAAGCGCGCGAGCACAGAAAGGGCACTGCAGGCTGGAGAACTCCACGATCGTCACCAGAAAGTCCTCACCGGATTGGTGAATGAGCTCGTCACCCTCCACAGGCACAGCGACGAAGTTTGGGCCGGACGTGTCGACGCGAGCGGCTTCCTTCTGGGCGCGCTCCGCCTGAGCGCGGGCCTGAACCCTGGCGAGCGCAACGGATCGCGCGTAGCGCTCGGCTTGAGGTACGCCTTCGGCTTCGAGCAAAGCGTGGCGTTCCAGCGCTCGGGTGATGGCCGCCTCGAAGACTTCCCGGGGTTGCGCGCCACGCACCAGCTCCCCGTTGATCATAAAGGTCGGCGTGCCCTGAATGCCGAGCTGGCGAGCGAGCTCCACATCGCGCTGGATACGCGCGTCGAGCTCAGAGGAGTTGGCGATGGCCTCGGCATAACGCCTTTCATCCAATCCGATGCGCGCGGCGAGCTGTCGGCCGGCGGCGTCGGCCCCGCTCTCGGTCATGGTGCGCTGGCTGGCGTAGAGGCTGTCGACCATCGGCCAGAAGGCCCCCTGCTCACGAGCAGCCTCGGCAGCCAACGCCGCCGGATGCGACTCCGGCTGAAATGAGAGCGGAAGATGCCTGTACACGAGCTGCACCTCGTCGGGATAGGCCTGAAGAAGCTCCACGACCGTCTGGCGAGCGCGGGCCGAGAAGGGGCATTGCAGGCTGGAGAACTCCACAATGACCACCGGCGCGTGTGGATTGCCCTGACGCGGGCTCTCGCCCAGGGGGACCAGCTCGCTGGCCTGCCAGTCCGGTGCCGCCGGGGTTTCGGGGGTTGCCGGGCTGGCAGCGCAGCCGACCAGAGCGAGCATCGCGATCAGCGCGGCGCACAGGGCCGCGCCAGAGGTCGAGGTTTTATGCGGTTCAAAGAGGGTCGGCATGCGCATCTTCTTCTCATCCTGGGGGGAAACGCTTCGAGTGTGCCACAGGGGTATCATCATCTCGGCCCGTCGTAGCACGGGCGGCCATACGGGCAAAAGTCGCATGCCAAAAGGCCTATGCGCCGCCGAGGCATGGGCGTTTCTCGATCCCCCAAAAAAAACGCCGCCTCCCGGGTGGGAGGCGGCGAGTGGTGCGACGCGTCAAAGCGCCGAAGATTCGGCGCTTCTACGGCTTCTCTTAGAGTTCAGCGTCGATCAGCTCTTTGAACTTCTCAAAGGGCTGGGCGCCGACCACGCGGGTGCCGTTGACGAAGAACGCCGGGGTGCCGGTCACGCCGACCGAACGGCCCTCTTCGGCTTCGTCCTTAACCTGCTGGGCGATGGCGGGATCGTCGAAGTCCGCCTTGAACTTGTCCATGTTCAGGCCAAGCTCACCGGCGAGGCGCTCCCAGAGGCCGTCTTCGCGGAAGCTACGCTGGTTTTCGTAAAGCAGGTGGTACATCTCCCAGAACTTGCCCTGCTTGCCGGCGGCAAGCGCCGCGCGAGCGGCCGGCTCGCTCTGAGCCTGGAAGGGAAGCGGGAAGTTCTTGTACACCACGCGCACCTTGTCGCCGTACTCTTCCTTCACGCGATCCAGGGTCTCGGCGCCACGGGCGCAGAAGGGGCACTGGAAGCTGGAGAATTCGTAGATGGTGACCGGAGCGTTGGCCGGACCCATGGTGTAGGAGTTACCGACCGAGAGGGCGTCGTCAGCGATCTTGGGCGCGGGGGCCGCGGGACGCTCGGGGGCAGCTGCAGGAGCAGCTTCGGCGACGTTCTCTTTGTTGTACTCGACCACGGCCTCGTAGAGGGCCTCGCCGGAGAGGTTGCGATCGGACTTGATCTTCTCGGCGATCTCGATCTGCTTCTTGACGTGATCTTCGAAGACAGCCAGGGGCTGGGCGCCGACAACCTTGATGCCGTTGACCAGGAAGCCCGGGGTGCCGCGAATGCCGGCCGACTGGCCGTCACGCTGGGCCTGCTTGACGATCTCGGCGGTGGCCGGAGCGGCGTAGTCCGCCTTGAACTTGTCCATGTTCAGGCCAAGCTGACCGGCGAGCTCTTCGAACTTCGCTTCGCCCAGCGAACGCTGGTTGTCGTAGAGAAGCTGGTACATTTCCCAGAACTTGCCCTGGTTACCGGCGGCGACCGAAGCGCGCGAGGCCGGCTCGCTCTGCTGCTGGAAGCCAAGCGGGAAGTGCTTGAAGACCACGCGGACCTGGTTGGGGTACTTCTCAACCAGCTGCTTGATGGTCTCGGAGCCACGCGCGCAGAAGGGGCACTGGAAGCTGGAGAACTCCATGATGGTCACGAGCGCCTGGTCGGCGCTGGCACCCTTGGCGTAGTCGGCGTCGCGCACCGGAACCATGTGCACTTCGGTGGCCGGCTCAGCCTTACGCTCAGCCTGCTGAGGGGCGGGCGCGCTCTTGAAGTTCTTGTCGACCATCGCCGCGTAGATGCCGTCGCGGCTGGTACCGGCGGCCAGCAGCTCTTCGACTTCGCCGAGCTGCTTCTTGACGATTTCTTCGAAGCGGGCCAGGGGCTGGGCACCGTTGACAACTTCGCCGTTGACGAAGAAGTGCGGGGTACCGCGAACGCCCAGGCTTTCGCCGAGCTTCTGATCTGCGTCGATCGTAGCCACGATGGCGGGATCGTCGTAGTCGGCCTTGAACTTCTCAACGTCCATGCCGAGCTCAGCAGCGTACTTCGCGCCCAGATCTTTCACATCGCCCGAGCGGTAGGCCTGCAGGTCAGCGAACATCTTCTCTTTCATCTCCCAGAACTTGCCCTGGCGCTCGGCGGCCATCACGACGCGCGAGGCGTCCTTGGCCTGGGCCTGGAAAGAGAGGGGGAAGTTCTTGAAGACCAGACGCACGTCGTTGGGATACTTGTCAGCCAGCTCCTTGAGCGTGCCAGCAGCGCGGCCACAGAAGGGGCACTGCATGCTGGTGAACTCAACAATGGTGACCGGCGCATTGGCCGGGCCGTAGGTCGGGCTGTCGCCCACCGGAATCTTGGTGCTGTCTTTGCCGGCCTGAGCGCTGGGCGCGACGGCGGCGCCGGGGGCGCTTCCGGCGGTCGGGGTGGTGTTTTTAGTACCGATGAAGAAGCCGATGCCGAGGCAAATCACGGCCACGGCGATGAGCATCAGCGCACCTACGCCATTGCTCTGTTGGGAATGTCCTGCCATGGGTTTACTCCTGATGTTCAGGTTTGGGGGCAAACCGTGCAAAGCGCACAGCTCGCCGAATCGTGAAACAAACACGTGTTGATACGTAAGATTTCAAGCCGCGATGCGGCCACAGCGTTTGCGGGCGCAGGTTGTTGCACAGCGCGCGCGCCGGCTCAAGCGTCAAACGCAACGCTGCGTTTGATGCATAGAGCCGAACTCAGGCTGTAGCTAAGGCCGCTCAGCTATGTTGAGGGGGCTCTTCGAGCAGGCGTCGGTGCTCAAGAGCGGGGCCAACACGCAGGCGCTCCAGCGCGGGCTGCGTGGGCGGAGAGGAAAGCACAGGGTAACGCGTCGCGTAGAGCTCAACAGGAGAACGTACAGTCACGAGCCCGATGAACGCCGTGCCGGCCGTGGCCGGTGGGAGGCTTCGGCAGAGCTCGCTGTACTCCGAGCAGGTCAGTGGGCTTTCGTGTTGAAGGGGAGCGCTGCGCTCCATCGAATCGACCAGCGCGGCCAGCCATGGGCGCTCGGGGAGCGCGGCCGGGGCCTGCTGATGGCGGGGGATATGCCCGGTGCTCTGAACCCCCATCTTCGCAACCACATCAAAGAGCGCGCCGGCGGCCTCTTCAGCCTGATAGCGCGCCAGAAGATCGGGGAGCGTAGAAACGGGCTCTCGCGTGCCTTCAAAGCAGATGTTGTATTCAGGGTTGGTCGGATCGATGCCTGACGATGCTCCGCAAGGCTTGTCGTTCTCCGCGCTCGGAGCCGGAGTTTCAAAGCTATCCGGCTCGACCGGTGTCAACGGACCAAATCCCCAGGACACCATACGATCGAAGGCCTCGCGGGCCTGCGACGACGCCGCGGCCTGCATCGGGTGTTCAAAGCCCCCGGTGCAGGTTGGCTGCACGGGCACCCCTTCCATCGCCGAGGCTCCTGTCGGAACCAGCATCACCGCCCAGAGCACAAGACTGAGCGCCCACCCGAGGGGGCGTCGCAGCTGCAGGCGCTGTGAGGTGATGCGTTTCATAGGCGATAACTTCGACACGGCATCCGGTCGACTGAAGAGGTTGCGACAGAAGCGAACCCTAGGGAAGTGCGTCCCGAAGCGCAAGTCGTCGACAGAGTTCTCAAGCGGCGCGGGTACGCGATGTGAATACACCACGTTGGCGATGTTATTCCGACGTACGGACGAGGCGGGAGAAGATCGGGATTCGAGCCTGAAGAGAGCTTGTCGACTGCCGAGACGACCCCCGAGCAACGAACGCCATCAACCCGGCGAAGATCCTGGAAGCCGACCGTGTTTCGGTGTATCTCTTGCCGGCTGATGCCCCGACGATGTTCGATATGAGGCCTCCCCTGAGCGATACAGCCCCCCTCTCCCCTCTTGCTCCCCGTCGTATTGCGCTGGTTGGCTGCGGCCACGTGGCCGAGCGCCACGCGCGCGCGCTGCAATGGCACGGTCCACGTGTTGACGTGGTTGGCGTGGTCGATCCTGACACGCACCGCCGGCAAACGCTGGGCGCACTCCTTGAAGCGCCGGCCTTCGCCTCGCTGGATGAGCTGCTCGCCGAGCGTTCCCCGCAACTTGTGAGCATCGCCACACCGACCGGGCTGCACTGCACTCAGGCGCTGAAAGTCGCCGGCGCGGGTGCTGACATCATCCTGGAAAAGCCCCTGAGCACCTCGCTTGAGGAGGCGCGCCAGATGGTCATGCAGGTGCGGGAGTTCGGGCGCAAACTCTTTGTGATCAAGCAACTGCGCCATCATCCGCTCTTTCTGGCGCTGCGCGAAGCGGTGCGCAACGAGCGCTTCGGGCGCATCTTCAGCGTGGGGTTGGAAGTCTATTGGAATCGCAACCAGGCCTACTATGACGCGGCCTCCTGGCGGGGAACGCGCGAGTACGACGGCGGCGCCCTGATGAATCAGGCCAGCCATTATGTGGATCTGCTCGCCTGGATCTTCGACGAGCCCGATGAAGTCTATGCGACCGGGGGCACGCTGGGGCGACGTATCGATGTGGAAGATACCGCCCTTCTGAGCCTGCGTTGGCCCGGTGGTGCGCTGGGAAGCGTGCATGTCTCGATGTTGGCCTACCCCCGCAACCTCACTACCAGTCTGACAGTGCTCGGTGAGCGTGGCACGGTGCGGCTGGGGGGCCCGCGCTGCGACCGTGTGGAAGCCTGGGAGTTTGCAGAACATACCCCACAAGATGATGTGATTGCGGAACTGGCCAGCTCCGTCGAAGACATCCTCTCGGGGGGGCATGCGCACGTCTTCGGGGCGATTTTTGAGCATCTTAACGGAGTCCCTGACGCGCCGATTGTCACCGGCGAAGAGGGGCTGCGCTCGCTGGCGATCATCGACGCGGCGTATGCCTCGATGCGAGCGCATCAACCGCTGCGCCTGGAGCGCTGAACCATGACGCATCATGACGCTCTTGCCGAAGCCTGGGCCCATCCCAGCGCGATCATTGATGAAGGGGCCCACCTGGGCGGTGGCACCCGCGTATGGCATTTTGCCCATGTGTGTGCCGGCGCCACCATTGGCCAGCGATGCAGTCTGGGGCAGAACGTGTACGTAGCTCCCAGCGCGAAGATCGGCGACGGGGTGAAGATCCAGAACAACGTCTCGATCTACGACGGGGTGATCCTCGATGACGATGTGTTCTGCGGCCCGAGCGTGGTCTTTACCAACGTGCGCCACCCCCGCGCGCACGTCTCGCGCCGGCATGCCTACCAGACCACCCGCATCTGTCGAGGGGCAACCCTGGGTGCCAACGCCACCGTAGTGTGCGGGGTGGAGGTGGGCGAGTTTGCCTTTGTGGGCGCGGGCGCGGTGGTTACCGCCGATGTGGCGCCCTATGCGCTGGTGGTCGGTCAGCCGGCCCGTCAGATCGGATGGAGTTGCCGTTGCGGGCTGACTCTGCCTGCGCCAGAGTCGCAGTGCACCTGCACAGAATGCGGCCAGCGCTACACCTTGAGCGAAGGTACGCTCAAGCCAGTTTAAGCGACGTCGATGATGTGCTGAGGCGCCTGGTGGGCGCCTTCCCCCCGGAGTTCGCAATGGGTGTTCCTTTTTTTGATCTGACGCGTCAGTACGCCGCGCTCGAAGACCTTATCCGCCCGGCCGTCGACGAGGTGTTGCGGACGCAGCGCTGCATCGGCGGTTCCTACGTCACGGAGCTTGAGCAGGCGCTGGCCCGCCATGTGGGTGTGGCGCACGCGGTGGGCGTCTCCAGCGGTACGGACGCATTGCTGCTGAGCTTGATGGCGCTAAATCTTAAGCCCGGCGATGAGGTCGTCACGTCGCCTTTTACATTTTTTGCTCCCGTCGGCTCGATCCTTCGCCTGGGGGGCCGACCGGTCTTTGTCGATATTGAGCCCGACGGGTTCAACCTGGACGCCTCCAGGGTTGAAGACGCGCTGGGTGAGAAGACCCGGGCGGTGCTTCCGATTCACCTCTTTGGTCAATGCGCGCAGATGGACCAGGTGATGGCGGCGGTGCAGAACGCGCCGGGGGTGGCCGTCATTGAAGACCTGGCCCAGGCACTCGGCGCGAGCTTTGAGGGGCACCAGGCCGGAAGTTTCGGGCTGGCCGGCTGCGTGAGCTTTTTCCCCACCAAGAACCTGGGGGCGGCCGGCGACGGCGGCATGGTCTTCACCAATGACGACGCGTTTCACCAGCGGCTTCGGCTGCTGGGGCGTCACGGCGCAAACCCCAAGTACCATCACGTGGAGGTGGGCGGTAACTTTCGCCTCGACGCCCTTCAGGCGGCGATCCTCTCGGCCAAACTCCCCCATCTTCGCTCCTTCTGCGAGCGCCGACGCGCCCACGCCGCCTACTACAATGAAGCGCTGGCCGGCCTTGAAGGCCTGAAGCTCCCGCGGCATACACCGGGCCATCGCCCCGTCTACAACCAGTATGTCGTACGCGTTGCCGATCGCGCGCGCCTCATCGCTCACCTGGAAGCCCGGGGCATCGGCCACGGCGTCTACTACCCCGAGCCCCTTCATACCCAGCCGGCGCTACGCGAACTTGGCTACCAGCGGGGCGACTTTCCCCACGCGGAGCGGGCCTGTGAGGAAGTTCTGGCTCTACCCGTCTTCCCGGAGCTTCGTGACGATGAGCGCGAGGCCATCGCCGACGCGGTGCGCGAGGCCATGCACCAAAAAACGCCCGCGCTCTGAGCGAGCAACGGGCGCTTTAAGGTTCATATGATCTACGGGAAGGCCGCTTAGCTGGCCATCTTCCCGCCCTTCGAGTCGCCGGAGTCGCCCGGCTCGTCGTAGCGGTAGCGGTAATAATACGCGTAGCCGTAGCCGGCGTTCTCGTCGATGTCGTTGAGCACCGTGCCGCCGAAGGGCGCCCCGATGGACTCCAGCTGCTCGATGGAGCGGCGCAAAAGCTCCTGGCGGGTCTGACCGAACTTCAGGATCAACAAGACCACATCCGCCGAATGACTGAGCACCAGGGCGTCGGCCACCGCGGCCAGGGGCGGGGAGTCGAAGATAACCCGGTCGTAGTCCTCGCGAAGATCGCGCACCAGCTTACGGAATCGCTCGGTCTGCAAGAGTTCCGAGGGGTTGGGAGGCACCGGTCCGCAGGTCATCACCTCGAGGTTTTCGATACCCGTGGGGCGAACCGCCTCTTTGTAGGTGCGTTCGCCGGTGATGGCCTCGGAGAGGCCCACCGTGTTGTCCATGCCCAGGGCTTTGTGGACGCGGGGGCGACGCATATCGCTGTCGATCACCAGGGTGCGCTGGCCCGACTGCGCCAGCGCGATCGCCATGTTCACCGACGTCAGCGTCTTGCCCTCGCCGGGGCCCGGGCTGGTCATCAGGAGGACGCGTGGGGGGTTGTCCGGGGCCATGAACATCAGGTTGGTGCGCAGGGTCTTGATCGCCTCGGCAAAAGAGCTACGCGGAGCGGTATGCGTGAGCGTATCGAGCGCGGAGTCGCCGAACTTCTCCACGCCCTTGACCGCCCCGGCGTTGACCGCCGGAAGCATGCCCAGGATCGGGCGTGTGGTGTATTTGGTGACATGCTCCTCGGTCTTGACCGTGGTATCGAGAGCATCGATAAGCACCATGATCGAGCCCCCCAGAAAGAGGCCCAGGAGCAGGCCCACGGCCAGGTTCAGCGGCACCTGCGGGCTGATCGGGGCACCGGGAACATCGGCGTTCTCAAGGATCTGAATGATCTCGCTCTCATAGAGGGCGTTAAGGTCGAGCTCGTTGGTGCGGCCGAGCACCGTCTCATAGTGCTGGCGCAGGGTCTCCGTGCTGTCACGCATCTCGGTGTAGCGAAAGCCAATCTGGTTGAGTTCAGCGATCTCGGCCTTGTGGCGCTCGATCTCTTCCTGGAGGTTGGCAGTGTTGCGGCGGGTGACGGCAGCGCGGTTGGCCACCGCGGTGCGAATCCGCCCGATCTCCTCTTCGATGGAGCGACGTACCACTTCGAGCTGCTCATCAACGGCGCGCACCTCAGGGTGAGCATCGAGATAGCGTGTCTTGAGCTCGGCGCGACGCTCCAGAAGTTCGCTCTCGCGATCGAGGCCGCGTTTAAGCGCCGGGTTATCGACAAGATCGCCCAGCGCGCGCAGATCATCACCACGGGACTCCATCGTCTCGAGCTGATTGAGCAGCGCCTCCTCGGCAAAAAGACGCGCCTGCACGTCGCGCAGCTGCGTGCTGACGGCGGCCAGGCCCTCCGCAGCCATCTCGCGGCGATCTTCGAAGGTATGCGAGAGAATGTTGTTATCGCGCTGGTATTTCTGCAACTCGGAGCGCGACTCATCGAGCTCCTCGCGCTTGGTGGAGACGTAATCGTCAAACCAGTTCGCCAGCTGACGCAGCCCGCCAGTCTGAAACTCGCGGATGTACTCGACGTAGGTCTCCGAGATGCCATCGGCGATACTGGCAGCAAGCTCCGGATCTTTGAAACGCACCTGAACAAGGCCCACCCGGCTGTCGCGCTGCAGAGAATAAACCGCCACGCGCTGCAGGGTGTTGACGGCGCGCTTCATGCGCTCATCCTCATCTAACTGCTGCACAGAAGGGGATAAAAAGCCCGGGGCGTCCAGAAGACCCTCGCGTTCGATGACGCGCTGGGCAAACCATTTGGAGCCGAGCACCTCTTTCTGGGTGTTCCAGAACTGCTCGAACTGCCAGCGGCCGCCCGGATCGACAAGCTCAACCCGCTCAAACTGCTTACCAAAGACATTGGGGCGCGACTCATGAAAGATAAGTTTGCTGGTAGCCTGATAGATGCGAGGCTGTCGATCGGTCCAGAAATAGGCCGCCGCCACGCATGCGATCGAGGTGAGGATGAGCACCCAGTAAAAACGTCGAAAGAGCGCCCAGTAGCGCCCGATAAGGGCACCGAGCGACTCGCCACGCTCTTCGGGCGCGCTGCTTTGGCGTGGCTCTTGGAATCCGTACTGGTCCGACATAGTGCTCTCAGGTCATGGGGGCCCCGGGGGCCTTTTGACGACGCGGCGCGCGATCGTAGAGACTCAAGTCTGCGGCGTCAACGCCGCCCATTTTTAGGCTTGGCCACACCACGAGGCGCCTGATGGCCCGACAAAAATCCCGCCCGCTCTGGCTTAAGGTCTCCTCGATCTTGCTCGCCATTTTGCTGCTGGCAAGTCCGCTGATGGTTGGAGGGGTGCATGCGTTGAGCGCGGCGCTCCTGGCGACGCTGGCCCTTGTGGTCGTGCTTATCGGCGAGTTCGCGATGGAGGGTCGGCCAACCGGGCTGCGGCGCTGCTCTATTCCGGCGGCGGTCTTCGCGATGCTGGGGATGGTTTCGCTGCTGCAGGCGTTGCCGATGCCGGTGGGGCTCATCAACCTCGTGAGTCCGGCGAGTGGCGAGGCGTTGAGGCTGAGCTGGGAAGCGGCGTTCGGGGAGAGGGCGTTGCCGGCGTTTCGCCCGCTCTCACTTGATGCGCCGGCCAGCGCGGCGATGGCGCTCAAGTGGTTTGCGCTGAGCCTGGGGGCGCTGGCGGTGAGCAATCTGGGGCGCTGGCGCGCGCTGCGCCGTCAGGGGCTGGCCGCCGCCTCGATCATCGCGATCGTGGTCGCGCTGGCCGGTGCGATGCAGGTGCTCAGCCAGACCGACAAAATACTCGGGCTCTACCAGGCCAGCTTGCATCCCCGAGCCTGGGCCCCCTTTGTGAGCACCAACCACGCCGCAACCTACTATGCGCTGGCCACCCTTGTAAGCGCCGGTGCAGCGCTGATGTGGGCGCGGCGCCAACGCGCGTTGAGTGCAACGATGATGGTGTTCTGCGCGATCTTCGGCGTACTGACCCTGGCCCATCGCAGCGAGGGCTCGCTGCTTGCGCTGGGTTTGGCCGCTCTGGCCGGCGGGGCGGTGCTGTTTCGCCATGCCGCCACGCACACGTCCGATGCCCCCCGGGAGAAGACGCCTCATCACCGCCTGGTGTGGATCGGTGGCGGACTTGCTGCGGCACTGGTCATCGCCGGCCTTCTCTTACCGCAGCACTTTAGTGTGGCCGACTCCCTGGCACAGACCAGCCTCGAGGTGCGTCTTCATATGAGTGGGGCGGCGCTGCGTGCCGCTGGCGACTTCTGGCTGACCGGCGCCGGCGCTGGCGCCGTGGGAATGGGCTTACCCGCCTACCTCGACCCCCATATCGTGGGAATGCACAGCGTGCCCACCATTGAGAACGAGCCGGTGGAGTGGATCTTTGCCTATGGCTGGCCGGTCGGCATCGCCGCGATCGCGCTGCTCGGGATGAGTCTTGTGCTGCTCGTGCGACAGGCCCTGGCCAGCGAGAACCCTCGCATGGGGGCGATCGCAGTGGCCCTGGCTGTGGGGCTTAGCGTGGCCTCTCTCTTTCACTTTCCTTTCTTCACGCTGGGAATCTCGCTGCCGGCGTTGATGATTATTGAACTCTGCGTGGCCGGCGCCAAAACGAGCGCTCCAGGCTACCATCGCCCCCTGAGCCAGCGGCTCTACCGCGCGCTGGTCGGAGCACTGGCCGCCGGTATACTGCTGGCCTGCGGACTGCTCTGGGGGCTTTATGATGCGGACGCGCCTGACGCCGAAGAGCAGGTGAAGCAGCGGCTGGCGCTCTTCCCCACCGACGCTGCTGCCCTCGGCGATCGGAGCGTGGAGCTGCGCCAGGCAGGTCACACCGAGCGCGCGCTCGCCCTGGCCCGACGGGCCTACGCGCTCAACCCATTTCCCCATCAGGGGCTGGTGCTGGCGCGGACGTTGGTCGTCGACGGCCAGCACGAAGAGGCCGCCCGGATCTGGCGCGAGCTCTACGCCGAGCCCCATCTGGCACCGGCCAGCTGGCTGGGTGCATTTTTGTTTCGCGATCTCCACGACATTCCTCATCGCGCGCTGGCCCTGGGCCGCGCCAGCGAGTCCCTGCTGAGTTTTGCCCTGCGAGAATGCGCCCGGGTGGAGGGGCCGGCGCAGGCAGCCGAGCTCGCGCTGGCGATGCTTGATGAGCGGCCACAGAGCACGGCGTTGCGCCTGGGGCTGATACAGCTCTATCGCGAACAGAAGCTCTGGGAGCTCAGCGAGTTGTGGGCGGGGCAACTGCTGGCCATGAATCCTGGAGACCAGCAGGAGGTGCACGATCAGGTGCTGCGAGAGCTGATACAGATCTACCACCGTCAGGAGCGTCCCGAGGCCGCTCTGGCGCTGGCCGAGCGCGCGCTCCGGGGGGGCTGGCTGAGCGCCGATGTGGCGCGCGATCTTCTGCGCGTCACCGCGCCCGACCATCGCCCCGACGAAGGCGAAAGCGACCGCCAGGCCTTGCTCAACGCGATCTACGCCATCGGCTGTGCTCCCCCGCTGCACGCCCGTGACCAGGGGGTATGCTGGCGCAGTGAGGCGGCAATCGCCGAGGCGCAGGGCGATCTTCGACGCGCCCGGGTACTTCTGGAACGGCTGGTCCGCCACTACGATGAGCCTCGCGATCTGGGGCGTTTTCTCGTCCGCCATAAAAAGTGCATTGATCTGGCGGCGGTGATTCGCGACCACGGCCAGGGGCCTCACCAGCGGGCTCTGCGACAGCTGCGCTCGGAGTGCGCGCGACAACCCTGAGCGCGTTGACCCGTGGCGAGGGGGGGTTAGCTTCTGCCACATACGAATTTTAATGGCGTTCGTCCTCAGCGACCAACGCCAACGCCCCGGGGGACCGAGGCGCTCGTAGCACCCACCAACGCGTGGGGGGAACCTTTCGAACCGCGCGAACCTGCCGGATGTCGGGCAGTAACGCGCCGCAACGCGCCTCTGGGCCAGGCTGTCTCGGCCAGCGCATGGGAGCATCGCTTATGGCGATGAACACGCTGTCGCGGTGGATGGAACCTCTGAGTCGACTGCCAGCCGGCTGGCGCAGCGCAATCCTGGCGCTGGCCCACCTGGCCTTCTTCTCGGCGGCCTATCTGGGGTCATTTCTCTTTCGCTTCGATCTTCGTATCCCCGCTGAATACCTGCCCACGCTGGGCGGCGGGCTGCTCGTTTTGCTGGGGGTGAAGACGATCGTCTTTGCCTACCTCAAGATGTTCCAGGGATGGTGGAAGTACGTCAGCCTCTACGACATCATCTCGCTGGCGTACGCGCTGGCGATCTCGGCGTTGATCTTTATGGCGATTAACACGCTGGTGCTACGCCCGGAGAGCTTTCCGCGCTCGATCTACCTGCTCGACTTTACGCTGAGTCTGGTTCTTCTGGGCGGGGTACGCGGCGCGTTGCGCCTGGTGCGCGAGGCAATGGCGTTGAGCGCCACTCCACGGCGAGCGCGCAATCTGATGATCGTAGGAGCGGGCGATGCCGGCGATCTGATGGTGCGCGAGATCAACCGCAGCCCCAACCTGCGCCTGCGCCCGCTGCTCTTTGTGGACGACGACCCCTATAAGCGGGGGCTTCGCCTCCACGGCATCCCGGTGGAAGGGCCTCTCGATCGTATCGCACAGCTGGTGGAGCGCCACGATATTGAGGAGATCATCATCGCGCTTCCGCCCGAAGAGCAGCATCAGGTGAGACGGGTCATTGAGCTTGCCGCTCCACTCGGCGTTCACACCCGCATTTTGCCAGCGGTTGAGGCGATGCTGCATCAGGAGATCTCACTCGATCGCCTGCGTGAGGTCTCCATCGCCGACCTGCTACGCCGCGACCCGGTGGAGCTTGATCTGGAATCGCTGGCTGGCTTTCTCAAAGATCGACGCGTGCTGGTCACCGGTGCCGGGGGCTCGATCGGCAGCGAGCTCTGCCGGCAGATCGCCGGGTTCTCGCCCTCCACCCTGGTGTTGGTGGAACAGGCGGAGACCCCTCTCTTTGAGATCCACCGCGAGCTCAACCCGAACGACGATCGCCCCGTCGTGCCTTGCGTCGCCAGCGTGGCCGATGCAGGGCGGATGCGCGCGATCTTTGAGACGCATCGCCCCCAGGTGGTGCTTCATGCCGCGGCGTACAAACATGTGCCGCTGATGGAGCAAAGCCCGGCTGAAGCCGTCAAAAACAACGTGCGCGGCACCGAAATCGTCGCTCGCCTCAGCGCGGAGATGGGCGTGTCGACCTTCGTCCTCATCTCCACCGACAAGGCGGTCAACCCCACCAGCGTGATGGGCGCGACCAAGCGCGTCACCGAGTGGATCGTGGCGCGCCTGGGCCAGGAGCATCCGGATACACGATTTTGCGCGGTGCGCTTTGGCAACGTGCTCGGCTCCAACGGTTCGGTGGTGCCTATCTTCCGCGATCAGATCCGCCGCGGCGGTCCGGTCACGGTGACCCACCCCGAGATGACCCGCTACTTCATGACGATCCCCGAGGCGGTGCAGCTGGTCTTGCAGGCCGCCAGCTTCGAGAGCCAGGCCAGCCTTTTTATCCTCGATATGGGCCGACCGGTGCGCATCGCCGATCTGGCCCGCGATATGATCCGGCTCTCGGGTGCCAATGAAGCCATGATTCCGATCGTGTTCACCGGTATTCGCCCCGGCGAAAAACTTTTCGAGGAGCTGACCCTCGACGAGGAAGACGTCGATCGAACCGAACACGCCCAGATCTTTGTGGGCAAAACATCCAGCGGGCCTCCCGAACACTTCGACGCGCTCTACCACGAGCTTCTGGCAGCTGCCGATCGCGGCGATCACTCCGGGGTCCGTGCGTTACTTGCCGACCTGATCCCCGACTACCAGAGCCCGCATACCGACGCGACGGTTCTTGAGCTTCCTCGCCTTCGCGCCGCGCGCTGAGCCCCTTGTTGCTCGTGATCACCGTCGCTCCTGACCTCGGTGATCCCCATGCTCCGGCTGCCCCCTCACCGGGGGCTCCACGCCCTCCCCAGGAGAGACCATGAACCTCACGATCATCGGCACCGGTTATGTCGGGCTGGTCACCGGAACCTGTTTTGCTGAGATGGGCCATCAGGTGACCTGCATCGACGTCGATGCCCGCAAAGTAGCGCAACTTCGTCAGGGCAAAAGCCCCATCTTTGAGCCCGGACTCGACGAGCTCCTCCAGCGTAACATCGCCCAAAAACGACTGACATTCTCCACCTCGTTATCCGAAACCTCGGAGTCCGACGAGGTGTTCTTCATCGCCGTGGGCACCCCGCCCGACCAGGATGGCTCGGCCGATCTGCAGCACGTGCTGGAGGTTGCCCGCCAGCTCGGCGAGCACCTGAAGCGCGACGCCATCGTCGTCGATAAATCGACAGTGCCGGTGGGCACCGCTCGCATGGTCCAGGAGACCATTGAGCATCATCTGGCGCATCGCGGTGTCGACCATCGCGTGGTCGTCGTCTCCAACCCGGAGTTTTTGAAAGAAGGCGCGGCGATCGACGACTTTATGAAGCCCGACCGCATCATCATCGGCACCGAAGATGAGCATGCCCGCGAGCGCCTGGCCGAACTCTACGCCCCCTTTAACCGCAATCACCAGCGCTTGCTCTTTATGGGCACGCGCGACGCTGAGATGACCAAATACGCTGCCAACGCCATGCTTGCGACCAAGATCTCCTTTATGAACGAGGTCGCCCATCTCTGTGAAGCGCTCGGGGTGGATGTGGAAAATGTACGCCTGGGCATCGGCTCCGATGAACGCATCGGCTACCACTTCATCTACCCGGGCTGCGGCTACGGGGGCTCCTGCTTTCCCAAAGACGTGCGCGCCCTTTGCCATATGGCCCGCGACCGGGGAATCGAGCCGGGGATCCTCGACGCAGTGGAGCGACGCAACCAGGTTCAAAAGGAACGGCTGGCGCAGAAGATCATCGCTCGCTACGGTGAGGACTTAAGCGCGTTGAGCTTCGGTCTCTGGGGATTGGCATTTAAGCCGGGCACCGACGATCTTCGCGAAGCCCCCTCTCGCATCCTGCTCGAGCATCTCATCGCGCGCGGTGCGCGCATTCAGGCCTACGATCCGGTGGCTATGGAAGCTGCCCGCGAGCACTTCCCGCAGGAGTGGTTTGATCGTCAGCATCTTATGCTGGCCGAACACCAGTATGCCGCGTTAGAAGGAGTCGACGCCTTGATTTTGGTCACCGAGTGGAAACCTTTCCGCCATCCCGATCTTGGAGCTATGGCCCGGCTGATGCGCCATAAAGTCGTCTTTGACGGCCGAAATCAATACGATCCGCACCAGATGCGCGCCGCCGGTTTCTATTATGATGCCATCGGCCGCAGCAGTGAGAATCGCGATCCGGCGACCATTCTTGCCCTGGACCCTCGTCCGGGCTCCCAACCTCGCTAACCTTCGTCTTCGCAGGAGACCTCATGGGCACCCCCACCCTCGACACCGCTCAGATTGCCATCGTCGGGCTCGGCTACGTCGGCCTGCCGCTGGCCGTGGAGTTCGGGCGGCGCTTTGACACCGTCGGCTTCGACATCAACCCTCGCCGCGTCAACGAACTGCGCGAAGGCAGAGATAGCACCCGGGAGGTTGAGCCCGACGATCTGGTCAGCGCACAACGCCTGCGCTACACCACCGAGCTCAACGACATCGCCGATTGCAACGTCTACGTGGTCACCGTACCCACGCCCATTGACGAGCATAAGCGCCCCGACTTAAGCCCCCTGGAGAGCGCCAGCCGCGCGGTCGGTGCGGTGCTCAACAAGGGCGATGTGGTCATCTACGAATCCACCGTCTACCCGGGGGCCACCGAAGAGGTCTGCGTGCCGCTGCTCGAAGAGACCAGTGGGCTGCGCTTTAATCAGGACTTCTTCGTGGGCTACAGCCCCGAACGCATCAACCCGGGCGATAAGCAGCATCGCCTGACCACCATCGTCAAAGTCACCAGCGGCTCTACCCCCGAGGCGGCCGACTTTGTCGACGCGCTCTACCGCTCCGTCATCACCGCCGGCACCCATAAGGCAAGCTCGGTCAAGGTGGCCGAAGCGGCCAAGGTCATCGAGAACACCCAGCGCGACGTCAACATCGCGCTGATCAACGAGCTGGCCTTGATCTTCAACCGCCTGGGCATCGACACCGAAGAGGTGCTCCTGGCAGCCGGCACCAAATGGAACTTTTTGCCCTTCCGCCCAGGCCTTGTCGGGGGTCACTGCATCGGCGTCGACCCCTACTACCTGACGCATAAAGCCCAGGCGATCGGCTACAACCCCGAGATGATCCTGGCCGGCCGGCGACTCAACGACTCCATGGGCAGCCACATCGCCCACCAGGTCGCCAAGCTCATGACCCAGCGTCGACTTCAGGTCGTCGACAGCAACGTGCTGGTGATGGGACTGACCTTCAAAGAGAACTGCCCGGACCTGCGCAACACCCGCGTGATCGACATCATCCGTGAGTTGGAGACCTACCACGCCCGCGTGCACGTCTACGATCCCTGGGTTGACGCCGAAGAAGCCCGCCACGAGTACGGCATCGACCCCATCAAAGAGCCGAAGCCGGGCCACTACGACGCCATCATCCTGGCCGTGGCCCATGACGAGTTCC
The DNA here is from genome assembly GCF_004005565.1 of Lujinxingia sediminis. Taxonomy (NCBI): domain Bacteria; class Deltaproteobacteria; order Bradymonadales; family Lujinxingiaceae; genus Lujinxingia; species Lujinxingia sediminis. The sequence continues at coordinate 62,538 of NZ_SADD01000014.1, read as the reverse complement.
GCGAGATGGGCGCCGAGCAGATTCGCGCCCTCGGCAAAGAAGGCGCGGTGGTCTACGACATCAAATATGTCCTGCCCACCGGCGACTCCGACGCTCGCCTCTAATCCTCATTATTCTCAGAAGTCTCACCTCTTCGACCCGACGAGCTCTCTATGAAGATCCTGGTCACCGGCGCTGCCGGATTCATCGGCTCCCACCTCGCCACGCGCCTGCTCGCGCGCGGCGACTCTGTGGTCGGCGTCGACAACATCAACGATTATTACGATCCCAACCTCAAGCTGGCGCGCCTGGAGCGGCTGCAGACCAACCCGAACTTCAGCTTCGAGAAACTTGAGCTGGCTGATCGTCAGGGCGTCGCCGCCCTCTTTAAAGCCCATGACTTCGACCGGGTGGTGCACCTGGCCGCCCAGGCCGGTGTGCGCTACTCGCTGGAGAACCCGCACGCCTACATCGACTCCAATATCGTGGCGTTCACCAACATCCTGGAGGGTTGTCGGCATCAGCAAACCCCGCACCTGGTCTACGCCTCGTCGAGCTCAGTCTACGGCGCCAACACCTCCTTGCCCTTCTCCATTCACGATAATATCGACCACCCGGTCAGCCTCTACGCAGCCACCAAAAAAGCCAACGAGCTGATGGCCCATACCTACAGCCACCTCTACGGGCTGCCGACCACCGGGCTGCGCTTCTTCACGGTCTACGGCCCCTGGGGCCGACCCGATATGGCGCTCTTTCTCTTTACCGACGCCATCCTCAAAGGCCGCCCCATCAAGGTCTTCAACAAGGGTGATATGCAACGCGACTTCACCTACATCGATGACATCATCGAAGGCGTGGTGCGCGTGACCGACCGTGTTGCCGAACCCAACGCCAGCTGGTCGGGCGATGAACCCGACCCGGGCACCAGCGCCGCGCCCTACCGCATCTACAACATCGGCAACAACAACCCGGTGCAGCTCATGGACATGATCGGGGCGCTGGAGGACTGCCTGGGGCAAGAAGCTCAAAAAGAATTCTTACCCATGCAACCCGGCGATGTTCAGGCCACCTACGCCGACGTCGAAGACCTCATCAACGACGTGGGCTTCAAGCCCGACACCCCCATCGAAGAGGGTATCGCCAACTTTGTCGCCTGGTACCGCGAGTACTACGGACGCTGAGAAGGTAGAGCCGCGCCTCGACCCAGCTCACATCGAGCAATAAAAAAACCGACGCCGCAAGGCGTCGGTTTTTCTCTTTAAAATCAACCACATGAATCCACATACATCAAACACCCCGGCCGCACTCCCCTCCCCCATGCTCAGCGCACGCCGCGTCGGCGGCCACGCAGATACGAGAGCACCGTGGGGTGCGACCACAGCCCGCCGCTCACAGCAGGCGCGCGCCAGCGCGGCTGCTCCCCGCTAAGCACCCCCTCAACTGCCCCCCCGACCATGGGCACCCCGTGGGCGAACTGCAGATAGGGGTAGGTCGCGAAGTTGTCTTCACTCGAAGGCTCGATCACCCGCTGCGCCAGAATCGCCCCGGTATCAATGCCCGCATCCACCAGGTGGACCGTCACCCCGAAGCGCTCAGGCTCGCCCTGATGCAGCGCCCAGTACCCTCCGTGGACCCCGCGATAATAGGGTGTGATACCGGTGTGAAGGTTGATAAAGGGCGCCTCGACACAGCCCAGCGTCGCTTTGCTGACGATGCGTGTGGCGCTGATCACCACCACCTCGGGCTCAAGCTCACGCAACGCGGCGCGGGCCTCCTCGGAGTTCACCGAAGGCACGGCGATGAGCTGAGCTTGTGGAATCGGATCTCGGCGCAGTTCGTGGGAACGCAAGAGCTCCTCGATGCGCCGGCGACCACGGCGTCTCAAAGCAGGAGCTACCGCGGCCTGAAAGAGGCTCTGGTGGCCGACTTTCAGCCATCCCATCCGGCGCGCACGACGACGCAAAAAGTCGACCCGTGACATCGGGCTTTCCATGATGACGGGCAGGGCTTCAAAACGCGCGCTCAGTTCGTGGTAGAGCATCGGCGTCACATCGCCCGGACCGGCCAACATCACAACGCGGGGCTTACCCATGGTCCCTCCTGATAGCCCAGGCCCTGGCGCGCCACGTCGGCCATGGTCGCGGTGACCATACGCCCGGCCTCGCGCCAACGCGCCATGTGGTCAAGAATGTACTGAAGTTCCGAGAGATGGGCCTCCAGACCCACCCCGAAGTTATGGGGATGCCACCAGAGGTGATAGACGCCTCCGCATCGCACTGCTTCATCGATCTCCCGGCAGATGCGCGCGCGCTGCCGGCGTGCAAGCCAGGGACTTCGCGTGGCCAGCGGCCGCAAAAAGCGCGTTGCGGCCACATTCACCGGCTGACGCACCAGCGGAGAGACCGCCGAGATGCAGCGCGCCCCGGTCAGGGGCGTGAGGCTATCGAGCAGACGCGCGGCCCGGCGCACCCCGGTATTTCGGGCGCGGGCGTGCGCCTGATAAAGCCACCCGGGAGGATTTCCCCGGTAGACCTCCAGCCCCAGGTTTCGGCAGATATCCAGGTAACTTCGCCGCACCTGATTTCTCGGAAACACCAGGCTGGTCAAGCGCATCCCACGCCTGGCAGCCACGGCCACCGCCGCTTCCAGGTCGGCCTCAAAGTCCTCAGCATCCTGCCCGGGCTCACAGCAGTAGTAGTGCGAGAAGGTATGCGAGGCGATCTCCTGCCCGGGACTCGCTTCGATCAGACGAATCAAGGAGAGCCCGTAGTGAAAGGGATCTTCGACCTCGTCTTTGCCAATGGAGGCAATATGCGGGTAGGGCGAGAGCGAGGCGTCTCGGTAAGCCGGGATGCGTCGGGGGAGGCTGGCGAGCAGCTCGTCGCGATGCTCGCAGAAGAGCATGCCCACAGTGGCCCAGGTGGCCATCACCCCGTAGTCCTCAAAGAGTTTGAGCATCGCCGGGACCGCCCGACGCACCCCCAGAAGCGCCACGCGATAATCTTCCAGACGGCGGTGATCGCGAACGCCCCAGTAAAGCTCCAGATCCAGCGAGATCACAAAGCGCGCAGCCCGCATCTTCTCCCCCGATGATGATCGTAGGTGATGAACACGCGCCGGGGCGACCGCCCCATCGGATCGCTCCGACAGGGTGGCCTCCCGACGCGTATCGGTCAGGTTGCGCGCGCTCCCCCCGGCGCGCGCGCCCCCCTGAAGCGCCTCAAACTAGCGCGCTCTCCCGAGCTGAAAAGGGGATTGAGGATCGTCCTCATGACGAATCTCATCGACCTCTTCAGCGTACCCTTCGCCGCGGTAGAGCCGGTTAGGACAATTGATCACCCAGCCCGGTCCACGGCTGATATTTTGATAGGCATGCACCACCCCCGGCGGAATGATCACCGCGGCGGGAAGCTCCTCCCCAAGCTCAAACGACTCGTAGCGCTCATAGCTTGTGGATTGCACGCGGTTATCCCACAGGTGCAGTCGGAAGGTCCCCGGTCCCATAAAACAGAAGTAGTCGGCCTGGTCGACGTGCTCATGAGGCCCCCGCGCCACGCCGGCCTCGGTCTGAGAGAGGTAGGTCATCGCCGGCCAGAACTCGCGAGGAAGCTGATCATGACGCCAGAGCTCGGTCAGCCATCCCCGCCCATCGCGGTGGCGGCTCAGCGGTCGCACCACCACACCGACGATCTTCGAGAGAGATTCCTGATCATCCTGACGGCTCATAAGCGCTCCCGGTCAGCGGCCATCACCCAGCTGTTGGCCTGATGGTACGAAGCAAAGGTTCCAGCGTCGGTCCACCAGCCTCGCAGCCGCCCCCAGCTCAGCGCCTCGCGCTCAATGTAGGCGTTATTCACATCGGTGATCTCATACTCTCCGCGGGCCGAAGGGCGCTGCCCCCGGATGATGTCGTAGACCTCCCCGTCGAAGAAATACACCCCGGTGACGGCCAGATTGCCGGGCGGGCGCTGGGGCTTCTCCAGGATCTCCACCACGCGATCGCCCTCCACACGGGCCACCCCGTAGCGCTCCGGGTCGGGCACCTCTTTGAGCAAGATCCTCGCCCCGCCCCCCTGCTCACGATAACGCCTGGCCTCATCGGCGATGCTGTCCTCAAAGATGTTGTCGCCCAGCACCACACAGACAGGCTCACCGCCGGCAAAGTTCTCGGCCAGGGAGAGCGCCTGGGCGATGCCTCCGGCCTCGTCCTGAACCCGGTAGGTAAACTGGCAGCCAAAGTCGCGGCCGCTCCCCAGAAGCCCCACCACATCGCCCATATGTTCGGTACCCGTGACAATGAGCACCTGCGTGATGCCAGCTTCCCGTAGCTTGAAGATCGGGTGCACCAGCATCGGCTGGCGCCCCACCGGCAAGAGATGTTTGTTGGTGACTTTTGTCAGCGGAAAGAGACGGCTTCCCGTCCCTCCCGCAAGAACCACTCCCCTCATAGTCCCCCCTGATGTCGCGGCTTCGCTCATCCTGTCGAGCGTTGAATTCGTCACGTCTGGTCATGAAACGGAGCGTCGCGCGGCCCGATTCGCCTCGCCATGCGCTCTGATGAACTTAAACGCGCCTGCCCGCTGACAATCCCCCTCCCCCGGGCCAGATCCTCTCCATATGGCGCAGATACCAGTCCACGGTGTGAGCGAGCGCCTCTTCAAAGCTCCAGCGCGGCTCCCAGCCCAACTCGCTGCGGATACGGGTGGCGTCGATCGCGTAGCGCCGATCGTGGCCGGGGCGATCCTGCACAAAACTCACCATCTGCCGTGCCGTTCCCGCCGGACGCCCCATACGCCGATCGACGAGATCGCCGAGCGCATACACCAGATCGAGGTTCGTCCACTCATTATGCGCGCCCACGTTATAACTTCGCCCGGACTCTCCCTGAGCAAATGCCATGCTCAACGCCCGGCAATGATCTTCGACAAAAAGCCAGTCCCGCACATGACGTCCATCGCCGTAAACCGGCACCTCCTGGCCATCGCGCAGCCGACGAATGATCACCGGGATCAACTTCTCCGGGTACTGGAAAGGCCCGAAGTTGTTGGAGCAGTTGGTGATCACGACATCCATCCCGTAGGTGCGATGGTAGGCTCGCGCCAGATGATCGCTCGACGCCTTGGTGGCCGAATAGGGACTGCTGGGATCGTAGGGAGTGCGCTCGCTGAATGCCCCCCTGGGCCCGAGGCTTCCGTACACCTCGTCGGTCGATACATGCAGAAAGCGCCCCCTGATGCCTCGCTCCTCCCAGGCCCGCCGGGCGCTCTCCAGGAGCACAAAGGAGCCCACCACATTGGTCTGCACAAAATCAGCCGGCCCCCGAATCGAGCGATCCACGTGCGACTCCGCCGCCAGATGAATCACCCCGTCAAAGTCCGACCGGGCAAAGAGACCCTCCATGGCCTCCCGGTCGGCGATGTCGGCGACGATCAGCGGCACCTCGTGTCGAGCAATGAGCTCCTCAAGGTAGCGCCGGTTGCCGGCGTAGGTCAGCTTATCGACTACGCTCACCCGCGTCTGCGGATGCTCCCGGCGCAGATAGCGCACCAGGTTCGCGCCGATAAAGCCCGCCCCTCCCGTCACCAACAGGTGGTTCGCATTCATGCTCCCCTCCTCTCAAGACCCACCGCGACGCCCGATCGCGTCGCGCTCAGAAGGCACCGCCGACGGCGGCACCTGACTACGCCCATCATCCATCCCTGCCATCGCGCCATACATCACCAGGCCACTCCCATCCCCCCGCCCCCTATGCTCGGCACCCCCTACAACGCCACGACGCGTCGCTGACTTCGCCCCCCGGCAAACGCCGCGCCTTCGCCTGTGCTCAGGCTCACCCGCCGGCGGCCCGCAGCCATGCGCCGGCCGCCTCACTCGATACCTCCAGACCGGCCACCTCCTGAAAAATCGCCACATAACGCTCAATGACCGCCTCCACCGAATACTGCTCTTCGACTCGGCGGCGCCCTCGCCTCCCCATGCGCACGCGCAGCTGAGAGGAGTCGATCAGTTCGCGCAATCCCGTCTCAAAATCTCGCATCGTCTCGGCCAGCACCCCGGCGCGGCTTCCCTCCAGGATCGTGCGATTCGCCCCCACCGCCGAGGCCACCACCGGCACTCCGCAGGCCATATAGAGCAAGAGCTTAAAGCCGCATTTGCCCCGTGTGACCGCGTTTTCCGGAAGCGGCATAATGCCCACATCAAACCCCTGAAGCTCGGCCACCTCCCGCTGTGCCGACCAGGGCCGTTGCTCCACCCGCTCAACCCCCTTGAGTGGCAAAAACTCCCCGTTGGAGATCAGGCGCACCACCACATCCTCGCGCTCCTCGACCAGCCGCTTTAAGAGAGGCGCGGCCAACTCCAGGCTCTTAAAATTCGAGCGCGTCCCCATCCAACCCACCACCACCGGACCGCGGGGACGATGCGCCGGCGGTCGAAAACGCTGCGTATCGACCACCGTGGGAATCACCGACGTGGGCACTCCGGCCGGCACATGGGCCCCGATATACTCATTGCCGCAGATCACATGCGCCACCGAGCGACAGGCCTGCTCAAAGGCCCGCGCTCCCCGCGGATCTTCGCCCCCGTCCGGTCCCCGAAAGATCGCGTCATCCACATCAAAGATCGCCCTCGGATTGCGCGCCGCGGCCAGCGCCTCCGGCGCCCCGCTGAATGGCAACGCCAGACGCTGCAAAAACACCACATCATACTCCGCCGCCGAGAGCGCCCAGGGCACCCGCTTTAAACTCTGCGCCAGCTTGATCACCCGCGCCGCCCCGCCGTCGCCCAGCCGGTTATACCCCTCCCCGTACGCCGCACGTACCTCACAGCGGATGCCCCGCGCCTCCAGATGCGGGATCAGCTGCTCGACCCGGTAGCGCGAGGCCGGCACGGTCTTGCCCTCGGTCAAAAAAAGCACCCGGAGCTGCTCACGCTCCCCCACAAGCCGCTCGTAGAGCCTGGCGTAACGCCTGACACCCTCGTTTAAGTCGAAATGCGCCTGGGTCATCCAGCGCGCCTTAAGCGCGGTGTGCATGCAGCGCTCCGAGGCGGCGATCACGTCGGCGGCCCGGCGCAGCTCCGCCTCGCTCAGATCCTCAAGCACCACCCCGCTCTGGGCCCGCTCCACCCAGCGACGCACCTCCCGGTTGCACCCCCACTGGACCGGGCGCACCCCGCTGGCGAAAAACTCCGCCAGCTTGGTGGGCATCGCCGCCCGGTGCGAGGGCTCCTCCTTGCGCAACAACAACCCCCAGTCCATCAACGAAAGCCAGCTGGCCATCTCATCATGGCGCGCACTGGTGATCGTGTAGCGCGACGGATCCAGCCGCGCCTTCTCCAGAATTGCCAGCAACGCCGGGGCCTGCCGTGTCAGACACAGCAGATGAGCCTCGGGGCGACGCGCCAGCACCTGCTCAAAGAGCCGCACACTGGCCTCCACGCAGTACGCCTGACTGATCGCCCCGACCATGCCCACGACCAGCGCCCCGCGCAATCGCTCACGCACCGGCGCCGGCACCACCCCGGCGTCGCCTGGCCCCCCCAGGCCAAACTCGCCATAGTCCACACAGGTCGGGATCACCTCCACCTCCCGATCCTCAGGCCATGGCCCAAATCTTCCCCGCTTGATCTCCTCGGCGGCCTGCACAGTCAGGCTCACCACCGCCGCGCTCTTCTGGTAGAGGTCCCGCTCCCAGATCCGCGCCAGTTTCAGGCGCAGCGCGCCATCAAACCAGCGCCCCTGCTCCAGGCGCTCATCCACCCAGTAGCCGCGTATATCAAAGAGGTATGTCAGCCCCAGGCTGCGAGCCACCGCCGCGGCCACGTAACTCCGGGCGTGCACCAGATCGATGGGGCCCCGCGCACAGACCTCGCGCACCAACCCCCGCAGCCGCGCCACATTGCGGGCTGCCGCCGCCGGTCCGCCACCGGCTTCATAATCGCCCCGCTCCCAGCCAATGCCCTCGGCAGCCAGCAGTCGCGCCAGCTCCTCCTCGCGCTCCCCGTCACGCTCCGCCCGGTCGGCCCCCTTCTCCAGACTCACCACCGTAAAGCGCATCCCCCCGCGCCCGGCCAGCGCCCGTACATAGCGCAACACCTGAGAGGTCCCCAGAGGCTCCAACATCCCGTCGCTGCTTACATACACAATATGGCTGCGTTGACTCACCCCTTCACCCCCCACGCTTGGCTCCTCAGGTCATCGCCCCTTAGCTTCCGGCACCCCGCTCGCCAGAACACCCCGAAGACTCACACCCAGAGAAGATAAGCCCTTGTTTTACAAAGACAATTCCATCAGAAACCTCTCTCCGCGACACACCTGAAAGTGCGCACTTCCACGCTCCCCGGCAAGCCTCCCTCCCTCAAAAAATCCCTCCTCCTTCCAACTCGCCCACCTCTCTTCCCGCCCCCCCGGGCGGTGCCTAACTTCTTTTGCATTGCCCGAACTGGCCCTGTGGGGGGACGCATGCCACTGCTTCGACAGATCTGGTCGCTCTTCGACCCTCGTCAACGCCGAGAGCTCCTCGGCCTCTTTGCGCTCATGCTCATCGGTGCCGGCTTTGAGGCCCTGGGCGTGGGCATCGTCATGCCCTTTATCTCGCTGATCAACGACCCGAGCGCTGCCTATGACATTCCGCTGGCCGCCGAGCTGCTCAACACCCTGGGCGTCAGCACCGCCAACGGCGTGGTCATGGCCGCAGGCCTGGCCCTTTTAGTGACCTTTTCCCTCAAAAACCTCGTCCTGGGTCTGATGTACCACCTCAAATTTCGCTTCGTCTTCGACAACCAGGTCCGCCTCTCTCGCCGTCTCTTTGGCGCCTACCTCTACAGCCCCTACGCCTTCCACTTGCATCGCAACAGCGCCCAGCTTCTGCGCAACGTCAATGAAGAGGTCCGCTTAAGCTTTGTGCACGTGGTCATCCCCCTGCTCACCCTGGCCGTGGAGCTGATGGTCGTCGGCGTCATCGCGCTGCTGCTGGCCGCCGTCGAGCCCTTCATTGCCCCGGTGGCCATGCTCAGCTTTGGCCTGGTGAGCTACGGCTTCTACCGCGGGGTGCGCCAGAAGTCGGCGGTGCTCGGCAAAGCCCAGCAGCACCACGCCGGGCAGATGATCCAGTGGGTCAACCAGGGCCTGGGCGGCGTCAAAGAAGCCCAGCTTTTGGGCGTGCAGGACTTCTTCCTGGACACCTACACCGAGCACAGCACCCGCTACGCCCGCGCGATGCGCTTTCACTCCTTCATCAAAGAGATTCCCCGCCACGTCATCGAGACCATGGGCCTGGGGGGCATGATCCTGGTGGTGCTCCTGCTCATCGCTCGCGGTCAGCCGCTGACCCAGATTCTGCCGGTGCTGGGCCTCTTCGCCATGGCCGCCGTGCGCATGATGCCCTCCTTGACCCGCATCATCGCCGCGCTGACCAGCATCCGTCACTTCCGCCCCAGCGTGGAGGTGATCGCCGCCGACCTCGAAGCCCTTCGCAGCGGCGAGTTGGCCGAGAGCGTGCGCCGCTCCGAATCTCACACCCCCTCGACAACCCATGCGCAAGATGTTGATTTCACGGACATTCCCAACAAAAACACCGTCGAGCAAAGCCCGCTAAAACTCGCCGCAGCCGGCGACGCCGAGACCCACCGCCGGGCGCTGGCCGACGCTCGCCAGCACCCGCGTCCCCTGGAGCACGAGCTTCGTCTGCACCACGTCAGCTACACCTACCCCGAAAGCGCCACTCCCTCGCTCCACGAGCTCGACCTGCGCATTGAGCGCGGCCAGTCCGTGGCCTTTGTCGGCCCCTCCGGCGCCGGCAAGACCACCTGCGTGGACCTGATCCTGGGGCTGCTGCCCCCGGATCTGGGCCAGATCCTCGTCGACGGCCAGAACATCCACGCCGAGCTCGCCAGCTGGCAGGCCAGCCTTGGCTACATCGCCCAGCCCGTCTACCTGATGGATGACACCATCCGCCGCAACATCGCCTTCGGCCTGCCCGACGACACCGTCAACGACGAGGAGGTCTGGCGCGCCCTTGAAGACGCGCGCCTGGCCAGCACCATCGCCGCGCTTCCCCGGGGCCTGGACACCGAGATCGGCGAAGGCGGGGTGCGACTCTCCGGAGGCCAACGCCAACGCTTAGGCATCGCCCGCGCCCTCTACCGCCGCCCCGACCTCCTGGTGCTCGATGAGGCCACCAGCGCCCTGGATAACACCACCGAGCGCGAGATCACCCGCGCCATTGAGCGCCTCTCCGGGCGCATCACATTGATCATCATCGCCCACCGCCTGAGCACCGTTCGCCACTGCGATCGCCTCTTTGTTCTCGATCAGGGCCGGCTCATCGACCAGGGCACCTACGACGAGCTGGCAGCCCGCTGCCCCACCTTCCAGCAGATGGTTCAGGCCGCCGAGATGCCGCCCTCCAGCCTGCCCGGAGCACGCCAGCTGAGGTTAAAATGAGCGCGCCCATTCCTGTTCTTTTTCCGGTCGAGACCATCAACCGCGAGCTCGACTTTCGCCTGGCGATGGCGGTGCAGGCCGCCCGCGCCCATAACCGCATCTACATCGGCCAGCACGAGACCCTGATGCGCCTGTGCCGCCTGCTCGACCACGGCGTCTATTTTGGCAAAAACGCCATCCGCCCCCATTTCCCCGACCGGCTTGACGACTATAACCTTTTGAAATCACGAAACTTTCGCTTCATCCACCTCGACACCGAGGGGGCGGTCTACCCGGGCACCGAAGAGCGCTGGCGGGAGGTCCTGCACAGCCGCATCGATCCGCGCCACCTGGCCGCCGACGACTTTCTTTTGACCTGGGGCGACTTCCAGCGCGACACCTACCGCGCACGCGCTCCCCACCTGGCCGAGCATATCCAGACCACCGGTCATCCCGGCTTTGACCTCTACCTGCCGCGCTGGCGCCCCTATTTTGAGGCCGACACCGCACGCCAGCGCCACCGCTACGGCGACTTCATCCTGATCAACACCAACCTGGCGCGCACCAACAACCGCATGGGCCGCGACTTCGTATTTAGCGCCTACAACGGCTTTGATCCCGAAAACTCGGCCAGCCGCCGGCGCACCATCGAGAGCTGGGCGCGCCAGACCGAGCAGCTCAGCCGTTTTGTGCGCCTGGTTCACGAGCTCAGCCTTCGTTTTCGCCACCAGCCCATCGTGCTGCGTCCCCACCCCTCCGAAGATCCGGCGCTCTACGAGCGCATCTTCGCCGGGCTGCCCCATGTACATGTGCTCCACGAAGGTTCGGTGGCCCCCTGGCTGCTGGCCGCTCGCTGCGTGATCCACGACGGCTGCACCACCGGCCTGGAAGCCCACCTGGCCGGTCGCCCCGTCATCAACTTCAACCCCGGAGAGCTCGCCGGCACCGAGCCCCTCTTCTTGCCCAACCTCTTCGGACAGCGCTGCGCCAACATCGACGAGGTCCTCGACGCGGTCGCCTCGCTGACTCGCCGCCCTCCCGAGCCTCGCAAGGCCGCCGTTCACCCCGCCTTGCACCGTGACGCATCGCCGGTTGCCGCGCCCGACGATCCCCGCGCGCTGGCGCTTTTGCATAACTTCCGCGCCGAGGCGATGCCCCTCACTTTGGAGATCCTCCACAACGCCCAGCGGGGCCTGCACCCGGACCGCCCGCCCTCCGACGCGCTGATCCTGGCCGAAGAGCTCGCCAGCCGCGCCGTCGAAGCCACCAAATCGCTGGCCCGCCCCCTCTCACCTCGCCACCGCGTGGCCAACGCGTACGCCCGCGGCAAGTTCCCCGGCTTCGAGCCCCGAGACATCGCGCGCCGACTGGCCCGCATTCAGGCTCTGGTCGGTCGCTCCGTCACCCACCGCGTATTCAGCCCGGGCCTCATCATCCTGGAAACCCGCTGAACGACGCGCTCGGCTTAGAGCGAAGCCCCGCTGCTCGACTCGATGGCCTGGCGAAGATCGTTGAGCAGCTGCTGCTTCACAAAGCCGCCCTTTTTTAAGATGCGCGTCACATCCTGGCTGAGCCGCTCACGCTGGCGCGCATCGAGGTCGGCCGCAGAGAACACAATCACCGGGATCTGAGCGGCCTCCGGACGACGCCGCAGACGCTCCAGCAGGCCAAACCCGTCGAGGCGAGGCATCATCAGATCGAGCAAAATGGCGCTGGGCATCATGCCGCCGTCGATCACATCGAGCGCCTCCAAACCGTCGCGCGCACCCAGCACCGACCAGCCCCCGCTGCGAATCGTGCGCATCAGAAGTTCACGGGTCGCCGCATCATCCTCGACCACCAGCACCGGCCCCACCCCGGGCGTCTTCACGTGGGTGTGCAGCACCCGCGAGAGCTCCTGACGATCCACCGGCTTGGTCAGGTAATCCGATGCTCCCAGGGAGATCCCCAGGTTCTTCTCACTGATAATCGTCACCATCACCACCGGGATGGCTTTGAGCACCTCATCTGCCTTAAGCCGCTTGAGCATATCCCAGCCGTCGATCTCGGGCATGAGCACATCGAGCGTGATCACATCCGGGCGCACGCGCCTGGCCATCGCCAGCGCCTCTTCACCGCCGGTGGTCGTATGCACCCGAAAGCCCTGCTTGACCAGGTAGCGGGTCATCAGCTGGTGCACCGTGGTGTCATCGTCGATCACCAGCACCCGAGGGGCGTCCTCGGGAAGCGCAGCGAGCTCATCTTCAAGGCTGGAATCCTCCTCCAGCCCCACCAGCACGCGCTCGTCGCTGCTGGCCTCGCCCTCCTCGACCCCCACCTCATCCAGGCACATCGGGATCGTCACGCGAAAGGTCGAGCCCCTGCCCATCTCGCTCTCCACCCCGAGGGTGCCGCCCATCAACTCGGCGAAATGTCGGCTGATCGTCAGCCCCAGCCCCGTGCCCCCGTACTCGCGGGTGGTCGAGTCATCCGCCTGCCGAAAGGCCTCAAAGAGCGCCTCCAGCTTTTCGGGCGCAATCCCGATACCGGAGTCGATCACCTCGAAGCAGCATTGCGCCGCGTTGATCTGCACCACGCGCACCTCGATCGAACCCTCTTCGGTGAACTTCGAGGCGTTGGAGAGCAGGTTGAGCAGCACCTGGCGCAACTTCATGCGGTCCGATCGCAGCGTGCGCGGCGCGTGCGCAAGGCTAACCTCCAGCACATTTTTGTTCTTGGAGATCACCGGCATGATGGTGTCCGAGACCTCCTCGAGAAGCTCATGCACATCGATCGTCTCGACGTACACGTCCATCTTGCCCGCCTCGACCTTGGCCAGATCCAGCACCTGGTTGATCAGCCCGAGCAGGTGACGCCCCGCCTTTCCGATCTTGGTCACATCGGGGCGAAGTTCGGCCGTGTCGACCGTCTCAAGCTCCTGCAAATCATCGAGGATCAGCTCGCTGTAGCCGATAATCGCGTTGAGCGGCGTGCGCAGCTCGTGGCTGATATTGGCCAGAAAACGGCTCTTGGCGTGGTTGGCTTCCACGGCCTGATCGCGCGCAATTTTGAGGCTCTCCTGAAACTCGCGACGCTCGGTGATATCGCGCAGAATCGCCACGAAACGCTCTTCCTCATCGATCCGCGTCAGGCTGAGCTCGGCCGGAAACGCGTGCCCATCTCGCCTGTGGGCCTCGGTCTCATGGCCGTGTCCGAGCCAGGCGCTGATGCCCTCGCGGTTGGGGCGCACCTTGCTGAAGACCTCCTCCTCGCCATCCTGCGACGCCCCCTCACTCGCGTGCGGCGAGGTGGGTGAAGACTGCGCGATCTGGGGGACCATGGTGACGAAAGGGGTTTTCAGAAGCTCCTGATGCTCATAGCCCAGCAGCGCCATCGCCGCGGCGTTCGCTCGCCCGACCTCCCCGCGGCTGCTCAGCATCAGGATCCCGTCGGGTGCCGCATCAAAGATCGCCCGGGTTTGCGCCTCACTGCGACGGACCTCGGCGATCGCCCACTCCTTGATCGTCTCATAGGTCAGCGTGAGCACCATGACCGCGGCAAACATGCCGATGACAAGGCTCATCTCCCAGATCAGCTGCGTGGTATTAAGCAGCACCCCCTCCGGCGGTGCCCCGCGGATAAGACTGACGTAAAAATACGCCGTCGTCGCCGACATGATCACAAGCCAGCCCAGCGCGGAGCGCTTGCCGGCGATCAGCGCGGCAAACATCGCAAAGACCACCTGCCAGATCAGCACCGCCAACCCCAGCTCCCGCGAGGCCACAAAGGCAAAGAGCGCATACCCGCAGAAGGTCAGCCAGTTGCCCACCACCACCAGCGGCACCCGCGCCTTCATCAAAAATGGCCCGGCCACCACCCCGAGAGTTGCCAGCACCGTCGCAATAGGCTCGGCTCGCGTGCCGGTGACCAAAAAGAGGATCGCCGCATAAATCGGCCCAAAAACCGCCAGCGCAAACGAGAGCGCCACCACCACCCGGGCTCGAAAGAGTTTATTGGAATCCTTCAGAGCACCTTCGGGCATGAAGCTCCGCACGCGTTGCTCCATCCATCCTTTCGACTCTACGTCCAACATTGATCCAACCTCATGTGGCGCGCCCGGGCTCCGAAGTCTCGGGCAAGCTTTGCCTCGCCCGATCTCCGCGAGGGGAGGGAGGCGGTGAGGCGAACATATTGCGTGCTTATCAGGTGCGGCGAGCATACGCCCGCAAGCTGCCGAAGGAAAGGATTTTCCGCCTCGCCAGCCCGTGCTGCGCGTGCCCTCCGGGGCTCAAAGATAATCGAGCTGGGGAAGACCCATTTTAAAGCGCAGGCGGTCGATGGCGCGTGCCGGCTTAAAGATCAGCGGCTCCTCCAGCTCGTAGAGCCGGCATAACCCCAGCATCCAGCCTTCCCGGCCCAGGATCCCGTTGACCGCGCGCCGGGCCGCCTCATTGGCCGACTCCATCGTCGCAAGGTCCGTGTTCGTACGCACGTAATCGCTCGCCAGAAAGAGGTTCTCGATCTGCGAGGCGGCCTCCGGCCGGTAGCGCAGCGAGCCCGCCGTGTTCAGCAGGAGCGGCTCGGTGTTCTTCGTCGGCTCTCCCGGCTGAATATCGATCGTTGGCGAGAGGAACCACGTGATGACGTCACCCGGCTCCAGGTAGATGGTGCCGGTGTCGTTCAGGCGCCGTGTGATCTGCGCCCAGACCTCCTCCTTGATCTCCTCGGCGCTGCAATCGCGCGCGGCCTTGCCGTAGAGCACCCCCGGGGTATTCCAGTCGGAGATGCAGATCGACAGAATCCCCTCGAGCTCCCCGTTGCCGTACTCATCAAGATCGATGTCCTCCCAGAAACTCTGCGAGAAGATCGAGGTCAGCGCCCAGGGACTGTCCACATAGAGGATATGCCCGTGGTTGAGCGAGATATTTTTGTTCAAGAAGAACAAAATCCCGTTCATCCAGCCCGTCTGCAGCTGGTCGAGCGTGGCCAGCATCGGATCTTTTTGTCCCATCTGCGATGTGACCTTCTGGGCCATCACCTCCACCGGCAGCGCGCTGACATAGTAGTCGGCCTCCACCTTAAAGGTCTCGCTCCCCTGGGTGATATTCACCCCGCTGATGCGCCCGCTGCTCGCGTCGAACTCAAAGGAGTCCACGCTGGCCCCCGTATGGAAGTTCACACCGAGCTGGGTGAGGTACGCCTCCCAGGGGTCGATCCACACCCGGCTGGTCGGACCGTTGAGGATGCTGTCGACGTGCAGCCAGGGCTGCAGAATCCCCAGCATCAGCTGCACGTAGATGCGTGCCACGGTACGCGAGCTTGAGATCTCGGCCTGCATCGCCACCAGATCGCGGGTGAGCCCCACGGCCAGAAAGTCCACGTACTCCTTGGACTTGCCGTCGGCCTCCACAAAATCCCACCAGGTGATGTCGTCGTACTCGGTGTTGCGCCGCTCGGTGCAGGCGGTGAGAAACTGCAGCACCTTACGCGCAAAAAAGAGCATTTCGCTGCGCGGGATATTCGCCTCATTCTTCACAATAAGGCGGTAGAGCATCTCCCAGTCATCGAGGCGCTCGGGCAGATAGAGCGGAAACGAAATCTCGGTCATTCCCTCGCGCGCCGCCATCACGTGCGTGGTCTCAATGAGGTTGTCGTAGACCCCGCGGCGGTTGGTGCCGTAGGGAATGCGCTTCATCGTGTCGAAGGTGTGTTTGTAGAAGCTCGGAAAGAAGCGAAAGCCATGCTCCCCGGGCAGGGGCTTTCGCCCCCCGCTGGCGGAGTCCGGAACCGGAATGCTGCGCGCCTTGCCGCCGAGCACCTCCAGACGCTCGTAAACCTCCACATCAAAACCACGCTCAGCGAGCTCCTGAGCCGCGCTCATCCCACCGACACCACCACCGAGGATCACGACTTTCTTCGACATCGTCTGCCCGTCTGCAACTACCAGGGTTGACCACCACGCGCGCCCGGCATGCGTTTCAAGCCGAAGAGTAGCGCCACGCGTTTACTGCTTCTTCACATGGCCGCAAACCTTAGCCCCCTCATCCAGGTGGGGCAATAAAGGTTTTTTCCCGGGGGGGCAATGCGCCCCGCTTTGCGGTGTGGGACGATGCGCATCGCGCTCACTACGGCGCCGAAAACGACGCGCTGAGCTGAAACCCGGCGATCTGAGGCGCATAAGGGTGCGCATGAAGCAGATAACGCCCCTCGTCGAGGGTTCTGACCCCGCGCTCCCCCTCCGGACCGCTCGACGCGACGATCGGCTCATCCGGCGAGTCCACCGCATAGATATAGAGATCCATATCACGGCTCGACGAGGGGCCTCGCGCCACATATCCCCCGCTGAGATGGAACGTGATCTCGGTGGGCTCTTTCACATCCAGAAAAACAAACTCGCTGCGACGCGCATCCATCCGCTCTCTGTACTCCAGAGTGGTGTACTCGGTGGTCGGCCGAACCTCCCAGACGGCCAGCGGCTCTTTGACTTCGACTTTAAGTTTGGCGTTGTAGAGCGGCGTCTCCTGCGGGTTGGTGAGCACCGCCTCAAAGGTGGCCGCCTCCTCCAGATAGACCGCCATATCGGAGGGGCCGATCCACAGAGACTGCTCCCCGATGCCGGGGCGATCCGCATCGGCGACCACGACCTCCCCCTCCCGCGACAGCTCCAGGCTGGCCTTCTCCCCGGACCAGTTCCGATGAAACGCCACCACGATCTGCCCGGCCTCACCAGTGATCTGCGCGCGCTGCTCCTCGCCGGGCTCGAACCCGTTTAGCGAGCGCGCCCCGATGCGGTACCAACCATGGGTGTTGGTATGCGTGGCCGTGTCCACATGCACCTGCGTGCCGAGCGCCGGATCGACAAGCCCCCAGAGCACGGGCGCGTGGCGAATCGGCGTCTCGGCGACCTCAAGCTCAGGCCCATCGGCCCGCAAGTCCCCCTTGACCAGACGCAGCCCGTACACCGGATGGCCGTCATCGTGAAAGGACTCCACCCACACGCCCACCGGACCATCGCCCGCGCCTCGGATATCGAAGAGCCCGCTATCGACATGGAGAAAACGCTCCTCCATCGCGCGCCCATCCACCTCCAGAGGGCGCGCTGGCGGAGGGGCCAGAGTTTTGACCACCCCCACAAAATGCGAGTCCTCCCCATACCCTCCATAATCCACATTCATGGACTCCTCGCCGCGAACATTGCTGAGCACATCGAGACGATAGACTCCGTCTCGCGGCAGCATCATCACGCGCCGCGCCATGCCCTGCTCCCCCTCATACGTCAGGTTCCAGCGGATGTATCCGTGAAAGTCACGCACCCTAAACGTGGGATCGACCACGCCTCGTGAATACACCGTGATCGCCACCCACTGGCCCGCGCGCCCCTCGAACTCGAAGTTCGCGCTCTCGCTGTTGCGCTTGTAGGTGCCCGCAAAGATCGCACGCTCCCCCTGCTCTGGCAGCACGATCTCCTGGCGCTCCGCGTCGCTGCCCTGCACCTCGACCTGATCCATCAGATCGTCGGTGATCTCGCGCATCTGCGGGCAATCCCCCTCCCGACACTCGTAGCCAAAACGCTCCTCCGCGGCGCACGCCCCCAGCACCACCACCGCCCCCAACATCCCGAGCGTCGTCCCCAATCTGTTTTTTGTAGTCTGCTTCAAAACGCCTCCCGTTTTCAGATTAAACTCATCTCGTATGACCGCACCTCATAGGTCGAACGGGGGGGGATTTTTTGTGCAAAGAATAACTGGCCGACTTCCCATAACCACGCACAGCACGCCCGACGGCCTGCCGCCTCACCACGACTTCATGCTCATGCATTGACCCCTCCCCCCCACATCCGGGTCCTCCCGACCATCGCCTACCCATTTGGGGTGACCGACTCCCCCCGAAACCAGACCCGGTCTTGTCTCCGAGCGCCGCTAAGCCTCCCAGACCAGAGGCCCTCTGAGCTCGGAGCCTTAATACGCCTCCCGGGCCAGAAACCTTCTTCCCCCTTCGAGGCTCAACACCCTCTGGCCCCGGAGCACTTCTACCACGTTAGGGTGAAGAGCACCCCCTCGCCCCGGAGCCCGTCTGGCCTCCCGAGCCTCGCCAGGCCTCTCGAGCCACCCCACGCGCCTTTTTTGAGCTTCGCCAGGGCGAAAATGCCGCCCGGCCTACCGCCGAGGCTCCGGGCCGCCGCCCCCACGGCGCGCTCCCGCAACGCCTTCGGAGCGCTGCTAAGCCTCAAAACCCGCTCCATGTGCGCCTTCCGACCCGGGTCACCTCCCCCACGGCGCGCTCCCGCAACGCCTTCCGACCCGGGTCACCTCCCCCCTCCCGAATCTCGTACTGGTACTCGGGCTCGTACTGGTACTCGTACTGGTACTCGGGCTCGTACTGGTACTCGTACTCGGGCTCGTACTGGTACTCGTACTCGTGCTCGGGCTCGATCTCGAACCCGCACCCCACCAGACGCCCGCATGAATCGACCAACCCCCGCAAACCCCGGCGCCCCTCAACCCCTCAACCACACAACCACACAACCACACAACCACCTAACCACAAAACGCATCCCACCAGACGCCCGCACGAATCGACCAACACCCGCAAACCCCGGCGCCCCTCAACCACACAACCACACAACCACCTAACCACAAAACGCGAACCCCAACGTCCCACGCCAACTCCCAAACCCACACCAACTCCCAACATCACGAAAAGTTGGCGCCCGCTCACCACCGTTGCCACCCCCCGCACGGATCGTTATCTTACGCGCCGTTTGACTCCTGAGCGCCGCGCTCCGATCGCCTCGCCATGCAGGCCGCGCCGCGCCCCTACTTCACTCACCGTTTTCGCGGACAGCCTATGCCTGGCATCGGAATTATCACCAACCCCCACAGCCGCCGTAACCGCCGCTACCCCGAGCGGATGCGCCGGCTGGGCTACATGCTCGGCCAGCACGACACCTACGAGCTGACCAACCGCGTTGAAGACGTCGAGGAGGTCGCCCGTAAGTTCAAAGAGAGCGGCATCGAGATCCTCGCGCTCAACGGCGGCGACGGCACCAACCACGTCACGCTGACCACCTTTATCAAGGTCTACGGCGACGAGCCGCTGCCGAAAGTCGCGCTCTTGCGCGGGGGCACGATGAACACCGTCTCCAACGCCGTGGGCATCAGCGGGGCGCCCCCCAAATTGTTGGCGAACCTGGTCGAGAAGTACTACACCGGCCAGCCCTTCGAGACGACGCGCCGCGATATCCTCAAGGTCGAAGATGAGTCCGGAGAGCGCTACGGGTTTATTTTTGGCAACGGCATCGTCTCCAACTTTCTCGAAGAGTATTACGCCACCGGCAACCCCAGCCCCACCACCGCCGGGGTGCTCTTGAGCAAGGCCCTGGCCACGATGCCGGTGGGCGGAGAGCTCCCCAGGCGGCTCTTTCGCCCCTTTCACGCCAGCATCGAGTTTGATGAGACCACCTGGGAGGAGCGCGACTACGCCTCGGTGCTTGCCAGCACCGTCGACCAGATCGGCCTTGGGTTTCGGCCCTTTATCCGCTGCCAGGAGCGCGATAACACCTTCCATCTGCTCGGCGTGACCGGCGGTCCGGTGGACATCGCGCTCTCGCTGCCGAGAATTCGCCTTGGCCTGCCCGTCGACGAGCGTAAGATTCGCAGCGAGGTCAGCTCACGGGCGATCTTCCGCTCCTCGGAGCCCATCAACTACACCATCGACGGGGACATGCACGTGGCCCAGTCCGGCGAAGTCACCCTCTCCACGGGCCCCTGCGTGGAGCTGATCATCAAATAGTAGAGGCATCACAACCTACCCGCGCGCTCTCGCCGTCCTGACCGCGCCACTTTTTGGAGCCATGATTTCATGAGCGATTCCTTTGAGCTGGTCGGACATCTAAAGAACTTGAGCGCGAACCTCTGGTGGAGCTGGCATCCCGAGACCTGGGAGATCTTTGAGACGCTCGACGCCGAGCGCTGGGCGCGCCTCCACCACAACCCCATCGCCTTTATCGAGAGCTTTGAGCCCGGGGAGCTCGAGGTGCGCGCCGGCCGCGGGGCGCTGGCAAGCCGTATTCAGCAGGCCGCGCGCCGCCAGGCCGACGAGTTGCGTCAACGCGGGCCCTCCACCCTGCTGGAGGCCGCCCCTCTGCACCGGCGGCCGGTGGCGTATTTCTGCGCGGAGTTCGGCCTGCACGAGTCCCTGCCGATCTATTCGGGGGGGCTGGGCGTGCTGGCTGGCGACCACCTCAAGGCCGCAAGCGACCTGGGCGTACCGATTGTCGGTCTGGGGCTCTTCTACGCCGAGGGCTACTTCCAGCAGGCCCTCGATGAGGAGGGCCGCCAGAGTGAGCTCTACGGACGCACCCGCGTCGACACGCTGCCCATCCGCAAACTTTTGGATGCCGACGGCCAGCCCCGGGTGGTGCAGGTGGAGGTGGCCGGCCGCCCCATCCGCCTGCATATCTGGGAGGCCCACGTCGGCCGCACGCGCCTCTTGCTGCTCGACTGCGACATCGACCTCAACTCGCCAGACGATCGCCGTCTGACCACCCAGCTCTACGGCGGCGATCAGCGCACGCGCATCCGCCAGGAGGTCCTGCTCGGTGTGGGCGGGGTGCGCGCGCTGGCCATGCTCGGCATCCGCCCGGGGGTCTACCACCTCAATGAGGGCCACAGCGCCTTTGCCACCCTGGAGCTCTGCGCGCGCCGCATGGCCGAGGAGGGCATCGACTGGGAGGAGGCTCACGAGCGCGTCGCCCGCCAGACGGTGTTTACCACCCACACCCCGGTGCCGGCCGGCCACGACCGCTTCGCCCCGGAGATGATCGACGAGGCCCTGGGCGATCTTCGTGAGCGCCTTCAGCTCGACCTGCGCGCCTTCCACGGCCTGGGACGCCTCGATCTCGACGACCCCAACGAGCCCTTCTGCATGACCGTACTGGCCATGAAAATGAGCCAGTTCACCAACGGGGTGAGCAACCTCCACGGCCACGTCAGCCGTCAGATGTGGCAGAACCTCTGGCCAGAACGCCCCACCCACCAGGTGCCCATCGGGCATATCACCAACGGCATTCACGTGGCCTCCTTTCTGGCCCCGCAGATGCGCGCCCTCTTCGATCGCCACCTCGGCCCCCACTGGCATACGCGCATGGAGCGCCCCGAGACCTGGCAGGAGATCGCCGCGATGGATGACGGCGAGTTGTGGGAGACGCACCAGATCCTCAAGGCGAAGTTGTTGGACTTTGTGCAGGCGCGCCTGGCCTCCCAGCCCGGCCCCCGCGGCGATGGCCCCGGCCAGGTGCGCCCGGGAAGCGGCCTCGATCAGGACGTCCTCACCATCGGGTTTGCGCGCCGCTTTGCCACCTACAAACGCGCCGACCTGATCTTAAGCGATCTGGAACGCTTTAAGGCGATGATCCACAGCAGCGAGCGTCCCCTCCAGATCATCTACGCCGGCAAGGCCCACCCCGCCGACCGATTTGGCAAGGCGCTGATTGAGAAGATCGTCGGCCTGACCACCGACCCCACCCTCGGCGGCCGGGTGGTCTTTCTGGCCGACTACGACATGAACATCGCCCGCCACCTCGTCCAGGGCGTTGACCTCTGGCTCAACAACCCTCGCCGACCCCAGGAAGCCTGCGGCACCAGCGGTCAGAAGGCGGTCTTCAACGGCGCGCTCAACTGCTCGATCCTTGACGGCTGGTGGGCCGAGGGCTTTGATGGAGAAAACGGCTTCGCTATCGGCCAGGGTGCCGAGCTCCTCAACCCCGAGGAGCAAGACGCCCTCGACGCAAAGGAGCTCTACCGGGTGCTCGAAGACGACGTGCTCCCCCTCTACTACGAGCTCGACCACCGCGGCCTGCGCGCGGGCTGGATCGCGCGCATGAAGTGGGCCATGCTCAGTCTGGGCTGGCGCTACAACGCCCGGCGCATGGTGCTCGATTACCTGCGCCTGGCCTACCTTCCGGCGTTGGGAGCCACCTCAGCCACCGCGCCATACCGGTCGCTTTAATGCTCACGGGCGCACGTTGCTCGCCAACGTCGCCCCTCCATCGCCCGAACGCCTGGCACCCTGATGTTTCTGTCACATCACAGCGCAACGCGACGTCGCGCCGCCCGTCCGAGTGTATGGAGGGCGGCGCTGCTCTGTTCCACGTGGCTCATCGCCATAACGTTCGCCGGTTCGGCTATAGCCCAGACTCCCCCGCCCAACGCCCCCTCCTTGAGCGAGAAGCTCCCCGACAACGTGCGCCTGGTCGGCCCTATCCACGAGCGCTTCGGCCTACGTGTGGGGCTCTACAGCCAGATGCTCTTCGGCGCCGAAGACACCCACCTCTTCCGCTACGCCGATATGGGCTTTCGTTATAAAGGGGGCGAATACCACATCGATGTGCGCGTGCCCGGGCTGATGGTGCTTCCTGACTTCCTCGCCATGATGACCCGCGAGCAGTTTACCGGCCAATTTGAGACCCCTTTTCTGGAATCGATCAACGAGGAGAACCCCGACATCTTTCAGGCCTGGGAGATCCTGCACGCCCGCATGGGCTATCGCTTTCAGGTGCAGCCCCCCGTCCGCAACGAGCGCATACCGCTGCCCGTCGACCTCGCCATCGGTCTCTACGGGGGCGTGGAGATGGTCTTTTTTGAGGTGCGCAAGGACGTCAACCAGGAGCGGATGCGCGAGCTGGGCTACGACGACCCGGTTATGATCGTCGGCGGCTTCTTCGCCTCAGCCGGGCGCAGCACCGAAAGGGTGCAATTCGACGTGGCCCTGGCCCTGGGCACCGCCGTGCGCGGCGAAGAGGCCAACCCGGACCGATCCGTGCTCACCGCCGCGCTCGATCTCGATCTTCTTATTCAAGTTGGCTACGGCACCGGCATCTACCTGCGCCCCCGCGTGCACGCCTACCTCACCGACCTGGACCCGGCGCTCAACATCAGCGCTGCCTTCGCCACCGGCCTCAACATCAGCTTTTAATCCGCCCCGGCCAGGCCGCCCCATCCGCGCTCCCCCCCCAAAAAAAGCCGACTCAGACGTTGGGATCCCAGAGCACCTCATCGCTCCCGGCGGCCACCGAGGCCCAGCGGCTGAACACAAAAAACGCGTCGCTCAGCCGGTTCAAATACGCCACCGCCTGCACATCGACCTCCTCGCTCTCGCCAAGTTTCACCGCCAGGCGCTCGGCGCGCCGGCACACCGTGCGCGCCAGGTGCAGCTCCACGTTCAGCCGCGTGCCCCCCGGCAGAACAAAGGAGCGCAGGGGCGGAAGATCCTCGTTGTAGCGGTCGATCAGCGCCTCCAACTCCGCCACATCCTCGGCATCGACCCGCGGCATCTTCGGGCCCACATCTTCGGGCAGGGTCGCCAGCACACTCCCCAGGTTGAAGAGCTGGTGCTGCACCTTAAAGAGGACTTTGGACAGATCTTCAAAGCCCTCATGACCCGCATAGACCTCGGCTATGGTCTGGCGCGCCGCCCCCACCACCGCGTTGAGCTCATCGACCGTACCGTACGTCTCGATGCGATCGTGGCTCTTCTTCACCTTCTGACCGCCCACCAGCCGCGTGGTACCGGCGTCGCCTTTACGCGTATAGACGCGGTTAATCGCGATGTTCGGGTCCTGAAATTTTTTGTCGTCCTTCTTCTGCTCGCTGCTCATTTAGACCTCACATGTTTCAACACGTTATCAACGACTTAGACCACTACCACCACCATCTCTCTGCACATCCTTGTACGAACGCCTGGCACCCGAGCTTCTGCACAATCATGTACGAACGCCTGGCACCCGAGCTTCTGCACAATCATGTACGAACGCCTGGCACCCGAGCTTCTGCACAATCATGTACGAACGCCTGGCACCCGATCTTCTGCACAATCATGTACGAACGCCTGGCACCCGATCTTCTGCACAATCATGTACGAACGCCTGGCACCCGATCAGGCTCGTGTACGAACGCCTGGCACCCGATCAGGCTCGTGTACGAACGCCTGGCACCCGATCAGGCTCGTGTACGAACGCCTGGCACCCGATCACCAATGCACCCGCACTCGCCCAAGCGAGTTGGCGTTGGAGAGCAGGTAATAGGCGTCAATACCCTCGGCGTCCTCGACGATCGTCACCGACTGCGGACCTTCCACCAGATCGTCCACCTGTCCCAGGGGAATCGGTCCGGCCGCCAGCCTATCGCAGCGGGTATCCCACACATAGAGGGCGTCCTGATTAAACGCTGTCAGCCACAGACGCCCGGCGCTATCGACCGCCAGGCTGTGCGTGGCATCACCGCTCGAAGCATAGACCTCCACAGGATTTGAGGCATCGTGCAGCCAGCGGGTCTCCCCAAGATCAAAGGCAAAGAGCACCGGGGCGGTCGCGCTGCTAAAATAAAGTGTGTCGGTGCCCGGCACACGCACCGGCCGCCCGGGCGCCCCCACCACCGAGCCCTCGCGCTGACCCAGGGCGTAGGAAGCGACCTCCGCTGAGGTCGGATCCGCCCCCACTCGCCAGAGCTCCACGCCCGCCTCCCCCCGAAGCGTCACGCCCTGCCCCCCAAAGACCACCTCTCCGGCGGAGCTGACCACCAGCACCTCGTCCCCATCCACATCTTCCACCCGGAGCGAATGCGGGTTCTTAAACGCCGTCGGCAGGCTCGCGACCACCTCCAGCGAGTCTCGCCCGATCACCGCCACGCTCCCCTCCCCGAAACCCTCGGCCACGCTCAGGTAGTTGACGTTGCCCACGTACACGTAGCGCTCCCCCACCGCCACCGCCGAGGGATTTTTGAGCGCCTGGTCTTCGATCTCAGCGAGCACATCGCCCGTCTGCCCGTCGACCACGCTCACGCTATGCGAGGCATAATTAGCCACCCAGAGACGCTCCGCCCCCGAGGGCGCCGCCCCCTCCTCCACCGCCACCGTATAAGGGTTGCGATCGCTGCCCAACGCCGCCGCCCCCGCCACATAACGCTCCCGCTCCGCCTCAAAAAGACTCAACGTGTTGGCGCCGCTCTCCACCACCCACAGCCCGCTCGGCCCCACCGCCAGGTCGTTGGCAAGCGGGCCGGTCGTGCTCAGGCGCGGGTCCACAAAAAGCTCATAGCTTGCGCCTCCCTCCTCACAGACCTCCGAAAGCTCACCTGCCGGCTGCGCCTCATCCACAGGCTCGCCACAGGCCGCAACGAAACTCGCCAGCAGCACAGCAACCCGCAACCCGTTGATCGTATTGACATATTTGAACGCCATCATTCACCCTCCGCCAGCACTGCCAGAGATATAAAAAACGCGCGCCCCGGAAGCGGACGCTGCAAAAAGTCCTGCGCGCGCCGGTCGTTGAGCACATTCTGCACCTCGACGCCCAGGCTCAGCCCGCCTCCCAGGCTCGCGCGGCCGCCCAGGTCCAGGCGCAGCGCGCCGGGGCTCTGCAAGCTGCCAAAATTATCGAGCTGCACCCGACTCCGATACCGCGCGGTGGCCTGAAGGCGCGCGTCGCTCAAAAAGGTTCGGAACGTCTCGGTCGAAACCAGCCCTCCCAGATCCAGGGTCGCGCGCAAAAAGGCGCGGTGGCGCGGCTGATGCGGAAGCTGCGCGGGGATACCTCCCTGGTCGATCGTGAGGTAGGCGCGTGTCAGCGTATAACTTCCGTCCAGACGCACGCGCCCAAAAGGTGCCCACCCCAGGGTGGCCTCCACGCCGTGCGCACGCGCCCCGGAGAGGTTCTGGGCCTGGTAGACGTAGGCCGAGATGGGCAAAAAGAGGATCATCTGCCCGATCGCGTTATGAAAATAGGCCGCCCCCAGCTCCAGCGCCTTCGAGTTGGCCCCGGGGCCCAGCCGAAGGCGCAGGCCCGCATCGACCACCACGGCTTCTTCGGGCAAAAGATCGGGGTTGCCGCGCACCGCTTCGGTCGAGAGGTAGAGCTCATCGAAATGCGGCGCGCGAAAGGTTTTGGCCAGGTTGGCGCGCGCCTCCAGCCGCGGATGCGCCCGCCAGATCGCACCGATGGCCGGAACGACAGGCGCATAAACCCTTGAATCCATGGAAGAATCCGACCCCTGCTCACGCAGAACTTCGCCGCGCAGCGCCCCCACCAGGCTGAGCGTATCGCCCGCCAGCAGCCACTCCTCCGAGAGCGCCAGCGCCGCATTGAGACGCTCCGCTCCCAGGGTCGCCGCGCCGTCCGCCGCCTCATAACGCTCCGCGCGAAGCTCCCCGCTGAAGTTGAGGAGATGCGCCCCGGCAAAGAGCCGCGCCCCGCCGGTAGCCGCCACCGTCTGCTGGCGCGAGTGGGCCTCCACATGCTCCAGCGTCATATGGCCGCGCGCGTTCTCGTAGCGGTAGGCGCGGTCCTGGGCGCCGAGGTCGGCGTGGGCCTGCCAGCGCTCCCCCTCAAAGGTGTAGCGCAGGCTGGCCAGACGGCGATGATCATCGACCCGAGCCAGCTCAAACGAGCGCTGAAACTCCGAGGGGCCAGCGCTCCCCCCGGCGCCCTCCTCCACCAGGGTGGTCAGGCGAAGTTCGCCGCCATCGCCCACCTTCAGCACGCCGGTGGCCCCGCCGCCGAAGCGTCGGTGGTCGTTATTACGCCGGGCCTGCACGATTCCCTGGTTATCGACAAAACCAAAATCGCCTTCGCTTCGGCGCACCCCGAGATGCAGGCGCAGCCCCGCACGCCGCCCGCCCACACCGAACGCGGCCTGCGCGCCCGCGCTCCCGAAACTCCCGGCGCTCAGCCGCGCGCTGGCGCGAACCCCGGGGGTGGGCATCCGCGGGTTTAACTGCACCGAGCCCGTCAGCGCCCCGGCCCCGTGCACCACCGCCGCCCCCCCGCGAAACACATCGGCCGAGGCCAGCCCGCCCACCCCGAGCTGCCCCACATCAAACCCCAGGCCCGCCGGCGAGCTCAGGCGCAGGCCGTCGAGGTAGACGACGAGCTGGCGGGGGCTGCCGCCCCGCACCGATACGTAGGCCGGCTGCCCCGGGCTCGACGCCCGTGAGAGCTGCACCCCCTCCACCTGTTCCAGCGACGCCCCCAGCGTCTCCGAAGCCGCCACGCTCTCCCCGAGCCGCACCCGCGTTACAAAGCCCGAAGGGTGGCGCGCGTCCTCGCGCGCACTCCGATCCCCCACCACCGTGCGCCCCCGCAGGGTATCTTCTCCGCCCTCGTCGTCATCGCTTTCTCCCTCATCCTCGGAAGACGCCTGCGCCAACGACGCCAATACCTCAATAATTTCAACACCTTCCACACCAGACACGGACACAACCTCGCCAGACGCGCGCTCCGCCTCCCCGGCCGCAGCCTCCGGCACAAGGTCGACGCACACGCCCACCCCGGCGCACCACGCCAGCGCGCACACCACGCGCTTAAGCCCCCCGGGGGCTGTCATCCGATCCAAGGTCATGAGCTGCTCTTTGTCGCGAAGAGACATGGTGCTCAGGTATCCTGACTCACAGCTCCCGAGCGTCGACGTCAACATCTCGACCCTCATCGCCTCCGACCGCCTTCCCATCTCGCCGGAGAAGCACGCTTCTCCGAAAAAACAGTGGCTCCTGGCCTTCAGCTCGCTGCACACAGTGGCGCGACCGTCCCGGATTTGCACCGGGTTCCCTGATACGAAGCGCATCTCTCAAGAGAAGGCGCTCAGCCGGACTATCGCAGCGCCCTCCCACAGAAGTCAATCGCGCCCCTGGCGCATCGCTCCGAGTGTTGTTGCAATACATTTGCATTCACGGCTGTTCAACGTTAGGGTCCGCGCCCGACGCACCGCGCCCAGAGCTATCGCGCTTAACCAGATGCCTCTCCACCGGGATGGAGCTCCGATGTCACACCCGCTTAAACGCCGAAAGCCAGCCATCATCACCGCCCTCTTCGGCCTCATCGCCACCCTCCTGATCATGGCGGCCTCCCCGGCCTCCGCAGAACTTCGTGTGGTTGCCACCACTCCCGATCTCGGCGCCATCGCCACCGAAGTGCTCGGCGACCAGGGCACCGTCGAGGTGCTCGTGCGTCCCGGCGACGATCCCCACTTCGTCGATCCTCGCCCCAGCTTCGTTCCCCTGCTCCACCGCGCCGACCTGCTCGTGCTGGTGGGCATGGACCTGGAGGTAGGCTGGCTCCCCACGCTGATCACCGGCGCACGCAACCCGAAGATTCAGGCCGGCCAGCCCGGTTATTTTGACGCCTCCGCGCATATCGTCGCCGCCGATGTTCCGCGCGGTCCGGTCGACCGCACGATGGGCGATGTGCACCCGGGCGGTAACCCCCACTACACCACCGATCCGCGCCAGGGTGCGCGCGTGGCGCTGGCGCTCGGCCGCCACCTGGCCGAGCTCGACCCACCCCACGCCGAAGCCTACGTAAAGCGCAGCCGCGATCTGGCCCGCGACCTCATCCGCCTTGCCCAGCGCTTCGAGCTGCAATTTCGCGAGCTCCCCGCTGAGCGCCGCCAGGTCGTGACCTACCACAAATCCTGGACCTACGTGGCCGGCTGGCTCAGCCTCACCGACGTGATGCAGATCGAACCCAAGCCGGGCGTCCCGCCCAACCCCCGCCACGTCGCGCGCCTGGTGGAGACGATCCAGGAGCGCAATGTCCCGGCCATCCTCCAGCTTAACTACTATCCCACGCGCACCGCCGAGCAGCTCAGCGAGCGCACCGACGCCACGCTGCTGCGACTGCCCGCCCAGACCTCCGAGGGGCAGCGCTACGTCGAGCACCTCGAAGCGCTGGCCGAGCGCATCTATGAGACTCTGAAGCCAGCCCTGGCCCCCTGATGTGGCGGCCTGAGCCCCTTCCCCGAACCTCTGCTCGGGAGCGTTGCATGAGCGCCGATACCGATCTCCGCCCCAACTTCGACCAGCCCTCAGAGCTCCCCCACGAGCCCATCCCCCCCTGCCTGCCTGAGGATCATATCTCCCGGCAGCCCACGCTCTTGCAGGTGCAGGGGCTGGTCTGCGGCTACGGCGGCAAGGGCCTGCTCGGTCCCCTGGATTTTCACCTCCACCAGGGCACCTTCATGCTCATTGAGGGGCCCAACGGCGTGGGAAAATCCACCCTGCTCAAAACCCTCATCGGGCTGATCCCACCGGTAAGCGGGCGCATCGACTGGAGTCTGCCGGCCGACGCCCTGCGCTTTGTGCCCCAGACCCGCACCCTCGACCCGATGCTGCCCGCCACCGTCTTCGACGTCCTCGCCACGGGCCTGCACCGCGGCCGGGGCTTAAGCGCGCTGCGCATCCGCCCCCGCCGCAACGAGCTCCTCGACGCCCTGGAGGTCGTGGGCATGGCCCACCTCTGCGATCACCTCTTCCGCGAGCTCTCCGAGGGTCAGAAACAGCTCATCCTCCTGGCCCGCGCCCTGCTCGGAAAGCCCCGACTTCTGCTCCTCGACGAGCCCTCCGCATCCATGGATCCGGAGCGCGAAGCAACCACCATCGAACTTCTCCACGGCATCCAGCAGCAGCTCGACGTCACGGTCATGATGATCGCCCACGGCTCCGCCCTTGCGCGCAGCGCCTCAAGCCGCATCATGCGCATCGACCGCCGCGGCCACATCGCCATCGAGGAATGCCTGAAAGACTGTCTCGATGATCCGCACCACACCCACTGATCCTCTCCGATCTTCGCCGGCACCCCTATGTTTGAATTCCTGGCGCTCTACGGCGACCTCTACCGCGACCCCATTCTCACGGCCATGATCGCAGGCCTTGGCCTGGGTCTGCTGGGCGTCTACGTGGTCAGCCGCCGCATCGTCTTCGTCAGCGCCGCACTCAGCCAGACCTCGGCCCTGGGCGTCACCATCGCCTTCTACCTGAGCGCGCAGCTGGGCCTGACCGGCCTCCTCGCCGAACTCCTGGCCCCGGCGCTGGCGATTCTCCTCTCCACCCTCGTTGTCTTTGGCCTGGTCTGGCTTGGCGAGCGCCCCACGCTGGGACGGGATGCGCTATTGGGCGTGGCCTTCATCGTACCGACGGCGCTGGTCCTGCTGCTGGGTCCGCTGATCGCCCACGAACTCCACGAAGTCGAAGCGGTGCTTCACGGCTCGGCGGTGCTCGTGCGCGAAAGCGATCTCTACGCCATCCTCGGCGCCACGCTGCTCGTGGTCTTCACCCAGCTCGTTGCCTTTCGCGCCTTTGTCTTCGCCAGCCTCGATCCCCTGGTCGCCCGCACCCAGGGCGTGCCCGTGCGCAGGCTCGACGCCATCCTCTTCGGCGCCATCGCGCTCCTCACCGGCCTCTCCACCCGCGCACTGGGCGCGCTCCCCACCTTCGGTCTCACTGTGCTCCCGGCCATCGGCGCGCTCGGGCTAAATGTCGGGCTGAAATGGGTCTTCATCATCGCCGCAACCTCCGGCGCCGCCTCCGGCCTGCTCGGCTACATGCTCGCGCTGGCCACCGACTGGTCGGTGGGCGCAAGCCAGACCCTGGTCGCCGCCCTGCTCGCATTAGCGCTGCGCGCCCTCGGACTCATCCTCAACCGTCGCGCGCCACGCCCCCCCGCCACACCGCCCCCCGAAAAAGCACCGCCCGCCTGAAGATCCAGAATTTGGTTGCATCAACAGGGGGTTGCTGACTATCGTCTAGCCCACGGTCCCCATAGACCCTGGCTCTGTCGTGCCCGAACGCCTGCAGGCCAGCCGGTCGCGCATCACACGTTGAGCCGACCGCGCTAACCCATCGACGAGAACCCACGATCGGACTTGTCAGAAAGTCGGAGATGAATCGGATGAAGCGACTCACCCCCTGGAACCTTCCCCTCAGCGGGATTTTGGTACTCGCCCTGGCCGCTTGCGGCGGCGACAACGCCGAAACCCCTGACCTCTTAGAGTGTGGCCCCGGCACGGAACTCAGCGGAGGCGCCTGCGTCCTCGCCGAGAACACCTGCGGCGCAGGCCTCACCCTCAACGATAACGATCAGTGCGTCCCCACCGACGAGCTCTGCGGTGACGAGACCGTCTACGACACCGAGTCGGGCACCTGCGTGGGCCCCGAGGAGATCGTCTGCGGTGAGGGCACCATCGAAATCGATGGCCGCTGCCTGGTCGACAACCCGCTGACCTGCGGCGAAGACACCGTGCTCGCCAACGGCCAGTGCGAGCTCACCGAAGAGGTCTGCGGCGAAGGCACCGAGTTTGCCGACGCTGGCTGCGCCCTCATCGGTGAGACCGTCTGCGCCGACCGCACCGTCTTCGACGTCGCGCTCGGCAAATGCGTTGACCTGGGCAACGTCGTCTGCAGCGACGACACCTTCGAGGTGGAAAACCGCTGCATCTCAGTCGACACCGTCGCCGACAACCTCGCGTCCAGCGCCGACGTCGTCTACGCCGAAGGCGGCGATAACGCCCTGACCATTCCCGCGCTGGAATCCAGCCTGGTCTTCGCCGGCACCATCGAGGCCGACGACGCCGGTCAGCACGAGTTCACCCTCACCGCCGAAGTCGGCGACTGGTTCGAGCTGACCGTCTTCACCCGCGGCCTGCCCTCGCCGATGGCCATCATCACCAACGATGACGGCTACGATCGCGCCACCAGCTCCGGCATTTCCAACGTCGCGCAGCGCACCTTCGCGCTCCCCGCCGACGGCGACTACACCGTGACGATCGCCAACGCGCTCAACGAGCTCAACGGCACCGCCAACAGCGGTGACGGCACCTGGGCCTACGTCGCGCAGATCAACCGCATTGAGGCCCCCGCACCCAGGCCCTGGCCTGGCATCGAAGCCGTCGCCAGCGGCGACCTCTCCGAGCTCACCGAGAACCTCTACCAGGTCGAATTCCCCGCGGACTTCAACCTGGCCATGAGCATCGACATGCTCGGCGCCGACGCGCAGGCCGTCGTCGACCAGTGGGCCAGCCTCTCCGAGTTCACCGAGTCCTTCGATCTTGAAGAGGGCGACACCTTCGTGCCCGAGCGCCCCGCCTCCGGTCAGCCGATCTTCCTGCTCTTCGATACGGAGCGCCAGACCGGCCCCTCCACCGCCTTTGCGATCAGCACCCAGCGCGCGGTCGATGTCGATGTCGATGACACCTACGAATACGAAGTCGTCGCTCAGCCTGGCCAGATGCTGCGCCTGGGCTACACCTCGTCCAACCCAAGCTCCTTCTCCACCATCTTCACGATCTCCAAAAACGGCGAAGAGCTCGCCTATTATGAAGACGTCTACCCGGTCGATCATCCCACGACCTATTACGACACCGAGATGTACTTCTTTGCCGCCGAAGGTGGTACCTACACCATCGCCATGACCAACGATAACTGGGCGGCGACGATTTATGATTTCGTGCCCGTCAATATCTTCATTGACCCAACCCCGATCAACGTCACCGGTGGCGGAAACTTCTCTTTCTCCCGCGAAGAACGGCTCGACTCGGGCGACCTTGAGTTCTACCGCATCGATGTCGCAGCTCCGGTCGGCTTCGAAGGCGTCTTGCGCACCGGCGGCATCATCTACGATGAGGTTGAAGAAGAGTGGATCGAGGACGACAACAATCCCGGCGACGGAAACCCCAACGGCGCCATCCTGGGCTCCGACAACCTGGTCTCGCATCAGTTCTTCGGCACCGGCACCTTCGAACTCCTCGAGTTCACGCTACTGACCCCGGGCTCCTACATCTTCGCCATCAGCGCCTATGAGGCACTCACCCAGGGCTACACCCTGGAACTCAACGCCACCGAACGTCAGGCACTGGTCCCCGAAGAGATCATCTCCGAGCCCTTCACCCTGGAAACCTACGACCTCATCCGCGGCAGCGCCGAGTTCGCCGAAGGCGAAAGCGCCACCATCCGCATCTACAACCCTGACGATGTCGTCATCTTCGAAGCAGAGGCCAGCGGAGAGTACGAGTTCCTTGAGCTTGCCCCCGGCCCCGGCGAGTACCGCGTGGAGCTCGTCAACGAAACCGAAGACGCCATCCTGCGCCCCACCTACGAGTTTGAAGGTGTGACCGACGCCGACTTCTTCGAAGCCTCCCTGGGAAGCCTCGATCTGGGCACCACCGGCGCCTACGCCGCAGGCGATCGCAACTACTACCTCTTCCGGGTACGCGACGCGATGCTCATCTCAATGACCTTCTCCGTCGCTCAGGGCGAGGCCATCAGCACCAAGGTCTTCTCCCGCGCCAGCCGCAACACGCTGCGCGAGCAGGTCGGTAACCTCATCAACTTCGAAGACCTCTACGCCAGCAACGACCTCATTATTGTCGAAGTCGTCGCTAACAGCGTGCTCGCCGACGGTTACTCCTTCGATCTCGACTTCGACGAAGTGACCGGCGTTCCGTCCGTCAATGTCTCCGAGACCGCGGATGCCCCGATCGTCGACAACACTCCTTCGGGAACGGTGCGAAACCTCACTACACTTGGATGCGTTGTCGTCTCAGAAATCACGGTGGACGTCGATATCTCGCACAACTGGATTGGTGATGTCGTGATGGAACTCACGTCCCCCTCCGGGACGACCGTGCGTCTTCACAGCCGCTCGGGTGGCAGCTCCGACGATATCGTCGGCAACTACCCCGGTGATATCACCCCGAATGAGTCTCTGGACGCCTTTATCGGAGAAAGTGGTCAGGGCGACTGGACCCTGTACGTTGCGGATGTCTCCGGCGGAATTGCCGGTACCCTCAACAGCTGGGGCATCAACCTGACCTGCGGCACCTGATCGACGTCAGCTCCTGACGCCGCGCCCCCTCCGGGCGCGGCGCACCTGAACCTTACGAAAGACCCAATCATCACGGGAGATTCGATACATGCGTACCCTGACAAAACTCTCCGCGCTCGCCATCCTGGCTGCCAGCGCCATCGCCTGCGGTGGTGATGGTGGCGAGGTCGAGCAGCGTGAATGCGGCCCCGGCACGTACCTTGTTGACGGCCAGTGCGAAGTCGACGAATCCAACTGCGGCGCAGGCTCCATCCTCAACGATGAAGGCCAATGCGAGCCCACCGGCGAGATCTGCGGCGAAAACACCACCTACGACGCCGGTCAAGGCCGCTGCGTGCCGAACATCGGCATCCAGTGCGCCGAAGGCACCATCGAAGTCGACGGGGAGTGCGTGCCCGAAGACGCCGTCGAGTGCGCCGAGGGCACCGTCGTCGCCAACAACCAGTGCGTCCCCGCCGACGATATCTGCGGCGATGGCACCGAGCCCGACAACCAGGATCGCTGCCGCCCCACCGACGAGGTCTGCGGTGAGGGCACCAGCTTCGATGTCGCCACACGCACCTGCGTACCGACCTCCCTGCTGAGCTGCGGCGCGGGCACCATCCAGATCGATGGTACCTGTCGCCTTCGCGCAGGCGTCGTCGCCGACCTGGCCGCCACCGCCACCCTCAACCTCGACGAAGCTGGCGAGACTCCGATCGACCTCGTCTCCGGCGAAGCCCTCGTCTTCACAGGCAACATCGACGCCCCCGAGCTGAGCGAAGGTGAGTACGTCCAGGACCTGGACACCCTGCTCATCAACGGCACCCCCGGCCAGTGGATCCGTGTGGCCATTCACGCCAACGGTATGCCCGAGCCCGGCTTCGTCTTCATGGAAGAAGTCGCCGAACCCGCCAACCCGGAAGCCGAAGAGCCCCCCGCTCCCTTCAGCCGCACCAGCGACGCCGGCGCCGGCCTGGACTTCAGCCGCGAGATCGTCATCCCCAACGAAGGCGTCTACGCCCTCAACGTGGGTCCCATCGCCCAGCTCCTCGAGCTTGCCGGTCCCGCTGGCGGCGAAGACTGGGGCTACGTCGGCAGCATCGAGCTCATCGATGCGCCGACGCCGACCGCTGTGGAGTTCCCTCAGGACGCCATCAGCGGTGATGTCCGCCATCTGACCGAGAACTTCTACGAGGTCAGCGGCGTGGCTGAGGGCGATCAGTTTGTTTTCTTCCTCAATCAGGTTCCGTCTGACGCGCAGGCAGAAGTCCAAATTTGGACGGACGCCACGACCCTGGCTGAAACCATCACCATCGACGGCGGCGTCTTCATCATGAACGCCCCCGCCGAGAGCTTCTTCCTCCTCGTCGATCGCGTCTACTCCGATGGTCCGGCCACGGCCTACAACGCGCAGCCCAACTCCAGCCAGACCATCGACGGCGAAGCCTCCATCACGGAAACCATCACGCTTGCTGCGGGTGAATACATCACCATCAGCCAGTGGAACGGTGCTGAAGCCAACCTCTCCGCCAGCATTTCGGCTGGCGGCGAAGCCCTGGTCGAAAGCTCCGCGCTGCGCCCCCGCACCGCAACCTCCGGAACGCGCGCACTGCAATGGTTCGCCTTCGAGGAGACGGAAGTCACCGTCACCTTTGAAAACACGTCGGAAGACGCGCTTGAAGGCGTTGTCGTGGGTATCGCAGTCGCATCGGCGATTGACCTTGGCGAGGTCGCTCCCGGTGCCGCACCGACCCTGAGCCGAGCGCTGCCGGCAGAGACGCAATCATACCTCACCTTCGAAACCACCGAGCTGATCAACTGGACCATCGCGTTGCAGGGCAACATCGTCGCAGACTTCGAGCTCATCGCTACTGATGGCTCTCTCATCACAGAGGCCGTTAACACCGCGCTCTTCCGTGCTGGCGAGCTCGCCGTGGGACGCTTCCTGCTGAAAGTGACCCCCGCAGACACCGTGCCGGCTAACACTGCCGTCCAGTTTGAAGTCTCCACCGTCTTCGAGCAGTCTCTATTCGACGTCGCGGTGAACTCTCCCAGCGAAAATAATATCGTCGCCACCACAACCTCAACCATCACTGTTCCCCAATCCTGCCAGCGGGTTGGAAGTATCGAAGTCTATGTCACCACAAACCAGGGCACCTGGCAGGATGAGCTGACCCTGAAGCTGACCTCTCCCGCCTCTCAGACCGTGCGCCTCTTTACCCCGAGCTCGACAACCAGCTCGCCACTTGATCGCACCTTCCCGACTCTTCATACCCCGGTCGACTCGATGGACGTCTTCGTTGGCCAAAACGCCCCGGGAGACTGGACGCTTGAGGTTGAGTACACCTGGAGCAACAGCGGACGGACCTTGCCAGAATGGCGTCTGACCATTGATTGTGTTGAGTAATTAATTACTTCACACCCCAACAAAAAAGCCGCCCCTCCGGGGCGGCTTTTTTGTTGCCTGAGCATCACGCCAGGTTCACTCAAAATGTATTGTGATCACCGTTCACCCCTCGCACTTCACCGCATATCCCTTCACATCTCCCGACTCCCGACGCTGATATCCCCCCTTTCCCCTGTATCTCTATCAATCCAACACTCGTCATGAACCGCCTTGAAACACGTTTCTCCTTTCCTCACACTTCATCCCTCATACACTTCCCCCTCTCGGAGCACTCCCAATGCCCCTTTTGCGTCTCGACACACTCGCCGCCCCCTTCTTCTTCGGCCTCGCCACCCTGGCTTTCACTGCCGCGCTGTCAGGCAATAATCACGCGCATGCCGACACAACGTGTTCCGTTCGCGTAGACATGGTCAAACTTGAGTTTTCTCACGAGCCCGAAAGTGACGGCCTTATGGCTCAGGAACTCGCTCTAACTTCTGGCGGATTGACGCGATCATTCAACACATGGAACCTATCATTAGGTTCCTCTCAGGTTAGTCTGGCCTATCACCTGCGCCCCCGGGAAGACGAGGAAGTATCGACGTTTTCGTTGCGTCAACCGGCGCTTACGCAAACAGGAGAAAACCAATGACCCGGCAAAACCACGCGTTTAAACAACATGCTCTTCTCTCCCTCTTTACTGGCGTCGTTGTATTGGTCGCCAGCCTCGCAACCTCGGCCTGCACCGATATGTTTGATGATTGTGGTCCTGAAAACCCGCCTCCCACGATCACCAGCATCTACAATACTCCCCTCATTCCCACCGATGACCCATTTATAAACACGACCTCCGAAGATTTCCAGAACGCTGCCGAGCTCTTCGACGTTGTTTCGGTTCACGTGACGGACGATGAAAAAGTTCACGTGACCTACATCCATGACGGCGAGCAGTACGTTGACATTTATAACATCACGGAAGTGGAGAACGCATACCTCTGACCATAAAAGCATGGCGTCTTTGAGCTTCATGTGTTTACATTTACCGTGGCACCTGGCGACCAACGTACACATTCAGAACATTTGTAAACGTCGATCTTTTGAACTTTATGTAGTGCCCCCCATACATCAAGCAACCAACTCGCCAAACTGAGCACCATACTCAGCCGGTGATGTATACCCGAGCGCCTGGTGGGGCCTCTCGGTGTTGTAGAACTCGACCCAGGTTTCAATCACCTCCCGCGCCTGCGCAAAGGTCTTGAAATTGGTCATCCAGATGCACTCCTCTTTCAGCGAGCGGAAGAAACACTCAATCAGCCCGTTCTGCTGCGGCGTATAGGGCCTGATGAACTCCTGAATCAGCCCGTACTGGCTTGCAACTCCCGGTGAAGGACTTCGATGTAAACACCTTGCCTTAATCGCTACGCAGCACGGGCCGCGACTCGCCGTTAGGGTAAATAAGGCCAAAACGCTTTAAACAGGCGCTCTCCAGGGCTCGCTGCGCCTCCACAGCGCGGCCACGACGAACGACGTCGATGCCAACAATCTCGCTGGTGCAGCAGTCAATCACCGCCATCACGCCAATCCAGCCGTCCTGCTCGCAGTACAAACTCGTGGCGTCCATAGTCCGACGCTCGTCAGGCGGCTCACACCCTTCCTCTGACGCCAGACCGTGGAGCGGTTCAGCGCCAAAAGCGCGCATAATCTCCGCTCACTCATCGCCGGGTGACGTTCCATCAATCCTCAGAGCGCCACCCGGAGCCAGAAGGGTCGAGCCTGGCCATATGATGAACCTCCTTGATGATGTCGATGTCCATCACCAGCTCGCCGATCTTCTGCTGGAGCTTCGCGATTTGAGCATCTTTGCGCTCAATCTCTTCCTTCGGGCGGCTCTTCAACCCATTCTCACCCGCATCCAGGAAGGTCTCGTACCACTGCTCGATCTCGCCGGGTTTGAGGTCGTACTGGCGCGCAGCCTCGTTCACCGTGGTCTCCCCGCGGATAATCTGCAGCACCAACGCGGTACGACGCTCCGAGGTCCAACGCTTGATATCTTCCGATAACTCTTCGCTCATCTCACCCTCTTAAACTGACGTCCTGGCCAACACCCAACCCGATTCTGACAGGTTTGGCCTGGCCAGGCACCATTGTCGTAAGGGTGGCTCGATTGTCAGGGGGCAGAAGAGCAGGGCCTAACATCGGCCAACGAGGCGATCTGCCCGTATTTATGCGCTTCCGATCGGGTTTCACATTTTGAAAAACGCGTTCGGAAGCCTCCCGACGCTGTGGCCAGCGGGCGCGGAAACGAGCTGAAGTGCCCCGATCGCTCCCGGGGGGCGCGAAGAACGCTCGGGAGGGTCCTGACCCGGCGAATCCGCGGCAAGTGACCTCTGGAGGCTTCCGATGGCATCGGGGGAGATTCAACAGGTCTCCCGGAGTCGTCGGTCGGCATCGTCCCCACGTCGCCCCACCCCGGGAGACTCCGGAGGGGATTCCGCGTCGAAACCTGACTTGCGAGGGCCTCCGAACCTCTGTGGGCATCCCGGCACACTCCGAGAAGGTCTCAGAACGCCTGGGAAGAGCGCCCATCGACGGGCCGGAGTGTTCCATCGACGCGGCGGGATGGCAGGCGGAAATCATCACCGACGTGCCTGTGCACTTCGAGCGTTATCAGGCGCTAACCCTATCCCCGCACTCCTCGCTCTACGTGGGCGCGCCGGACCACCACGGAGGGCATCCGGCCCACACGCTTCGACGAGGGGGAGACAGCAACTTGCCCCTTGTCTTCCTTTCCACGCGCGCACTACGCTCCTCTCCCATCGAAGACTATCCCCGGCGTCATCACCGACGCCTGCCCCCCCTGACCTGCTCCCGTTTCGGCGAGTTCGTGAGCGTAGGAGAGAACGTTATGAAGACGAAGGTGTTCGCGGCCGCCGCGCTGCTCCTCCTCCCGGCTGCTGCCCGGGCTGAAACCACCCTGGTCAACCCCGACTGGGAGTTTTACGACGACTTCGAAAGCCCCTTTGAGGAGGGGTTCTGGGCGTCGAGCGGGGCCGGAACCACCTACGGCGCCGCCTGCCCGGGCTCGGACGCCTTCGGCAACACTCTGGTCTTCGACTACCACCCCGACGATCCCGAGCCGGGCCACGGCTGGGCCGAGCGGCGCTTCACGCTGCCCATCGACGCCGTGCAGCTGGAGATCTCCTACAAGCTCTTTGTGCCCGCGAACTACGTGCACACCTCCGGGAACCACAAAAACTTCGTTTTGTGGTCAGGAGACTACGGCAAGGTCAACGCCAACATCTCCGTCTCCAGCGAGAGCTGGCCGGCCGAGGGCGGCGCCTCCCCCTCGGTT
Organism: Lujinxingia sediminis; assembly: GCF_004005565.1. Taxonomy (NCBI): domain Bacteria; class Deltaproteobacteria; order Bradymonadales; family Lujinxingiaceae; genus Lujinxingia; species Lujinxingia sediminis. The sequence goes on along the minus strand of NZ_SADD01000014.1, from coordinate 22,790 downwards.
TACATCGGCGTAGACGGCGCCAACTACGGCCACGCCATGAACGAGAGCACCATGCCCCTCTTACTCGAAGACGGCCTGGGCGACTGGATCGACATCCACATCTTCCTGGATCTGGCCCGCGAAGAGGGCGACTTCGGAGTTTTTGAGATCTTCAAGGATGGTCAGCGCATCACCGGCAACCTCGATGAAGAGGTCGTCTCCTACGCCGACGTCCCCCTCCACGAACAAATCTCCTTTGCGGAACGCGGCAACTTCATCGATCAGGGCTACCTGCTGGGCTGGGCCAACGGCGGGTTTGCCGAAGAAACAACCTTCTGCGTGGCGGACTTTCGGATTCGCGCCAACAGCGTCCACGGCGACTTCGGAAATGCCGCGGATCTGGAGTGCACCCACGACGCGGATTGCCCGGGCGATGCGAGCTGCGAGAGCAGCCCGCTGGCAGGCAGTGAACACGTCACCACCCGCTGCTCCACTGAGACAGGCACTCCGGACACGGGTTCGCCAGACGCAGGCAGCCCGGATGTGGGCACACCGGATGCAGGCTCGCCGGACGTCGGCGCTCCGGATGTCAGCAGCCCCGACACTGGCGAGGGCAACGATGCGGGAGACAACGATGCAGGCGCCAGCCCATCGAACGACGGCCACGCAGGCGGATGCGCCAGCGTGCCGGCCGGGCACCCCGGTGGTTCGCTTGCCGCGCTTTTGTTGATGATGTTGGGAGTGATTCGTATGAGGCGGAAGCGCTGAAGATGCGTCTTCGCGGGGACAACGAAACCTCTGCGCTCATAATGAGTCGCGGCAGGTACTGCACGCCGACAACCGCGCGGCGTTCCGTCGAAGGGGCTCACCGGGCATTCCAACCAGTACGGCCTGACCCGGAAGCGTAACTCACCCTGGACGCCGCAGCGGAACGGGCTGATGGAGCGCGTCTTTCGCTCTCTGAAGGAAGGTGCATCTGGATAACCGACTTTAAGACCTTTGCGCAGGCTCGGGAGGCGGTTGAGACCTGGGTCGAGTTCTACATCACCGAGCGGCCCCACCAGGCGCTCGGGTACAAATCGCCGGCTGAGTATGGTGCTCATTTTGGCGAGTTGGTGGATGGATTTATGGGGGGCACTACAAAACGTCAATTCGCTCCACAACTGGTTGAAAAAGCACCGTGAGGAACGCGGCGGCGATGTGAGCGAGTCCGAGCAGGAGGAGTTGCAGCGCCTGCGTCAAAAATATCGTATCCTCAAAAAAAAAACGCCACATTCTAAAAAAGGCCGCAGCCTTCTTTGCGAAGGAGCCGAAGTGAGGTGCCACTTCATCCAGGCAGAGAGGGCGAACCACAGCGTGAGCATGTTATGTCGGGTAATGCGGGTGCCGCGCTCTACTTTTTATGCGTGGCGAAGCCGCAAACCCAGCGCCCGAGCGCAACAAATTGCTCGCCTCAAGCCGCTCATTCGCCGCATTTTTCTGAAAAGTTGTAAGCGCTATGGCTCTCCGCGCATCCACCGGGAACTGCGCCATCACGATGTGAGCATCGGGCGAAAACGCGTCGCACGGTTGATGCATAAACAAGGCTTGAGGTCGGTTTCGCGTCGTAAATACAGGTGCACCACCGGCTCCAATCACGACTACAAGTTTGCACCAAACACGCTCAATCGCAGCTTCAATATAAGCGAGCCAAACCGTGCCTGGGTGGGCGATATCACGTATGTGTGGACGATCCGCGGCTGGCTCTATCTGGCCGTGCTCATCGACCTTGCCTCGCGGCGCGTGGTCGGCTGGGCGATGGCCACGCATATGCGTCAGGAGTTCATTCAGGCCTGTCTTCAGATGGCGGTGCACCGGCGTCGTCCCGAGTCCGGATGGCTTCACCACACCGACCAGGGCTCCCAATATGCTGCCGACGATTACCGCAAGATGGTCGAGAATTGGGGCGGCCAAATCAGCATGAGCAACAAAGGCGACTGCTGGGACAACGCGGTCGCCGAGAGCTTTTTCGCATCGCTCAAAAAAGAGTTTGTCTATCAAACGACCTTTACCACGCAAGATGAGGCGAGCCTCGCGGTGCTCGACTACATTCGCTGGTACAACGCCAGAAAGCTACATTCCGCCATTGGATTTGAGTCTCCCAATCGCTACGAAGAGAAGATGGCCCGCGCCGCGCTAGGTCAGGCGGCATAAACTAGGAGAGTACTGTCCAGGAAAGCGGGGCAACTTCAGTCGTCATCACTCCACCATCGCAATTCATCCAACCTACCATCCACATACGCCTCAAATACACCTTTTTTGGAAAAAAGCACTTCCAACGCATCGATCAACGCAACTACATCAATCGGTTCAGGTCGGTTGTAAAAGCCCGACTCGTGGGTCGAAAGTATAGTCAAAACAACTTTAATCAAAAAAACAACATCTGGATCCTCAATTTCCTGCATACGACTGGCCGACTCTTCCCAACGCAATAACATTTTTATCTCCTATATGAGTTCAGTCCAAACTCCTCAAACCATCATAATTCGGCGTAGGCGGAACACCTGGCATGATCTGATCATGATTTGTCATACTTCCGCGAAACAATCTACCTTCCGGCGAAATCACAAGGGCCTCACCGGCCCGCCCAGAAAAAATTATGGAGCCGTCGCTGCCTCTTCCGCGCGTTGAAGACCATCCACTAACATTGTCAGCAATCTGCTAAGCCATATCTTCAAACGCATCTGCCATTTGAGAAACGCTAGCTCCCCCCTCTCTCATCCGTTGAAGATTCTCGACCGACTCGTTTATCATCTCTCTCGCAGTCGCTCTTGGCGTTAACCGAGGAACAGTACCCGCTTCATCCGCATGGAGCCTCCTACTGTTTCGCCACAAAGCAGATCCAAATCTAGGGAGTAATGCACCAGGACCCATACCCACGGGAATCATAGCGGCCTCGACCCTAGCCTCTTGGGCACTCTGCGGGGTACTCACAGCAACAGACGACCAAAAAGCGAGTTCCGCTGCCCACCGTAACCTTTCGGCCTCACTTTCCGCATTTAGTAATTCATCGGCGGCCTCCATAGCTTGATTATCTGTGTTCTCGCCATTCCAATCCCTAACGTCGTCAACAATTTCCAGCAGTTTCTTGCCAGGATTCCCAACCGGTCGAATAGGATTCGGCGGGGTGAATTCATCTATTTTTTCTCCGTCATTTTTATAATAGAAATCCTTTTTACTAGGCTTTCCAACATCCCCATCCCCTTCGACGCCATCCCACTCGGATCCCACCGATTCACCGGATCAAACGCCGCATACCCGTACACATCAAACGAATCCACATACCACAGCGGGTCCGGGCTCATAAACTGGCCGAAACGCGGCGAGTACCAGCGGGCGCCGAAGCGGTAGAGGCCGGTGGTGGTGGAGCGGAAGGCGCCGGTGAACCCGAAGTGCGGCAGACTGCCGATATGGCAGGGCGTCTCGGCCAGGTTGCGCTCCGAGCAATTCTCCGTGTCATCGGGGGCGCGGGCGCTGATACGCCCCTCGAGATCGTATTCGGCGTATTCGGGGGAGATTCCGCACCTCGAGCGACAGATGTTTAGTGGTCCCCCCTCTCCTCCAGTTTTCCCCTGGCTATTCTTCTCGAGCCGAACTCAACCCATACATTTTTTGTGCGCCTTCTCAACAAAATATGTACACACGCCTTCCACGCCCTCCCATCACATCGAGGGCCCTCGACCATCTAAACCCCTGATAGTATTACGCATTTAGAAAACACAGCACGCCTGGCACGACCGTTGCGAACTCCAGAATCCGCCACCTGATATCGGCGTGATTTTCGAGACAACGGAGATGATATGCGTGCCCGAATACATACCTACCGCCCCCAGATACTGAGCTACCTGCTTGCCATGAGTGGATGGGCCTACAGCGCCACCGCCACCGCCCAGGACCCCGCGGCGGCCCATGCTGACGCCACCGTCTTCCCTCTTCCAACAGTAGACGACGCGTCGGAAACAGAGCCCTCTGAGTCGCTCGACCCTCCGCCTGGCTACGCCCGAGACGAGCGGGGCCGCCTCTTTCAGACCAGCTTCGATCTGCGCCGCCGATACCACCTGGGCGTCTACGACATGTTGCGGATCTACGAGGACCAGACGCTGCGCGGCAACCGCCACGCGCTGATGATCGAGGCCGGGGGCCAGCACGAGGTCTTTAACCCTCACACGTCTCGTCGGCATCGCCACCGCTTCGTTCAGGGACGCCTCCTGCTTGCGCCCTTTGAGATCGACGCCTTGCTCTACGGCTATGACTTCAGCCGCTCCATCGACGAGGCGCCCCTGTGGATCACGACCTTTATCGGCGAACCACGCAGGTTTGATGTGCCGATCGCCGTTGGGGGTGGGGGATCGGTGGGGCGACTTCATTACCGAAGCACCGACCTCGGCGACCTGATGGTCCTCGACCTGGCCGAGGGACATATCGGCTGGGAGTTCTATCAGGGGGAACGCATTGAGGATTACGTGGTTCTGACCACGGGCGTTGGTGTCGGCGTGATCCACCGCGAGGGAGCCGGCCGCATCGACGTGTACGGGGCGCCCGAAGTCGGCCTGCGCGCCGCCTGGACTCTCACCGACGATGGCCTCACCCAGCTCGCCATGCAGGGCCGGATGCAATGGGCCTGGAACGCCCAGACCGGTGAGCACTGGCAGATGGGCTCGATGCAGGCCGCTGTCGAATGGTCGCCCCTGGCCATCAACGACCAGCCCATCACGCTCTTTCTGGCGCCGGAGCTTCGCTACAGCCAGATCCCCATCGCCGAGCTTCAAGGCGTTGAAGTACGCGGACTTCTCGGGCTTCGCCTCAACCTCTTCGTGCCTCCCCGCCAGGCCGAACTGGAAGCCCGGCAATGAGATATCTTCCAGCACAGCTCCGAGCCGCTCTGGCCCTGGCCGTCCTGACGACCCTCACCCTCTTCGCCGTCCCCACCTGGGCCCAGGACTCGCCAGCCCCCGACGACGCGCGCTACGTCATCGACGAGCACGGCCGTCGCCTGCGCGTGGTCTTCCCCCTCCACGATCGCACCACCTTCGACGTCTATGGCACCACCCGCCGCAGCGAGGAACTTCGGCACGTTGAGCTCGCTACCGGTTTCCGCTTCGCCATCCGCCATAGCTTTGAGGCGGCTTTCCCGGACGAGGAGATCTGGTGGCGCTTTCGCCATCGCTGGCTCGCCGCCCGAGCCATCAAAACTCACGACGAACTCCAGCTGGGCATGACGCTCATCTCCGCCTCCTACATGCGCCACGCCCGCAACAACCACATCGTCATCCCCAGCGCCAACAACGCCCGGCTGCCCGCACCCTTTGATATCGCCTTCGAGTACGACCTCATCGACCTCAACGTCGATGCCCGCACTCGCCGGCTGACCTCCGTCGACGTCGCCGAGTTCGCCTTCTTGCTCGATGTGCTGCGCGACCCCACCTACCGACACCGACTCGCCATCGGCCCCCTCCTAGCCTACGGCATCGATCGCATCGACGGCCTCGACCCAGAAGCCCCGTTCGCCCACACCATCGTCCCCGCCAGCGGTGGCCGCGTTATCTATCGGTGGGAAAACCTCTCCGGCCGCACCGCCCTCGACGCGCGCCTGCAATGCGCAGCCACAGCGCTGCTTATCGATCGCGACATGCGCTGGCAGCGCCTCTGCGACATGAGGCTTCAGGCCGAGCATACTGTCCTGGCCATCAACGACCGTTTGTTGAGTCTCTTTCTGGACGCCACGTTTCAGGAAGGGCCGGGGATGGTTGAGTCTGGCGGGTCGCTGCGGTGGGGCGTGGGCGTGGGAGTTCGTTTGAGTCTGCCGGGCGACGGGTCGGACTGAGTCGTTTCGCTCGCATACCGGATGTCTCGGCCCTCAACGACCAAAATGTCTCTCAAACGCCGGTCGCGCCGCCCAAAAGCGATCCGCGTTCGCGCGAAACAACGGAACGCTCCGCCCTCCCCGACAAAATTTTCACTCACCATGCGGAAGCTTCCGCCTTTCCGGTGGTCGACGATTAAAAAACAACGGAAGCTTCCGGCCTTTTCATGCTCTCTAATCAAAAATGAACGGAAAGTTCCGCCACCCTCGGCAAGATGTTCACTCACCGGCCGGAAGGCTCCGCTTCTCCGTCGGTCGACGACTAAAAAAGAACGGAAGCTTCCGCCTATACCGAGAGATTTTTCCCTCACGGGGCGGATCCTTCCGTTCATGCCGATAAATTTTTCCCTCCCTGCCCGGCTCTCTCCGCCTTTTACCGGAAAAACTGCGCTCCGAGGCCGGCTCCTTTCGGGCCGGCGACGCGAGGGTTCACCCGCTCACCCCACCGCTTTGACACCCCCTCGCAACCTCTCTACTCTCCCCCCACACATTCAACGAACGGACACGGGGGAAAAGCCGCACCGACTCAACCAGGAGACCCTATGGCACCCAAACGACGACGGCTCTGCTCGGCAGCACTCACGATCTGTGCATTGCTCATCACTGCGGCCTGCTCCGGTGATCCCACCGGAGACGCGACCGACAACACTCCCGACACGGGGGAGTCCGACACCACCTCCCCAGAAGGCTTGAGCCTGCAGGGCGAGCTCGTCCCCAGCGGAGGTGTTTCGATGAGCTCCAGCTACACCCTCTCCGGGCAGCTCAATCCGGCGGCGCCAAGGCTAAAAAGCGAGAGCGCGAACTACCGCCTCGAGCTCACACCGGCCTCCTCCACGACAGGGCAGTAATCTTTTCGACGACCAAAATGATCGGGCATGTCCCACGATTTCTTAAGGATTTATCCATGAATTTGAAAACGAGCGTCGCTTCTCTTGTCATGCTTTTCTGTCTGGGATTCTCGCTCTCCGCCGCCGCTGAAGTGCCGGAGACGATGACGTATAAGGGCAACCTCACCGATGGCAGCGGTGCGCCCGTGGACACCACCGTGGAAGCGAGCTTTCGACTCTATGACGCCGCAAACGGCGGCTCCGAGGTCTGGAGCGAAACCTTCTCCACCATCGACGTCGTCAACGGCAGTTTTTCCGCCCAGCTCGGCCAAACGGAGTCGCTCGTCGACGTCTTTGACGGCAGCGCCTACTGGCTCGAAGTGTCTATCGATGGAGAAACGCTGAGCCCCCGCAATCCCGTCGAGTCGGTGCCTTATGCCCTGCGCTCGAATAGGGCCAATGAGGCCGACTCCCTCCAGGGTTTGAGCGCCGCCGACGTGCAGGCCGCTCTTAGCGAGTTAGCCTCGCTTCGCTCCCGCGTCGAATCCCTGGAGTCCAACCTCCAGGGCACCGGCGGCACCCCGATCGACGTCGCCAGCCTGGAATCGCGAATCGGTCAGAATGAGGCGAGTATCGCGACCAACACGGCGGCAATTTCAACGAACACCACTGCGATTTCCGCAAACACCAGCGAGATTTTGACCAACACCGCCAATATCTCGTCGAATGCTACGGCGATCGCCGTCAACGAAGGCGACATCGCCACCAACGCCGCCGATGTTTCGTCGAACGCCATAATGCTCAACACCCATCGGACCGAAATCGCTGCTCTGGAGCGCGTGACCCAGGACATGAATCGCACCATGGTGAATGGGCAACCCGCAGTGACGTTCACCGGCGTTAACGTGCATGTGCGAAATGGCCTGGGCAGCACCGACGGCGACACCGGTAGCGGAGCCCAGGTCAACGGCCTCGGTAACTTGATCGTCGGCTATGACGAATCCCGTGCGTTGGGTCGCAACAAGAGCGGGTCTCATAATCTCGTGGTGGGATCCGAACACAATTACGAGAGCTATGGGGGGCTGGTCGCCGGTTTTCGAAACACGGTTTCAGGTAGCTATGCGGCGATCAGCGGCGGGCGCGCCAGCAGAGCCTCAGGCGAATACTCCTCGATCAGCGGCGGGTATAACAACGACGCCTCCGGCTATCACGCCACCGTCAGCGGCGGGCATCAAAACAACGCCAATGGCTGGTACTCCTCGGTCAGTGGCGGATATCAAAACACCGCCTCCGGCCAACACGCCACCGTCAGCGGCGGCCGTGAACGCTCTGTAGCTGGCTCATATTACTGGCGTGCCGGAACCCTCATCGAATCCCAGTAAAGACTCACTCTAGCGCACCGCGCCTCTAGCGCGGCCCCACGCCATAAACCAAAGAGCCGGCCCTCTTCACAGAGCGCCGGCTTTTTCCATTTGCGTAGGCCACCAAAAGGCGATGCCGATCAGGCAACTGACCGAGAACACCGACCGCGAGATGCGCATCGCACCCAACTCCATCAGGCTTGCCACTTCCCCGCCCCCCGCTACCTCTGGGGAGCCCCCGCCACCCACGCGCGTTCCAGCGACATCCGGCGCGCCTCCCGATGCAGGCTGCGTTATGCGAATGGACACGACCTTCTCCCAGCATACGCGAATACCTCGCCATCGCCCCTGCATCACCCTGCTCTCGCCCCTGCTCACCCTGGCTTTTCTGCTCCTGGGCGCCCTGCCCCTGGCCGCCCAGGAGGCCGCCGGCGACGATCGTTTTCCATGTGGGCCAGCAAGGCTCCTCTTGAACTCGCTCCTGCTCTGCCCCCCTGACTGCAAAAACATTACATGTACACACAACACACAAAAAAAACACCCCTAAAACCAAGCCACCTCTGGAAGCTCTAAACACAAAAACTCAAAGAGCCCGTCCGAGAGCAACACTACCACATGATAAATATAATCGGGCGCATACACACCCCTACTCTGTTCCTGAAACCATTCAACATACTTCGAATTCTCCACCAGCGAAATTCCGGATTCGGGCAAATGCCGGTAAGAGTGAACTTCACTTGTTGTTTGCGACAAATGAGAAAGATGCCGGACAGCCAAAGGATATCGGCGAAATGAAACACTTACATCCCTGAACAGAAGCGACCCCCTATCTTCTATTCGAAGAACATCATTTTTATAACCGGTGCTCCAAGATTTAAAGAAAAACACTGATGGAAGAGCACCTAGCCCTGGAAAATCAACATATCTTTCCATAAAACCCTCAACGCCACTATTGCGCCAGAAAGAAAACCCAACCCTTTTATTAAAGCCCCTATCAGAAATTTACTATTCCGCTTGAGTCGTGTTCATCAGGCACTCTCCCCAGGTGAACGAATACATGACTCTTACCTCACACTAAACCAAAACTCTAAAAAACAAGCTACCAAAAGGAATCCTAACAGCTCATCACTTTAAAGGCACTTTTCGAAAAGTCGGCATTTCATCACACAATACCTCCAACACGTCATCCATCGTGATAAACATCAAATGAAGCAGGTCGCGATCAGCAAACTCCTCTTCACAATAGCCCGGAAGCCACGTCAAAAAGTCGGAACCTTTCTCAATAAGTATCACTGGTTTCAACGGAAAATCATTTTCATCTGGAGGCCAATACATCGACAGCCATGAACCTTCATCCATCGACCGATATGCCAACGGACGTGGCTTAAAAACAACCTCAATAGCTCCGTTAGCCCGAGAATAAAAATCTGCAATCACAAGAGTTGCATCACTATTTCCAACCTTCCAGCTGATGAAAGCGATATTATCGGGAATCTCAACTCCCGTTGAAAAGTTTCTTCCTACCATCCTCAAAATACACCTCCTTAAGGTAGAACTGAATGCTTATTAAAGTCTTCAAACTCCCAGAGTCCATACCGCCCGATCCACTTCGCAATCGACTCCCAGTCATCTCCGGTCGCCTTATCGATCAAGTTATCTATCCAGCTAATAATCTCATGTAAGTCGTAGCGAAACACGATTATATACCCCCTTAAGGAAACCACCTTCTCCTTCTTATAGTTTTCCTCCAACCATCGAGGCGTACACACCATGAACTGGAAAACATCTGCTCCTTTTTCAAAGCTTATCCCAATCTTCACTTCGAGAAGAAACCCAAAGCAATCGCTTTGTTCTGGCTCCCAGGAGTCAAGATCATCCGCATCAGGGCTATGATAATGAATCAAGGCTGCTTTCATTTAACCCTCTTTTCATTTAACGTCAAACACTTTCAAATATTCACTTACCGATGTCCACGTGTTCAGCCTACATATTTAAAAAATCAGTTTTATCTCAGCCATTTCGCTCTTCCACCTACGCCTGGACATCCCCAACCTTTTCAATGCGACTCAACGCCTCCCTCGCCGCAAAAGAAAGCGTCTTCCACGCTTCCGTCTTCATAAACTCGTCGATTGGAAGAAGCTCTTGCGCGATCGCATCAGCTACATCGTTGAAAACTCTATCAAACGTCGAAAGCACAATCAGCTCAAGGTCAGAAAACGCCTCACGGAAAAGGTCATCGTCAGGATAGTAAAAGTCATCCCACTGGTTGAACAACTCGGCTGGCACACTCACAAAGGGCACTTGACGTTGATACTCGCGTTGGCCCGCGCCATCGGCAATGAGTTCGAGTGTATTTAAAATATTCTCGCGATGAACCCGAAGCTCCACAGTCATTATCGAACCTCAGAAGTTTCCGATCACTTCAAAATATTGAACTATAGATAATCGAAGCCGCAGCCCGCTTCCTCGCATACTTCCACCCACGAACGGTCTCCCGGCGAGCATTCAAACACAGCTTTAAATAACACCGGTGGCCTGTCAAAGCGACGCTGGCCCGTCACAGCCTCACTCCACCATTGTCCCGCCCCCACGAGCACGTCCAACAACCAGTCGCGATCTACAATCTCGTCCGCTAGAACCTGTTCTGCATCGGTGAAGACCAAAACGTAGCCCTTCGCGGGCATCCATTCGTCCAGGTAGATGAGGCATTCCCGAAGGGCGTTGCCGTTGTTCCCAAAGCCATCGAAGAACTGCAGGGCGGCGCCGAACTCGTGCATGAGCTCGATGATGGTTCTGCACCGAGGCCCGCGCATCTTGCGGACTTCGAAACCCTCGTTGCCATACTCCGCCGAGACGATGAGATCCCGCTCGTTTGAGGAGATGTAGATGAAAGGAGGGCCAAGACGCCACGTGGGGGGTGAGTGCATCGAACGTACCTGATGATATTGTAAAAGAGAGCGACCATTAACACGTTGGGCTATGTAAAGTAGTTCTTAAAGTTCACAAGTAAGCGTTCAGCCACCTGACCCACTTCCGCGCCCAAACGCCCCTGCCTTGTTTGGTGAGCCGGCGATGGTGTCGATCCTATCAAACTATGGGCGAGACACCACGAGACTGGCGGGATGATCGCATCGCGGAGCTGGAGGCGGAGAATGCGCAGCTGAAACAAATGCTGCGCGAAGCACTGCAACGCATCGCAGAGTTGGAGCGGATGCTCGGCTTAAACTCCCAGAATTCTTCAAAACCTCCCTCCACGGACAATGAGCGCGCGAGAAAAAGGCGACGGCGTAAAAAGCCCTCGGGGCGGGTGCCGGGAGGACAGCCGGGGCATCAAGGTCATTGCCGAGAGTTGTTGCCTGAAGACTAGGTCGACCATATTAAAAAGCACATTCCGCCCAGCTGCCGCGGTTGCGGCCAGGAGTTGTCGGCGCAGCATGCCACCGGTCATCCGGCACGACATCAGGTCTTTGAGCTTGTGCCAAAGTTGGTCGAGTGCACCGAACACCAGCTCGTTTCCTGCCAGTGTCCGGCCTGCGGCGAGATCACGCGCGGAAGATTGCCCGCCGAGATTACTGGAAGTGGCTGGGGATCAAGACTTTCAAGTTTAAGCGGCGCGCTCTCGGTGGTCTGTCGGGACAGCCGCCGGCAGGTCGATTGGTTCATCAGCGAAGTGATCGGCGCGCCGAGTTCGCTTGGCACGGTCCAAAAACATCTCGAAGAAGTCTCGGCGGCGCTTGAGCCGGGGTTTGAGCAGGTTCACGTTGCTCTACAACACCCAAAGAACGTTGTGGGGCTTGATGAAACGGGCTGGCGGCTGGGCAATCTCCCTTATTGGATCTGGGTCACGGAGACCGAAAATCAGGCGGTTTACATCGTTCGCGAAGGTCGTCGAAAAGAGTTTGCCCGGGAGCCCATCGGGGAGTCTAAAGAGCGAATTCTCGTTACGGATCGCTACAACGCATATGGCATTTTGCCCCGCGAACAACGTCAAATTTGCCATGCTCATATAAAGCGAGAATTTACCGCCATGGCCGTACGAGAAGGGCCAATGGGCGACATTGGCATCAAATTGCATGCATCAAGCGAGGCGTTTCAAAAGGCCTGGATCGAGGTGAAATCCGGCAAAACATCTCGTGGTGAGTTTGTGTCCTGGATGAAAGACGAGGTCGTGCGCAGGTGGCTGACGCTTCTCAAAGAGGCAAAAACGCTCGATGAAAAAGCCCCCGGGTTTGTCATCTGGCTGCTCAAAGATGCAAAACACGTGATGCTCTGGGCCTTCCTCGATCACGAGGATGTAGAGCCCACAAACAACCGCGCCGAACGTGCCCTGCGCGGCCCGGTGATTCAGCGCAAGCTCTCGTGGGGCTCAAAGAGCGAAGCAGGTTTGCGGCTGATGGAGCGACTCTGGACCGCTGCCGAAACCTGCCGACGCCAGGGACGAAGCTTGCTCGACTACATCACCGCTTCTATGGAAGCGTTGCGTGGTGGAAGGGCGGCGCCGGTGCTTGTGTTGGCTTAAACGGCTAGGAAAGTAGGGGGGGCTGAACGCTTACTTCCAACTAACTGCACAACTCGACGTTTCTACTGACCAAAGTTAACCTTTTTTGTTTAAAAAGAACCTTCGCCTGAGATGCCCGTGCCTGACTATATGAGCTTCACAGACGCCCCCATCGCTCATCACGACACCCTCCTGGGCCAGATGCAGCGTGGGCTCGGTCGAGGGTATCTGAACGCGCTGAACACTCCCGGTTCATCCGACCTCTTACTTCAATGCATCGAACACGACCCACGATGGGATCCGCAGCTCGAAGACCGCCAACGCTACTACGCTCGATTGGCCATCGAGCTCAACGTTTGCCCATCATCGGTCGCAGCAATCTACCGTGCGAATCCTTCGTACGAAACAGATGTACCCTCCCTTGCTGCATGGGTGCTCGCCGAACTCGTTGCTCGCGGTAGCGCTGAGGCACGGGAACAGATCTCGATGCTGCTCCACAGCCCACACTGGCAAAACATCTTCAGTGCCGTGGCCGAGATTGAATCCGAGTATGAGCTGTTCATTCTGACCGATGCCGACCTCCTGTACGTTAGCCAGAATCTGGACGACCACGAGCTCGAAGATCTGATCGACCCATACGATGAGGAACGTTTAGAGCGGTGGGCAGATCTAAGCGCTCGTCATCATCGCATCGCAGCGTCGGTGCGTCGCAGGCACGATGAACGAATGCAAGAACACGCCAACACCATGCCAGACGCTTCGATGAGCACGGAAGCGCTCCTTCGGCAGATCAGCTGGCAAACCTACCTCAACACCATTCCTCTGCTTGATAGCCGCAGGGATCCCGGGAGTGTGGAGCTCCTCATCGCCGCGACGCGTAGTTCTAATCGCTTCGTCACGGGAGCCGCGTTTCGTGTACTCGGCCGACAACACAACACCACGCTTCTTGACAAGGTGTGTCGCGCCTTGGAGCGCGACCCCGGAGGCCCAACGTCCAAAAGTACGGCATTCCGCCCTTTCTACTTTCGCTACCTCGAAGGACTTCCCGCCTTTGTCACCCTCCCACTCGCCAGAGAGTGGTTGAACTCCCCGGGCGCACGTCGCATGGCGGCACACCGCATCCTGGAGTGCCACGCGACACCTGCCGAGCGCGCGATGGTAGAGGACACGTTGTCGGCAGCCCTCGAAGGCGAAGCGGATTATTTTGGGGTCTACAGAGCCTGCAGCATGATCGATGCGCTGGCCTCCATTGCCGACCCACGCTCCACAGATCTTTTAGAGCGCGCCTTCTACCAACTCCCCTACTGCCAGGCCCGCCCCCGAGTATTTAAAGCCCTTAAAGCAAGCGGCAGCGAGGCCGGCGTAGACCTCGGACGAGAATCCTTATGGGACAGCAACGACGAAGTCCGTGAACTCGCCATGACACTCGTGAAACGCGCCCCGGTCGTCGCTGCGCGCATTCGTGAAATGTCGCTTGACCCGTGCGAGTACGCAGACGCTCGAAACGCAGCGAGGGCATGGTTGGGTGATTCATACCCACGAGTTCGATGATGGTGATGTCGAAAGTGGATCAGAATTTTTAGCCAGACGAACTTTAAATACGATTCGAGCCAGCGGGCCTCCATCGATCGCAGTGCTAAAACGACTTTCATTTGAAAACATGAACGCGACAAAACCCGCATCACCTATCAAAACAACCATTCACCAACGGTACATCACATCCACCCTCACCGGACTGGCGTGAATCTTCAATCCCGAGTCCTCTACGTGAGTGCCTCCCCAACGATCTACGACCGAGGACCACGCATACATATATGCAACTCCAATCCCAAGTGCGCCACCCAGCTGAACCAAAGACCGTGCCCAGACCGGATGCTTCTGAGCGACGCCGAGGTTGTAATAGATCATCCCGGCGCTCCCCAAGAGAACGGGAGTGTGCACAGCGAGCACCTTAAAGCGACTGAGACTCCCGGGCGCGATCATGGCAGTAGCGAAACTCCCAATTGGAGCGAGCGACCAGAGCGAAAACACTCCGGCATTGATAAAGCGCCCCCACTCCGGGATCGCGATGATTGCGCCAGGAATGCCGTAAAACGCGATCGTGCCTGCCCCCGCGCACCCGAGAAGCCCCTCAACTGCACCGGTACTAAATCCGCACCCTGGTGCGTTCGAATCGTCACCCGCGACACATTGATTTGCGTCGCTGAATTCGGTGCTTGCCGCGTCCTGCCGAGCATAGGTGGAGAAGGACGGGGAAGAGTTCGCCAAGAGCCCCAAATTTAACCGGCGCTCGGTCTTGAAGCCTGGTTGCGGTTGGGGCTTAAACGACCACGCCGCGCCTGGTGCGAACACGAACATGATTGCCACGAGCCACGCAGCGCAAAACGCTGGAAACCGAGGATTGGCAAAGTAAAGTCGGTGAGGTCGTATCATCTTCCCAAATTCTCATAATCATCGAAGTCGCTCATCATCGCACGAATGCCTTCGATTGCTGCCTCGACGCTGCTTTTGCGTCCTCACTTTCAGTCGTGCGATCTCCATCCCGCTTACTCTATGGGTCAACATTGCCTAGATTGAAGCGAGCGCCTTCACCACACTTAAAGCTCGTCCTCTTTCGACACAGACAGGCTCTGACTGAGTGGCAAAATTGACAGACATAAATACTACCAATGGAATGTTGCTGGGAATAAGCGCCAGGAACTCGGGCAGAAACTTAGATGCGGTCCATACACTGTTAATCGACAATCTTTCTTTTTCTCGATCACACAGTTCGACTATGTCGCTCAACAGAACATCATCGTCAAACTCTCCAGCAGAGCAAAACAAGTACTCGAAAGGCTCATAAAGACCTTGAATGAGCGTGACAATCGGGCTGAATGGCTTCAGTGCATCATAATCACTTAGATCCTGCTTGAGCCACTCGGGGTCCTCATCGTGATGAATCCAGAATCCGTACAGCCGCACCGGGCAGCTCACCATGTCTTGAATCCACTTAACTTCCACCTCAGAGAACAATCGGCAGTCCACATAAACGAAAGAAGCGTCGAATTCTAACGCCAGGCCAACAGAACATTTAAGACATTCTCCGGGCGCTATTATAACGCCTATTGGGGCGCTACATGATCGGCGGATTGCTTCAAGTTCGTCCGACGATATTGTGTCTTCAGCACCGTACCTTGAATGGGGATGGGTAAGCACAAAAAGCTCTTTTGCACCCTGATTCAAGAGCGCTTGCGCCTCTTGAAGAGATACCACCGGCCCGACTGAAATGATGCGCCTAGAATCCATATAAAGCCTCAATCTCGAAAGTCATCATAACGTCATATCGTCAGCGTAGTGAGACTTCCTCTTTGTTTGAAACGATCACGTATCCCACCGCTCAAATTCATTTCCCTGTACCCAAAACAATCCTCGCCGGAATACAGATAGTGTTTGTCATTTGTTGATATAAAACTGATACATTCTGATACTTACTACCCACACTAGCCCTTCAGCGCCGGGCGGATAGGCCTACTGTCTATTTATATCCATTGCGATTTTACCATCGTTTTTTTGACTCATTAATGCAGTCTCGCCAACGTGTAATGCATGTAGGTTATCGCGTTTACGGCATGTAGACCCCAGTAAGACGAAAATGAGAATACCCAGTGCCATTGGGCCAGCCTCCGATCTTTGGCATTGCCCCGCTCCCACAACCTTAATCCAATCGTTAACTCTTGCCAGATGTCCGTCAAATCATCAGAAATCTGGCTCATGGTAGGTGCCGGGCTTTCATAAATATTGAGGGGATCGACAACTCGATAGTAGTCTTGATGTAACGCCGCCGTGATGCGGTTGACGATCACTTCCCGCTCTGTCTGTTTTACTGACGGTGGTTGTTGTTCGTCGTCCACTTCGTCGACGTCGCAGAGAATAAGCCGGTTCGCTTCGGAGTACAAAAGGGCTAACGCGGACACGAGGTGTTGCAGCTCCTTATGTCCGTAATGACTTGTATTTTCGATCAGGTTACAGAAGGCACGGGCACGATAATAGAAGATTCCGGCAGACATAAGTCCTGCATGCATATCTGTACCTTCGTTCTTCTTATACGACGGTCAACCCGCCACTACTTAACATTCACCTTAAACTCCACATACCCTTTCATGCACCCCGGAATATGGAACTCGTGCGAGGCGTGAAAGGTCCATGCGGCGTCGAGGTCGATGATCTTCTCCCGCTCAACAAAATAGCGGGTCAGGCGGCTGTAGCCCTCGGTGTCGACGGCGCTGTCGTAGGCGCACTCCCGGTACGCGGTGGCGCAGGGGCTGATGCCGTCCTTGCACTCGATGATCGTGCCATAGGCTTCATCCAGGGCGATTGTTTCGCCCTCGCGAATCATCGCGTCGAGCTCGCTTTGTGTTGCCGGCGGCCGCCATCCCACCGAGCCCGTGTCGAAGCAGGAGACGTGAAACTCATAGTGATCGTAGGGTTCTTCGTAAGTGAAGAAGACGCCCTGGTAGCGTACATTATATTGGGAGAGTTCCTACGTAACCACAGAGCCATTCGGATAGAACTCCACCTCCCCCGTCGCGGTGTAGTCGTCCGGTAGGCCGTCGTAGCACGACGCCATCCCGAGCAAGACGAGAGCCTGAACCAAGACGAGCAACCTCCGGCGCTTCGCGATGTTTGAGCATGTGAATCTCATCGGTCGTCTTGCCACCAGGGGTATACTCACCGCGGATCAGGACGTGCCTCCGTCCGCAGGTTCCGAGCGCTGTGAAACAAGCCCCATGCTTAGCAAGACCCCCGGGCTGAATCCACGTATCGTCGGTACACGCGTCGCCGCGCGCGCCTGCCACCACCATCCTCGCCGCCGATGTCACGACACGGCGGCGAGGATTCAGTCATGACCTCAGCAACCCTCGTTGCCGCTATTGGCGTCGACGTCGACGCTCACCGAGGGCGTCTCCTCCTGGACCTGGGTTACGAGCGCATTGATTGCGCTGAGGCAAAGTTCGGGGTTTTGGAAGAACGCGAGGCGAGACGCCTCGTTCAGGCTCGCCAGGTCCAGGGCTGCAACGCGTCGTTGGCCCCGACGTAGACGTCACCGGTGGTTTCGAGCAGCGGCGCCGAGAAGGTCTCCAGGCTGGTGGTGGTGCTGATGCGAATGTCGCCAATCCGGGGGCCGCCGGCCATGGGCATCTCCGTGATCAGTAGATTCTCCATATGAACGTCGCGCAGCACCGAGACCTCCGAGGCCACATCGACCTCATCGATAGAAACTCCGCCCGCTTTTTGAAGCACGGGAAAGTTCACGGTCTCCACGGCGGTACCGGCGCCAATGATGTTGATGACACCGGTCACCACGCGCAGGTTAGGGAACTCGACGCAGTTCACGTCCTCGTGCTCGTTCAAGTAAATATGGTGAAAAATGTCACGAATCGCGAAAAACTTTAACACTCAAC
Source organism: Lujinxingia sediminis (assembly GCF_004005565.1). Classification (NCBI taxonomy): domain Bacteria; class Deltaproteobacteria; order Bradymonadales; family Lujinxingiaceae; genus Lujinxingia; species Lujinxingia sediminis. The sequence goes on along the minus strand of NZ_SADD01000014.1, from coordinate 4,779 downwards.
ATACCGTTTTTCCTGGGACTATTGGACTCTTGCCCGTGACACCCTTCCATCTTTAAACCAGATTTCAAGGGTAAGCATATGGGTGTCGATGCCCCCTAGATAATAGGAAAAATCACCGTACCACTCCTCGTTCTCAAAACGCCTCTCCGGTTCACCCAGTCGCTCTAATACCTCCTCTCGCGTCGGACGCTCCTCCATGAGCCAATCCACCACATCTGACGCCATGCGCTCGCGTGGGCGTCGATCAAACTTCAAACCTTCATTGCTATGCCAACTCTCAGCAGCAAAATCTGTGTTCGTGGCAAGGCGCCAGGCTAGCGGAGACAAAAGCACCAGCACGATCACGACGGCGCCGACCATAAGGCCAAGGAAGAGGGCCTTCACCCCGGTCTTCACCCCTCCCCAAATAAGTTCGAGACCGTAATTCATAAAAACTCACCACCAGGGCCCATAGTACTTCGAGCGCACGCCATCCTTTTTCCATTGGCTCCATGCTTCATTCATTTCCTCGTAGTTCTCTTCTCCGTTGTGACTCCACTTATCCGGTGGGAGCACGTCAAGTTCGCCATTCAATAGGGCCTCTTCACAGGCATTCAGGCATGCCTGATCTGGTGGTATTCTCTCCGCGATATCACGGCCACACTGATTATTCACCTCGTCCATAATGTTGTCAGGCGTCCCAATGTTTCCACGGCCCACATCCAATGGTGACTCATGATACCATGATGCTAGCCTTGCAACCGAGTTTCCATGCGCCCTTGTCATACGGCAATTCATGGTACAGTGCCTCAATGCATCCACAGGGCCATTACGCCCGCCAGCTTCCCTCCCAATATTGATTGCGTCCGGAGCCGATGAGTATGCTGTCAACCCGACGCTAACAATAAAAATGGGAGCGGCTATTGCTGCAGTAACCCCAAGCAATCCGATAACAACAAAAGGAGATTCCCCATCTGGGTCAACAAATGAGATTGGTGCATTTTCAGCATAAACCCATGGGTTGACGCTACCCCCAGGCCCCAACGGATCTGGAGAGATCCAACGGCCGGAGAGCGGATCGTAGTGGCGCACGCCAAACGTCACAAGACTGGTATTTGGATCCGCAATGCCCGAGGCAAACCCAAAAGGTTGGAAGCCTGGATTTGTATCGCTCTGCACACGCCCCCATGGGTCGTAGCTTAACTCCTGAACCACGTTCCCCGAGGCATCCACCACCTGCCGCACACTCCCCAGATAGTCTGTCACAAAGACGTATGTCTGGTCGTTTCGCACCATATACGCAGGGGTCGACTCGCGCTCTCCGTAGACAAAAATGGTCTCTACATCCCCACTTGCGTTGAGTTGGGCCCGTGGCCGGTTCGAGTCATCGTAAAGGAATACGAAGTCGACCATATTATTCGTTGTTTTGGAGACCAATCGTCCCAACGAATCGTAGGCGTAGTGGTAATCCACGCCGGAATCAGATACTCGAGTCATTCGGTTAAACGCATCAAACTCAAAGATCTGATTGATACCGCCACCATTACGTGCCTGAAGCCGACCCGCCGCGTCCATGCTGTAGTTCACTGCCCCCACACTCTCAATGCGACCAGCTTCGTCATAGGTTTGCAGAACTTCATCCGCGCTCAGACGATTTCCACGTTCATCGTACGTGTAACTTCCTTGTACGGCGGCTCCCTCAGACCATGAGACGAGGCGTCCGGCATTGCCATAATCGAACTCATAATTGCCCGCACCGGGCCCCGCGAGCACGTTGCGGGCCCGGATTCTGAGGGCGCTGTCGAATTCTAAGGTTTCTTTAAAGAGCACGGTTCCCCCTCTTTGCCAGGTAATCGCTTCCGGCAGCCCGTTGGATTGAAGAGTGAGGGTCTTCGTGATGCCCGCCACCTCCGTAGATTCTAGCAATGCCGCGTCCGAGGCCCACGTCAGTTGTAATTCACCGGCTGATACAAGGAGACCGTCATCGTCAAATTCGTAGTTCACAACGTGTCCTCCAAGGCTGCGGCTGCGAACTCGGAAGTCCGCATCAAAAGTACGCTCAATGCTCGCACTCAACACCCCAATGTCAGTTGTGAAACTCGTCCGTAATGAACCCACATAGCCAAACGTTTGCGCCACATCGTTCGTGGTAGCGCTTAGGATTTGTCCGGTTTCTTGGTCGTAAACAAATCCAATCCGGCTAATACCACTCGCTGCTTGTTTAATGCGGCCGGCTTCATCATAGGTTGTGGTGATAGGTGTGAGTCCTGGTGCCGCGCTAGCCACGACCCTGGACTCCATCCCCCAATCGAACGTGAATTCGGTTCCATCCGCCCAACCTAGAACCGAAACTCTGTTCATGGGGTCAAACTCACTGTGTATCCACGCACTCGGCGTCCCAACCGAGCTTATATTTCCCTGCCCATCAAACTCAAAATCAAGTCTCGAGTTTCCGGTTGAAGAGCTCGACACACGTCCAATGCCATCCCGACGTAGGTCCACCCCTTCGCCGTCTTGGCGTTGCAGTCGAGTCAGGAAACCAAGTCGATTATAAGTAGCGCTGGTCTCGAAATCTCCCCACTTAACGGAGGTCTTGAGACTGCCGTCATACTCGTAAGTTGTCGGCTCAAAATTGCCGAACTGAGTCCGAATTGCACGTCCGAACTCATCAAAAACTACGGTCTGAGTGCGCCCTTCGGGACTCGTCTTTGTTAGGGTTCGCGATGACGTCTCGTAGACGTTCTTCCAGGTCTTGTCGTTCACCGTGAGGATATCGCGAGCCTGCTGCACGTCGAGAAGATCTTCCGGATTGTAGTCGGCCTGCCTCTCCACGAGCATCTCATTGATAAGTCCATTTGGCTGCTCGACCTCCCTGCTTGAGGTGTAACGCGCTTGCCTGCCAAATCGCGGGTCGTCTGAGCGGGAAGTTCGGGTCACGACACCATCGGGTCGAAGCGTCGTGGTGAGGCCGTCTATGGTTCGAGTTCGCTGCCATGTCCGACCTGCCCCATCCACCGTGTGGCGCACCGCAAGCCCCGTATCTCCCCGAGCATAGACCATGGTTCGTCCGTCTGAGGTTTCCATAGTCACTGAAGTTCTATCGGCCTCAAGTGTTTTCCATGAACCGTCCGGGTGATCCACCCGAGCAAGTCCCCCATCCGCAGCAAACTGATATTCGGTCCGCTGTCCGCGGCCGTCTTCGTAAGCCGTGACTAAGCCATTTTCGTTCGTTTCAAAATGTCGTGTTGAACCATCTGCATACGTCACACCGGTCAAGAACCCGTCTTGATTCACCTCGATCTCAGTCCTAAGGCCAAAGTATCCCTCAATGGCAATTGGCCAGCCCTTATCATCACGGTAGATGGTGACTTTCTCTCCCAGAGAATTGGCCAGAGAGCTAAGAAAACCCGAACCGTCATACTCGAATGTGAGCACTTCCTCGCCGGTTCTAACGTTAATCATTTTTTCTGGACGCCCCGATCCGTCATAGGTCGTCAGCACGCTCCCATCGGGGTCAATAACCCTGATTCCCGAGGTGCTCAAGCCCGGCATAGAGCTTAGGATTTCACGATATCTATCTCCTTCTTGTATCGCATTCTTGGACGTATCTTGAATCAGAATCCGGCCGTCTTGGAATTGTGTTGAAGCATAGAGGGTGTTGAAAAACGCATCGGCAGCAGGAACATTATCGCCATGTTGGCGACGCTCTTGTTCCTCTTCTGAGAGTGTAACCAGATCAAGAAGTTTGCTGCCAGCAATGAGGTTTAGCGCGCCATCATCCGCCTTCCAGAGCCGAACTGTGTCCTGCTCTCTGCCCACGGCCAGCGGGCCCCCTTCGATGGAGGCCGTGAGTTGGAGTAGTCCAATGGTATTGCCGTCGTTGGCCCATTCCACTTCTAGTCTTCCTTGCGGAGTCAACTCAATTATTGAGCCCACACCATCGAGCCAGAAGAGATTGCCTTCGCTACCGCAGGCCATCTGTCCGATATCTTTGATGTAGACCTCGGTCGCCACGGCACCAGGGACACTAGCTGGGTCGTAGTCTTCGTTTCCGCGTTCGGGCCGGCCAGCCACCACAGTTGTTGAGCCGTCCAGATTAACCCGAGAAATCTCCTCTCCACCCCCCAGATAGATTCCATGGTCGCACGCAGCAATAGTGAGGCCGTCCAAATAGCTTTCATAATCTTCAACACAGCCTGCGAATTTCTCATACACCCCTGCATCGATATCGAGCCTTCGAATGCATCCGCTGTTGAAAAAGTAGAGGGCGTCATCCGACCCCAGATCCGCAGAACCCACAAATTTCCACCGGCTGGAATCGTCTCCAACTCCGCAATCGTTTAGCCCGAGAAAACACTCGTCCAAGAATTCGCCCTCGCCCACCACGTCTCCACCGACCTCCTCCACATTGCCCGATGTGTCCATGATGTAGACTTTGCGCAGCGAGAATGCCAACCCAGTGATTAGCGCAACGCGCCCGTCAGAGAGCGCGAACATGTCCAAGACTTGCCCTTCCTCGCCGCTCCATGTTGCGAAAGTTCGTATGAGATTCGAGACGTTTGCGGCCCCAACTTGGGCCGGTCTGTCTGGCAGAATCAATGAGCGGTCGTTTCCATGATAAAAAGTCTGGACATCCAGTGCCCATCCGGCCATTCCGAATGCCGCACGGTTATCCATCCGTGTTCGCTTAAGCCTCAAACCCGCATAAACACTCATTCTCTAACACCTCACAAATCCCAAAGAATGTCGCTCGAACGCCCCCGTATCAGGTTTGGATCGATGGCCTCGTAAAGAAGCATC
>NZ_SADD01000013.1 GCF_004005565.1 Lujinxingia sediminis | reverse complement strand
CCACGGTCAGTCACCGGAGTGACCCACGGTCATATTTTTACGATCATATTTTCAAGTTCTTAAAGTTGCCGGTGTGACGCGCCGTCGTTCTTGTCGCAAGCAATTTCACCGCGACCGCTTCGTTCAGGCGCGACTGCCACATAGGCGCCTCGGATCCGACTGTGACTTCATGCAGGACCTCTCATGGTGCACCGTCTGGCGACCCACGGTCATTTTTGAGGCGACCGACGGTCGCCCAATGACGGGCGCACGATGTGCATACGCGTAGGTTTTTAGCGCCTGTCTTGCCGCGCAGTCAGAGATCTGATCTTCACGTCGCTTCAAGCTCAGCCTGCGCCTCCGTTCTCGTCCAGAACGAACGTCACTGGAGTTCTCCAGGCCCCCCGTCAGTCACACTCCCGCCTACGGTCAACGTGATCCCCCCATCCCCTCCGTGGTTCATTCACTAGCGCCAGGAGCCCCCCGGCTCCCCAGCCAGCCTCGAGGCAATGTATAGCCAGGCTATGCATGCGTATGGCGAACGAGCCGCGGTCGCGGACGAGCGCTATTGAACACTGCGCAATCGCCCACACGCTCAGCGACACCGCGGTGAGGTTGCCAGTCCCCCCCCTGCTCATTATAGTGCGCGCCATCGACGCCCCCCCCAAATCCCGGGTGTCTCCCACCTTACGCCCTCCCTCCTCCTCTCCCCTCGAAGTGAGTCGTAATTATGACCAGGCAGCGCACCACGAAGTTTGTCTTTATCACCGGCGGCGTGCTCTCCAGCCTCGGCAAAGGAATCACCGCCGCAGGCCTGGGCGCGCTGATGGAGAACCGCGGCCTGCGGGTAAGTTTCATTAAGCTCGACCCCTACATCAACGTCGACCCCGGGACGATGAACCCCTTCCAACACGGAGAGGTCTTTGTCACCGACGATGGCGCGGAGACCGACCTGGATCTGGGGCATTACGAGCGTTTTACATCCACGCGCATGACCCGGCGTAACAACTTCACCACCGGACAGGTCTACGATTCGGTCATCGCCAAAGAGCGACGCGGCGAGTATCTGGGGGCGACTGTACAGGTGATCCCGCACATCACCGATGAGATCAAAGCCCGGGTACTCGACGCCTCCGAAGACTGCGATCTGATGTTTGTGGAGGTTGGCGGGACTGTCGGCGATATTGAATCGCTTCCCTTTTTGGAGGCGATTCGCCAGCTGGGCATTGAGCTCGGGCGAGAAAATGCGGTGTTTTTGCACGTGACGCTGGTCCCCTACATGCCGGCGGCCGACGAGGTCAAAACCAAACCGACCCAGCACTCGGTCAAACAGCTGCGCGAGATCGGCATCCAACCCGACTTTCTGGTCTGCCGCTCTGACCGCGATCTGCCGCGCGATATCAAGCGCAAGATCGCGCTCTTCTGCAATGTGCCGACCGAGCGCGTGGTCACCGCCCGCGACGCCAAGTCCATCTACGAGGTCCCGGTGCTCCTGGCCGAAGAAGGCATCGACCACGAGCTTGCCACCGCGCTCAACATTTGGTCGCGCGGCACCGACCTGACCGAATGGCGCAAAATCGTCGACCGTATCCACAACCCTCGCCAGGAAGTCACCGTGGGCATTGTGGGCAAGTATGTCGACCTGACCGACAGCTATAAGTCGCTCAACGAGGCGCTCTTTCACGCGGGCATCGCCAACGAAGTGCGCGTGAAACTCAAGTTCATCGACTCCGAAGATCTCGAGCAGCTCGAAGCCGAGCATTTGCTCGGCGAATGCGATGGTATCCTGGTGCCTGGCGGCTTTGGAAAGCGCGGCACCGAGGGCAAAATCCGCGCGGTGCGTTACGCACGTGAAAATGACATCCCGTTCTTCGGCATCTGCCTGGGCATGCAGCTGGCGGTAGTGGAGTTCGCACGCAACGTCGCCGGACTCAAAGATGCCAACAGCACCGAGTTCAACCCTCAGACGTCCGCCCCGGTGATCGCCCTGATGGCCGAGCAGGAACACGTCAAAGACAAGGGTGCCTCTATGCGCCTGGGTGCCTATGACTGCGTGCTTCAAGACGAAAGCCACTCGGCGCGGATCTACGGCAACACACTCATCAGCGAGCGTCACCGTCACCGCTACGAGGTCAACAACGCGCTTCGTCCCGCCCTTGAAGAAGCCGGACTGGTCTTCAGCGGCACCTCTCCCGACGGCGTGCTCGTGGAGATGATCGAACTTCCCGAGCAGCGCTGGTTCATTGGCTGTCAGGCCCACCCTGAATTTAAGAGCCGTCCGGGTCAGGCCCACCCGCTCTTCGCAAGCTACATCTCGGCCTGCCTCGCCAGCCAGCAGCAACATAGCGACGCGTCGAGCGAGAGTTGAGCTGATGGCTTAATCTTCGCGCTCGTCATCTGCATCGCCGGCTTCGATCCACACGAAGTCGGCGATGTTGTTTTCTTGAAGGAAGTTCAGGCGGCGGTACTCACCCATGCGCTCGCCATACTCGTCGACAGTGCTGACCGGCACGACGACGATCACCCCGCCGTCAGCAACCGCCTCGGCTTCTCCTCGCGCGACCAACCGACGCACGATGCGCGGAGAAATCCCGAAACCGCGCTCGGCGTGTCCGCGGCCGACCAGAAGCACCATCGCTTCGATGGCCGGATTCTCGACCAAGGCGAGAACAGCATTGTGCGCCATCGTCTCGTCCCAGAGCACCTGTGCTGCGAAGAAGCGATCAAGCGCTTCCTCGTCGTCACCCATACCGTGGGAGGCGAAGATCGAGCCCAGCCATGCTCGGTAGTTTGCGTCACTCAGATCCAATTCGGGGAGCTCGGCACGCTCTTCCTCCGCAAGCCCCTCAAGTCCTCCTCGCCCCATACGACGCACCTGCTCACGCGGGGCGTTGAGAGCGATAATGGGCTGCGCAAACTCCCGGGCCACTCGCCACATCGGGGCGTACATCGCCCAGTCCATGCCCCAGCGCGCCTCCCACTCCACACGTTGAAGCATCTGCGCCTCATCGATCTCCGCGGCGACGTAGGCATCGAGCGCCCGCTGAAAACGCGCCTCGACCATCTCCACCCCCAGCGCTACCGGGCCCTCGGCTCGCTGGCTTATTCCGCGATAAATCCGGCTCTGCACAACATGATGCCAGGGATCATCGTGAGACTCCGCCGCGATCACGTAGCGCGCGTCCATGAGCCGCGCCAGCAACTCCGCCTCTTCCAGGCGCTTGCCGGAGGCAACCTCCCAGATGCCCGGCGCAAGCTCGGCATAAGCGAGGTCAGCCGACGTCTGCGCCTGCAGATCCCCGGACGAAGATGCGCTCGGAGCGCCGGCGCACCCCATCGCCATCAATAGCCCGATCGTTACCCCAACCCTAACTCCCCGCACATCCAACTCCATACCGACCTCCCGGCACACTTCCGTCAACTCTCTACATGCTCAGCGCACCGACTTGCTCGAAGTACGCCCCCCGAACTATCGCTCAGGCTTTCTGCGCACGTTCTACGACCCGGGGTCATCTCGCCAACGACCCGGGGTCATTCCAAAATCGACCCGGGGTCATTCCACAATCGACCCGGGGTCATCACATTTGCCCGGGTACACTGCTATTTTTATCACGCTCTCTCGACCGCCCACGGTCATCTCGCCAACGACCCGGGGTCATTCCAAAAACGACCCGGGGTCATATCTGAAACGCCGATCACGGCGAAAGCTCAGGCGGATCATCGCCTGACCGAACAAAACTCTGCGCGTCAATCACTACCATGGGATTGCCGCGAAACATCTCCACTTTCCCCTCCACATAGACGAACTCCCGCGGCTCAAAATCCGACTTCGTCATATCAGCAAAACGCACCGGCCCCGGCGCCTGAACCATCAACTCCTCGCGATAGCGATGACGAAGGTAGAGCTTAGGCGGCCGCCCCCGAGGGGAATAACGATCGACCGACCCGAACACCACGACCCGTCCACCCACTTTCAGCCGAAGACGCGCCATCGCCGTATCCGTGCCCAGCTCAATGACCTCCGGATGATCGCCCAGGCGCTCTCGAAAAAGCCCAATCTGACGCGCACGCGGGGCCCATTCCTCAAAACGCTTCGGGTAGTCATCGTAACCACGTACTCCGTCACGCCAGATGCCGCGCGTGGCCTTCTGCGCCTCGCGCTGCGCCTGCTCAAAATGCCCGCGATAAGGCTCGCAATGGCCGTACTCAGTGGCGTACGGCGACCAGCCCGCGCGCACCGCCTCCACACCGAAGTTCAGCCACTCTCCGGACGCTTCTCTCACCCAGATATGTGCCAGATGCCTCCCGAAGAAGTCACGGGTATGGCGCTCCGAGGCGTATTCGACAAACACCTCCCTCCGCCCCCCAAAGAACTCGCGCGCCCAGGCCGTTGCTTCATTCCCCACAAAGGTGCCGTAGCTTCGAGTAAAGCGACCCTTACCTTTTCGCTCCTTTTGATACCCCTCCCAGTCCGCCTCGGCCCGCTCAAGCTCTTCGCCGCGAAGCGCCTCCTCACTGTCCAGACATAAAACCCGCACGCTCTTATCGAAGCCCACCAGACGAAGAGTGTCACCGTCGACCACCCCGCTCTTCCGCAACTCAGCTGGCTGAAGTTCGCCGAGCGGCTCGAGAGCCTCTGCCTGCTCTGAGACTTTCGCAGTCAACGAGTGCTGCCACGTCTCCACAGACTGGCGCGCCACCTCCACGGCGTCGCAGCCTCCCCCCACACAGAGAAGCCCCGCGAGTAACAAAACCATTGTTAACAACGCGGGGCGCTCTCGCATCATTACCTCGTGCGGATCTCCAAACCGTACGCTCCTGCTGCCAGGCGCAATCGGTCGGATGCCGATATCACTCGATCTCAGGCTGCGTCAGCTTCCCGAAGCGCCCGCCGATGGCCAGATAAAATCCACCATCACTGAGCCAGAAAGAGTCGAGCTCACCGCCATCAGCTGCCTCCAGATTGAGCGTATCGGAGGTCGGGTTGTAGATATGCCACTGGTTGAAGCCCGCGCGCAGATACACAGCACTGGAGGCGTCAGGGAAATGCCGGCTGACCTCAAAGAAGGGACGCAGCACGGTAAGCGAGGTGTTCATCTCATCCTCACCGACGGCAAGCTGCAACGAGCCGACCATTGCGCTCAAACCGACCGCCATCTCCCAGGTGTTGTCGCCCACCGCATAGGCCGGCTCCAGACCAATGTACCAGGCCCCCACCGAGGGCTCGCCACCCCAGTTGAAACTCGCCCCACCGGTCACCGAGAGTCGCAACCCGCGGATGAACATCGCCTCCACCGCAAGATCGATGTGGGTGGCGCCCCCGTCATCAAACGCCGCGCGGCCATTAGGCTCAAGCACATACTCGTTAAAGCGACCGAAGTCCGTAAAGAACCAGCCCGCCTCCACCCGGCCGCCCCACGTCATCTCAAAAGGCTCATCGAAGGGATCGTCATCTTCCTCCCCCTCGGAGCCCAACAGACGATCGGCCTCCGCGAAGGGATCTTCCCCTTCATCCTCACCGCTCTCGTCCTCTTCGCCCTCGTCGGTGGTCTCTTTCGAATCGGCGTCTTCGCCAACTTCCTCTTCGGAACCTTCCTCTTCAGCATCCTCTTGCGAAGCGTCCTCTTCGGAAGACGCCTCCTCGGAGCCTTCCTCCCCGCTCTGACTTTCGTCATCTTCGGTCGTCGTGCCTTCGCCCTCGGCATCGTCTTCCTCCGACGCCCCCTCCTCTTCGGACGCTTCGCCCTCGTCGCTTGACTCACCCTCGGCCTGAGCGACCTCCCCCTCTTCGCTCGCGTCTGACGACTCGGCGCTCTCCGAGGATGCCTCCGCCCCCGGTGTCTCCTCAGCCGCCGCGCTCTCCTGCGCCAAGGCCGGAGCCGCGCTCGCGACGAGCGCCGCCATCATTACCACCATCAGACCCGTTCGTTTTGAGTGTCGCGTCATCGTCGCTCTCCGATAATAATTCTGCCATACACCTTTCAAAGCCACTCACAACTACAGCGAAATTGCCCTGTTTCAAAACAGTTTCTCGATTCTCGCAGCCCCGCCCGGCGCGCATCCCCGCATTTGTGTGGAACTCAACCGGTTTCGGCCCCCTCCGACAACGTCCCAACCGACACACCTAGCCCGAAGTGCACTGCCGTGCCCCCCCGGCCCCGGCGCATCGCCCCCGGATTGCCAGACTCCGTTGAAAACGCCTCGGCCGAGGTCCTACTCCACAATCCTCGGCATCGGAACGTGCGCGGTATCTGAGACATCTCGTACATTTTCTGGCCTCGGGTCTCGGCGTGACTTCCTTTCCCCCTCTGGCAGATAGAGCCGCGCAACACGCCCGAGGCGCAGCCAGGTTCGCCTGCTTGTGAGGCTGCCGTCGATCCGCCATAATTTAGAAGAAATCCTCTGCCCCTCCGTTCAGCGTCCCAGAATCGAGTCCGTCTTGAGCCCTGTCCCAGCGCAACTCCCCGAAATCGGGGACCTTATCGCCGGTCGTTATCGTATCGTCAAGGAACTCGGGCGCGGTGGCTACGGCGTCGTCTACCAGGCGCGCCAGGAGGCCATCGCCCGCGACGTGGCGCTGAAGTTTCTCCATCCGGAGGTTGCCCATAACGAGCGTGAGGTGGAGCGCTTTCGCCGCGAGGTCTTTCACGCGAGCGGCCTGCACCATCGCCACACCATCACGCTCTTTGACTACGGTCAGACTCCGCGCGGCTTGCTCTACGTCGCCATGGAGTTGCTCATCGGGGAGAACCTGCGCGAGCGCGTGCTGCGCCGCGGGCCACTGAACCTTGAGCAGGGAAGCCAACTTCTCGAACAACTCCTGGGAAGCCTTGAAGAGGCCCACGAGCGCCAGCTGGTGCACCGCGATCTCAAACCCGAAAACATCTTCATGTGCGAGACCCCGCCCGAAGCTCCTCTGCACATCAAGGTGCTGGACTTCGGGTTGAGCAAATTCATCGGTGACCCGAGCGCAACCCTCTACCAGGGCCCCTCGCTGACCGCGGAGGGCGAGGTCTGTGGAACACCACAGTACATGTCTCCGGAGCATGCTTACGGCGAGCCTGTGGGCCCACCGGGTGATGTCTATGCGGTGGGCCTGGTGCTCTACGAGGCGCTTATCGGAAAGCCGGCCTTCGACGGCCCAAACCCGATGGACATCCTGCTCAAACAGGTGAAAGCCCCCCTGCCCGACCTCCCGGAGTCACTCGCTGCAACGACCCTGGGACGCTTCATTGTAAGGGCAACCCGCAAAGAGGTGCGCGGGCGTTTTGCCGACGCGCGCTCGGCGCTGAGCTGGTTTCTCGCCCGACAGAGCCCGGAAGATCGAGCCCCGGGCTCACAGCCTGCACTCGCTCGCCTGGCACGCAGCATCCCTACGACGGGACTTCAAAACTCCGACTCGATCCCCGGCACCGAGCCTACCAACCCCAGCCCGCCGGAGCTGCCACTCAACCCCTTCGCTCCCACCGAGCGGGATCTTGCAACCAGCGCGCGTGAAACCTTCTCCCCGGAGAGCGCTTCGGCCACATGTGTGGACGCGCCGAAACCTCCCTCCGCCCTCGCCGAGTTCGATCTTCGCGCCGCTCAACTCCCACTGCTGAGCCGTCACGCCGCGCTCGATGCGCTGGAGCGCTGGTATAAATCCGCAGCGATCAATGGCGGACTCTTCCTGATCAGCGGAGAGTCTGGCCAGGGAAAAAGCACCCTGGTGGAGACCTGGCAACTGCGCCAGCAGGCCACCCAACACGCGCACACCCTTTTCGGTCAGTGCCGTCGTCGCGGCGCCCCGCTGGAGGCCCTCCGCCGGGCACTCGAGCCCCTCACCGACGCACAGCGCAGCGCTGACCCCGCCCTGGGCCTGCGCCTGAAGGAGGCCCTCAACGCGCTCGCTGCTACCCCGCAAAACATCTCGTCGCACGCGGCCACAGCAGTCGTTCATCCGCTTCACCAGGTGATTCACGCCCTCTTTCGCTTCAGCGAGCGCAGCGCACTGCTGCTGATCCTGGAGGACATTCACTACGCCGATCCGCTCAGTCAACGTCTGATCGATCAGCTTTTGGAGAACCTCTCGCAAAAGCCCCGACCGCTCGCTCTTGTGTTCACCGCTCGATCGCAGCGCCATTTCGATCGCTGGCTTCATAGCGGCTCGGTCCCCATGGCGCACCATCATCTCGAACCGCTCTCCAAGAGCACAATGGGCGAGATCCTTCACCGCCTCACGCCGCTGGCCCGGGGCCTGGAACGCGAGCTGCTCGATCTGGCCGGAGGCAACCCCGCGCTGCTCATCCACATAGTGCGTCATCTTCTCGAAACCGAGCAGTTGCAGGCCTCGGAGCGCTCCGGGACCTTCGATCTACAAGACCCCTCGGTTGCACTCTCCTCTCTGGTGCCACCGGATCTTCAGCAACTGGTGATCACGCGTGCTGAGCGCTTGCTGCGCAATCATCCCCAGGAGCCCTGGCTTCGCGCGCTACTGCATCGCGTTGTGCTCATTGGCGATCGTTTTAAAGCGGCTACGCTCGCGCGCGCCATTCACGCCGACGGCCAGCCCAGGCTCGCACAACAGATCGGAGCGTTGCTCGAGCTCTTCCACGAGGTGGGACTGCTCCGACGCGAGGGTGATGAGGATGACTCCCGACATTACGCCTTTGTTCATCCCCTCCACCGAGCCTCGCTGCTTCGCATGGTGGAGAGCATCGACGACTGGCGCGCATTTCACAGCCACGCGGCCCGCGCGCTGATCGAGGAAGAGGACTCGCCCGACGCCGCTCAATGCGAGGCGATCGCCGATCACCTGGAACGAAGCGCGCAGCGCGAACGCGCCCTGCCCTGGTGGCTACGCGCCGCCGCCGAGGCCGAGCGCGAACATCGAGTGCACGAGGCGCTTCGCCTGCTGCGCCGGGCTGAGCCGCAGATCCTCGGCGCACGACACATCGATCATGCCTCCCTCAGCGCGCTACGCCTGCAGCAGGGACGTCTCTACCACCACGCCGGCGAATTTGGCCCGGCCGAAGATGCCCTGCGCGAGGCGATCGCACACGCCGAAAGCGCCCATCACGTCGCCAACGAGGCTCAGGCCCGTGAGCACCTCGCCGACATCGTTCGTCTCCAGGGCCATCTCGACGAGGCCGAGGCGCTCCTCAAACGAACCTCCGAGCTCTGCGTCGTCCTCGACGATCGCGCCGGGCTGCGCCGAGTGCTTCTGGGTCAGGCCGACCTCGCCCGCTTTCGCGGGCGCTACAGCCGCGCTCGGCACGACCTGGAAATGGTGCGCCAGGCCGCGCACCGGGAGGGCGATCCGCGCGCCGAGGTCGACGCCACGCTCGCGCTCTCGCGCTGCGCCTACGCCAGCGGTGAGCTGCGCCAGGCCTGGAGCCTGGTCGGAGAGGCGCTCGATCATGCCCGACACATCGGTGACCACCGCGCTCATGCGCTGGCCCTGATCGAAGCCTCCCAGATCTGCATGATCGTCGACGGCCTGGAGCGCAGCGAAGCGCTGGCACGCCAGGCCATGAACGCCGCGCGACACTACGGCGACGTGCTCGCCATGGCCAACGCCAACCTGGCGCTAGCCCTGTGTTTCCGGCGCTCCACCCACCTCGACCGAAGCGCAGATCACCTGCGCCGCGCCCGTGAGTTGCACGAACGCCTGGGACATCTCTACGGCGTGGCCAAAGATCTTCTCTTGGAGGCTGAACTCCACTGGCTTCGCGGCGACATCACGGGCGCGCGCAAGCTGGCAGACGATGCCGTCAGACTCCACGAAGACCTTGACGACCGCCACGGCTGGGCACTCTCCACGATCTTCCGCGCGCTCTTTCGCATCGAGGGCGGCCAACCCGAACGCGCCATTGAATTCCTCAACGACGTCATCTCCCTTCAGGAGCACCTGGGGCTGGGACTCTATGCCCCTCAGCTCGACTTCTATATGGGCATGGCGCTGGAGGCTCAGACCAACATCGACGCCGCATTAACCCATTATCTCCGAGCCCAGCAGCAGGCCCGAGTGATGGGACATCGCGAGATGATCAGCCTGAGCACCATCAGCATCGTCAAACTCAATCTTATCCTGGGCGACTTTGACACCGCGCGCGAAGAACTCCTCGAAGCCACCCGCCACGCTCAGCGTACCGGGCACGCCTACGCCAATATGTTCGCCCTACTGGGCACAGCGCTGCTCGCCCACATCGATCAGGATAGCCCGCGGCTTCGCGATACCCTCGTGCTCCTTCGCCCTTATATCCACGTCCCTCACGCGCCCAACCTACGCCTGGACCAACGACTCGGCGGTATGCAGCGCCTGCTCGACACGCTCCCGGATGCTCCCCAGCGTCAGCAACTGCGCCGCGCGCTCAGCGACGTCATCGCCTCATTCAACTCGCGCTGATCCCGTCCCTCCCCTCACCACAACGACCCTCGGTCAGATTTCATACCCGCAAAAATCGACCCTCGGTCAGATTTTCACACCCGCAAAAATCGACCCTCGGTCAGATTTCACACCCGCAAAAATCGACCCTCGGTCAGATTTCACACCCGCAAAAATCGACCCTCGGTCAGATTTTCATACCCGCAAAAATCGACCCTCGGTCAGATTTCACACCCGCAAAAATCGACCCTCGGTCAGATTTCACACCCGCAAAAATCGACCCTCGGTCAGGGTTTCACCGGTCAGGGTTTCAGCCCATACCGTAGACGCCATCGTCATAAAGACGTCCCCGTACTTCCCACAAGATGGGATAGGCGCGCTTCTTCAGCGTCGAGCTCAAATACTCCACCCCGCTTGAACCTCCGGTACCCGGCTTCGTCCCGATCAGCCGCTCCACAACCCGCACGTGATGAAAGCGCCAGAGCAATATATTCTGGTCATGCTCCACCAGTGACTCGGCCAGGGTATACAGATGAAACCGTTCCTTAGGCTCTCGGTAGAGCGGCTCCAGCGCCGCCATCGTCTGCTCGCGGCGAGCCCCTTCCAACACCTCGCCCTCCTCGGGCACCACCACGTCAAAACCTTCCCGTTGCAGCAGCTTGTAGAAACGCGTGCGCAGCGAGGGTTCGGACAGTCGCGCGGTCAACCGACGATGATCGTGATCGGTCTGATCAATATGTTGCATCACCGAGGTGTCCCGGATCCCGGTCAAAAACTCAACTTCCCGAAACTGAATCGACTGAAACCCGCTGGCCGGATTTAGCGCCTGACGAAATTTCAGAAAATCGCTCGGCGTCATCGTCTCCAGCACATGGATCTGCTGCACGAGCAACGTCTCGATCTTCAGAACCCGCTGCAGCAGCCGCCAGGCCTCATGGACAGCGCCCTTCTCCATCTCCTCGGCGACCTGATCGAGCTCAAAAAGAATGAGCTTAAACCACAGCTCGTAGGCCTGGTGGATGATGATAAAGAGCAGCTCATCATGCGCCGGCGGGCTTGATTCAAAGTTCTGCAGCTCCAGAAGCTGCGGCACCTTAAGATAAGAATTATACGTCAGTCGTTCCCCGGCCGGGGCCAGATCTTCTCCGCCCAGGTCCCCCTGAGTAAAGGGGCAGCCGCTGCGGGTTTTCTCGTCGCTCATGGGGCCAGTCCGTCGCTGGGGGGTAACTCGCGCAGAGAGCGCAGGTGGGAGATGGAGTCCCCGGACTGACCGTCACGATCAGCCAACGGACTCCATGATGTCGCCGATCGGAGCAAGGAAGATCTGTGCCATACCTTCCAGAAGTCGACGAAGATCGGGATACGCCGAAAAAGCCGGACTGGCAAGCGCTTGTCCCCGAAGCTGATCGATCTCGGCCAGGCACGCGGAGAGTGCCCCCTGCTCCCGGAACGCCTCAATCGCCCAGCGCACATCTTCATCGCTGCTGGCATGTCGGTCGGCGCGCAAAAGCTGCATCAAACGACGACGATCCGCGTCATTTGCGCGCTGCCAGAACGCCACGACCAGCGCCGAGATCTTCCCTTCACGAAGATCGCTGCCCTCCTGAGCGCGCCCCTTCTCTCCGTAGAGGTCCAGGATGTCATCCTGGATCTGAAAAAGCACACCCAGATGCCCCGCGGCTTCCTCCAACGCCTCAACCACCTCAGCCGGTGCCTCGCAGAGCTCGGCGGCACCGGCCATCGGAAGCGCGAAAAGACCGCTGGTCTTGCCCCGCACCATAAGGCGGTAGGCCTCCTGATCGATGTGCTCGGTGGAACGCTGCTGGAGCGCAAACTCGCGCTCCTGCCCGTCGATCACTTTGAGCACATCCCGAAACACCCGGGCCTGCACGCGCTGACGGACGCCCGGCGATGCCTTGACCGACTCCAGACAAATCGGTGCCAGATAGAGCATCGCATCGCCCAGGTTAATCGCCTGCGCCTGACCGAACTTCTTCCAAACCGTGGGCTGGCCACGACGCACCTCATCACCATCCTGAAGGTCGTCATGCACCAACGTGGCGTTGTGGATCAATTCACACGCAGCCCCAAACCCCACCAGCGCGTTGGGCTCCCTGCCCAGCGCCCCGGCCACCGCCAGCGGTAGCATCGCGCGCAACCGTTTGCCACCGGTCTGCATGTGGTAATCGAGCATCTGCCCCAATGTTGACCCGGTCAACCCGGCCATCTCGACCGCGCCGGCGATGCAGCTCAACACCTGCCCCATATGAGCCTTCGTCAGCTCTCGAAATGCCTGCTCCGTCGTCGTCACGTGTCCTGCTCCTGTTGAGACCGCCAATAAGGGTAATAGCGCGAGCGGGTGGTCAGGCCGACCTGCTCTGAGAGCCAGTCGGTGACCTCACACAGTCCGTCCAGGGAGGTCTCAACCCGCGCGCCCATCGAGAGCATCAAGTTGACCAGATCCTCACTGGCCAGATTTCCCGCCGCACCCGGGGCGTAAGGGCAGCCGCCCATGCCGCCCACCGCGCCGTCAAAAAGTCGCACACCGGCCTGATACGCAAGCAGCGCGCTGGCAACCGCCAGCCCCTGGGTGTCATGCAGGTGCAACGCGACCCGGTCCACACCAAATCGCTCCACTGCCTGCCCACACCCGTCTGCAACCTGCAGCGGGGTGCCCGCACCGATCGTATCGCCCAGCGAGAGATGCTCGGCACCATTGGCCAGAAGTTCCTCGCCAATCTCGAGCACCCGCTCAAAGTCGACATCCCCTTCAAAAGGGCAACCAAAAACCGTCGAAATATACGCCCGCACGACCATCCCCTGCGCCACAGCTGCCTCGGTGGTGCGTTTAAGCGCGGCCAGGCTCTCGTCGAGCGAGCGGTTGAGGTTCGACTGGTTATGCGCCTCCGTCGCCGACATGAACACCGCCACGTGGCGGACATCAGCCGCCGCCGCCCGCTCCAGCCCCTTCAGGTTGGGAACCAGCGCCCAGTAACGCACCCCCTCCTCTCGCCGGATCTGTCGGGCAACCTCATCGGTCTGCGCCATCTGCGGCACCCAGCGCGGATGCACAAAGCTGCCGATCTCCACATCGCGCACCCCGGCTTTGACCAGTCCCTCGATCATGGCCACGCGCTCATCACACGAGAGCACCCGCGACTCATTCTGCAGCCCGTCGCGCGGGCCCACTTCAAAAAATCGAATATCTGCGTCCATCAAGGTCCTCAAGCCCGCGTCAATTCGGGCACTCTGGGGCTTACTTTGCGGTCAGGGCCAACTTATCCCTCGCCACAAAAGAGTGTCAACGTAGCCCGCCCAGCCACGTTGACACGCCTTCGGCCCTGCTCCTATTCTTGGACGAATGGTCCACGGAGCCCCGCACCGTCGCGAGCGCTCCGCCCCCGACCCCAGCCTGAGGTATGCGAAGTTGGCTCAAGACCTGCTTGTTGTGAATCATGGTCTCGCGCTCATGCTCTGCGAGGATGCAGCGATCCTCGAGGAGACTCTGCGGGCGATTGAGCCCCTGGATCTGCATATTCGCCGCATCGGCGATCTGGCGCTGCTTGTGCCCGCCGATGAGATCGAAGGTGTGCTTGAGACCCTCCACGCCCAGGGGACCTTCCCCCGCGTGCTCGGCCCGCAGCTTATCCCCGACACGCAGGAGGCTCTGTGAGCATGCGACCTGACCGGCCATCAACCTCCGGCCCGCTGGCCGCCGATGAGTTTCGGAGCCTGCTGGAGCGAGGCTACGCCGATGCCAGCGTGCGTTTTCTGGCCCGCGCCTGGCGTTGCGAACCCCGCGTCGAGACGCTGATCGCTGCGATCGACGACGCCGACCAACGACCTCTCGATCCCGCTTCGCTCACCGAGCTTGAACGCGCAGTCTTCTTGCTGCTCCAGGAGCGCGGCGGCCGCGGCCGCGGCGAAAACCTCCGCCGCGACCTGCTCCTGAGGGGGTTTGGGGAATCCGAGCCCACCCTGGCCTCGCTTATCGCCGCCGGCCTGCTTATCCCTATTCCGGCCGCCGCCGACCACGACTGCGACATCGAGGTGCTGCTCGAGCGCGGATCCTTTTTGCAACACGACCTGGCGCTGACCCCGGCCACCCTGGCCAACCTCGAAGCCGCGCCGGACGCGCTCAACATCGACGTCCCCACCTTCAACGATGTGACCATCGAGCCCACGATCAGCTCCGTCGACGATCTGGAGCTCAACCTCCTGCACCTCGCCTCGCTGATCCGCCGCGACCCGCTCAAACTTAATAAAGACGGCACGCCCAACCGTCGATCTCTGGCGCGCGCCGCCCGCGGCATCAGCATGCCCGGCCAACTCGGCGAGGTCGCAGGCGATCTCGACCTTCACGATCCTCACCAGCTCGACTACCTGACCTTTTTGGCTGCCCTGGGGCGTGAGCTCGGCATTCTGGGGCCCGACGGCGATCGTTACCGCACCGGCGACGCTGCCCTCGCGGAGTATTTTCATGCGCCCGGCCCCGAGCGCGATCGCCGCCTGGGCGAGGCGCTTCAGCGCCTGCGCTACTGGAACGAAGTGGAGAGCGTGCGCCTGGCCGAGATGACCTTGCGTGGCGCCGACGATCAGCATTTCTCCCAGCGAGAGTCCACCGGAGAACCCCTGATCGGCGCGCGCGGCTTTGTCCTCTCCGTGCTGCGCCGCGCCTCGGTTCGCGAGTGGGCCTCGGTGGCTGCGATCACCGAACTCTGCACCCAGATCGACCGCCAGTACCTCGATCGCACCCTCTCGAAGATGGCCGGCCAGTGCGAACCCACGCAGTTTATCGACGCGATGCTCGAGCGCACCTTGAGCTGGTCGGGCCTCTTGCAATTTGGACGCACCGACGACAACCAGCGGGTGGCCCGCCTCTCGCCACGCGGTGCCCGCGCGCTCGGACTGGAAGGCTCGGAGCTCCCCAACCCGCAAGGCGGCTGCCTGATTGTGCAGCCTAACTTCGAGGTGATGGTCTTTCTCGACAACGCCCCGGTCTCGGTTCTGCACGAACTCTACCGCGTCGGAGAACGCCGCAAACTCTCCGATCGCGTCGCCACCTTCCAGCTCGCAGCAGAGTCCGTGCAGCGCGGATATTCGCTGGGCGCGAGTGCAAAAGCACTCGTCGAGTTGCTCAACACCTTCGGACACACGCCGGTGCCTGAGGCGGTCGCCTTCCAACTCAACGACTGGGAGCGCGTCCACCAGCGCCTGACGATCCATCGCCAGGGCGTGCTCCTTCGCCACCCCGATCCCGAACGCTTCGATATGATCATCGGGCAGCTCGAACATGATCTTCGAGAGAGCTCCCACCGCGCCATTCGTCTCGGCGCACGGGACGCCTTTGTCACCACCGCCGAGCACGACGCCATCCGCCGCGCCGCCGAGGCTCACCCCTCGCTCACACTGAGTTCGACAGGCGCACCGGCCCGCACCCTCTACTTTGTCGACCCTCTGGTGGTCATGGCCGACCCGTATGAGCTCGACGTCGTCACCCAGGTCGAGCTCGGATACCTGACCGACGTCGTAGAAGACGAATCATCGCCGCGCTCACGCTTCTTCGCACTCAACATGGAAAAGATCCGCGCGCGCTTCTCCCAAGACCCTTTAGCTCAGATCGTCGCCTTCCTCGACGCGCGCTGCCCCGGCGGACTGCCCACCGGCCAGGCGATGCGCCTGCAAGCCGAGCTCGACCGCCCCGCCAGAGCTCACCTTGCCGAAGAACTCATCGTCTTGAGTTTCGAGGATCGCCTCAGTGCGGACCGCTTCGCAGGCCTTGAAGAAGCCCCCGACCTCATCGAGCGCCGCCTGGGGCACCTGCATTTCGTCATCGCTGCTGACGCCCGCGATCTCCTCGATGAGATCCTCGAAGAAACCGGTCTGACCCTCCACAAGAGCCCGTTTGACCGCGACGAATAAGGCCGACCGGCCTCTTTCGCACCGCGCACCTTTGCTTGCCACGACCGGGGTCGCGCGATACATTGAGGCCAGACTCTCCGGTCGCCAACATAGTCTGCGCAGCGACTTCGCGCCGCGGGCCTTTATCGGCCTGCCGCCGCTACTACTCTCCTCAGACGCCCCGAGCTGTGCGCCCATCCAGCCGGCGATCCCACATGGACGCCTCCCCCGCGAGGCCGCATCCCCGACACGCGATGGAACGCTACTACGTCAAACGCCCCACCGGTAAGGTCTTCGGCCCCTTTGACCAGAACGCCATCCGGCTGATGCTCAAGGGCAACAAGCTCGGCACCGATGCGCAGGTTTCGACCGACAAAGAGAGTTGGACGCCGATCTCGGAGGTCGCCGCCTTCGCCGATGACGCCGGCAACACCACCCGTGCTGGCCTCGGCGTCCAAGATCTTCCGACCTCTGCCGGCGGACCCGCGCTCCCCACCCCTCGCAGCGTGCCTGATCTTCCTAGGCCCAAACTCAGCGATCTACCCCGCCCCAAACTCGGCGACCTTCCCAAACCCAAGAGCGACGCCGCCGATCTCCCCCGGCCCAAACTCAGCGACCTGCCCCGCGTGGCGGCCGCCAACCTGCCGAGGCCCGCTGGCTCGAACCTCCCCGCACCGGCCGGAGCCAACCTTCCGAGCCCCGCGGGCAGCAACCTGCCCACCTCCGCCCACGCAAACCTTCCGACACCGGCCGACGACGACCTCTTCGCCGCTCCGATCACCGACGACGATCTCTTCGCCGCTCCGATCACCGACGACGATGACCTCTTCGCCGCTCCGATGGGTGCGGACGCCGACGATGATGACGATCTCTTCGCCGCTCCGATGGGTGCGGACGCCGACGATGACGACGATCTCTTCGCCGCTCCGAACAACTCCAAACCCAGGGCCAGCGACGACCTCTTCGCCGCTCCCGTGAGTCCGGACACCTATCAGGACGACAGCGACGACCTCTTCGCTGCCCCGATGGGTGCCGAGCCCAGCGATGATCTCTTCGGCCCCGTTCCGGGCATGGACGAAGATAGCGACGACCTCTTCGCCGCTCCGGCTGCCCGAGACGAAGACCCCTTCGCCGCTCCGGCCAACCACGATCCCTTCGCCGCCCCCGTCAGCGCAAACGCCCCCGATCCCTTCGACCAGGGCGACGACCTTTTTGAAGCCCCCAGGCTCGACGACGACGCCCTCTTCTCCGACGCTCCCGCCGACGAAGACGACTTCCTGGGCGGCGATCAGGGCTTCTCCTTCCTCGACGAAGAACCCGAGGGCGACGACTGGGACAGCCAACTTGTAGGGAACGACTCCTTCGACGCCGAGGACCTCGGTGTCAACGAGGCCGACTGGGGCGACGATATGATGGGCGGCCCGGCTCCGGCTGCTTCGGCCCCACCGCCCCGCCAACCCGCAGCTCCCAGCTCCCGACCGCAGCCCCAGGCCGCGGCAGGTCACGACCCCTTTCGCCCGGCTTCCACCGGCATCAAAGACGACCGCCCGGCCAGCGCCGGCGCCCCGGCCGGTGCCAACGTCGCCAAAACCGTCGACGCCGATAAAAAACGCGGCGCAATGGCTGCCATCGGTGTCCCCGTCCTCGCGGTCCTCGTGCTCGGCGCGGCTGGCTTTGGCATCTACACCTCCTTCTTCGCTCAGGAGGACGTGGTTCAACAGGCTCCGGCGCCGGTTGCTCCCACGATCACCTCGCTCAATCCGGAACTTGTCCTCCAGGATAACTACGCCGCCTACCAGGAGCTCTTCGCCGACGCTCAAAAAGGCGAGCTCGCCCCGCCGAGCTCCGCCCTGCTCTTGCTGGGACGCTCGCTCTATCTGACCCGTTACGAGGACGACGCGGTTGCCGCCGCCGCCGAAACCCTGGCCGAATCGCTCGCCGCAGAAAGCGCCGACCCGATGGTTGCCGCAGCCCTGGCCGCCAACGAGGCTCGCCTGGCCCAGGCTGACGCTGCCGCGGCCCTCGCCGAACCCGCATTTTCCAACCCCGAGTCCGCCTACTGGGCTCACCTGAGCGCCGGCGTCGCCTACGCGCTCGCCAGCCTGGACGGCCAGTACGAGGCCGCTCCTACCGACGCCAGCGCAGAAGAAGGCGAAGCCTCCCCTGCCCGAGATGACGCTGCACCCGCCGCGGTAGAGGCTGGCGACGCCATCGTCGCCGAGGCCCAAGAAGAAGGTGCCGAAACCTCCGACACGACCGCCAACACCTCGCTCTTCGAGCACGCGGAACGTCATCTCAACGAGGCCAGCAAAGCCAATGAAGCCGCCGCCACGCCTCATTACTGGCATGCGCGGGTTCTGGCAGCAAAAGACGATAACGCAGCGGCCCTCGAAGCGCTTGAGCGCGCCAGCAACGCCGATCCCAATCACGTAGCCACCCGGCTGCTCGCCGGCAAACTCTACTACGAGGGCGGCGACCTCAACGATGCCACCGAACACCTCGACAAGATCATCAGCGAACTCAGCGCATCGGCTTCACCGGCGGAGCGCGGCGAGTCCTACCACGTTATGGGTATGGTCCACATGGCGCGCCAGCAGAGCGAGGAGTCGATCGCCATGTTTACCGAAGCCCTCAACATCGACAGCTCCCGCGTCGACAGCCTGCGTGCGCTCGCCGAGCAGTACGAGCGCGCGGAGATGTACCAGGAAGCGCTCAACTTCTTTACGACCAACAAGAATCTTGGCCAGCAAGACCCCGAGGTGATGCTCGGCATCGTGCGCTCACACATGGGCCTGGAGCAGTACAACGAGGCCATCCTCAAACTCGAAGACGGCGAAAAAGAGTTCCCCGAAGACGCCCGCTTCCCCTTCTACCTGGGCCGCCTCAACATGCAGCGCGGCACCTTCTACGAAGCCCGCCGCGCCTTTGAGCGCGCCGTCGAGATCGACCCCAGCCTGCTGACGGCCCACGCTGCTCTGGCCCAGCTGGCCTGGCGCATCGACAACGACGTAGCCCGAGGCGAAGGGCATGTCCGCGCCATCACCGAGCGCCCCGAAGGCATCGACGCGGCCATCGCCTCCCAGGTTGCCGACTACTACCGCCTCTCCGAGCGCCGAGCGCTCGCCCGCCAGTGGAATGAAGAGGCCCTTCGCCTTGACCCGAACTTCTGGAATGCACGCCTCAACCTCTCGCGACTGCTTCTCGAAGACGCACAGAGCGAGCGCGCCCTGGAACTGCTGGAGCGCGCCCGCGCGGAGGGCATCGAAGACATTCGTCTCTCAGCCTATCTGGCGGATGCCTACCGTCAGGCCGGCCAATTCGATCGCGCGATCGACGAGATCAACAAAGTCATCGAATCCGAGCCTTCCAATGAGGAGTACATCTTCATCCGCGGGCGCATCTACTTCGACCGCGGCAACTACGAGACGGCACGCGAAGACTTCAACAAAGCCTACGAACTCAACCCGCGCTATCATGAAGCCTACTTCTATGTGGGCCGCACCGCGCTGGCCGAGAAAGACTTCAACACCGCCAAACGCATCTTCGGTCACGTGCTCGACTACCAGCCCAACAATGGCGAGTTCCACTACTTCATGGGACGCACCTTCGAGGATGAAGAGAGCGAAGCGCAGGCCCTGACCCAGTACCAGCGTGCGACCACCGTCGATCCGACCTACGGCGTGAAAAACCCCGAGATCTACGTGCGGCGCGGACTTCTTCTGGCCCGCACCGGTGCCACCCGTGCGGGCAAAGTCGACATCATGCGCGCCCTGGAGCTCAAGCCCGATATGGTCGAGGCGCAGTTTGCCCTGGGCGAAGCCAACTTCCGTGAACAGAATTACCCGGGCGCCATCGAGCACTACAGCGCCGCGCTCGAAAAGGCTCCAGAGCGTCCCCTGGCCCAGTACCAGTACGGCATGGCCCTGATTTACGAAGGGAAACGCGAGCAAGGCGCCCGCCACCTTCAGCAGGCCATCCGTTTTGGCTACAATAACCCCGAGATCTACCGCCGCCTGGGCTATCTCTACCGTGAGCTCAACCAGCGCGCGCAGGCTATCGAGTCCTTCAAGACCTACCTGCGTGAAACCGCTAGCCTGACCGTGCCCGACGCCACCCGCCGTGAAATGCTTCAGCAGATCGAAGAGCTCGGCGGCTGATTCCACCCTCTGCATGTACTTACGCATCCCCCCGGCGCTGACGCAGCGCAGGTCTCTCTGGCGCAGTTGAACACCCCTATGGAGAACCTCCTCATCATTAGCGCTGAGGCCTCGGTGGTCTCGAGGCTCACGCAGGCGCTCTCGCCACAGGCCCGTATCAGCCAGGCCAGAGGCTGGGATGACGCCCGCCGCCAGCTGATACAAGAGCCGGCTCAGGTCGTTGTTATCGGCCCCGATCTGGCCGATCCCGCCCAGAGCGCCCATTTCGTGGCGCTGGACAGCGTCTTAAGTCAGGACGGCACCCCTGCTTTCGTGCTCGCTGAGCGCCTCACGCCGGCCCTCTCGCAGATGGGCGCAGCCTTCGTAAGTGTGGCCGGGGTCGTACCGCTGCCTCGCAACCCCGGTGACTGGGACGAACTTTTTGACGCGCTCCAAAAAGCGCTCAACGCTCGTCAGCGCACGCTGCAAAAGCAGGCGCGCGAGAGCGGAGGGTCCGCCACCGAACTCTCGGTGCGCCTTCCCAGGGTCTCCGAAGGACGGCTCAGCTCCATCCCTTTTGCGCGCCTTCTGTACAGCATCTCCATGCATCAGGACTCCGGACGGCTCACGCTGCGCTCGGGAAAAATAACGCGCGAGTTCGGCTTTAAGGGAGGTCATTTTCTGGAGCCGGCCCATCACGCGTTGGCCGATAGTACCGCGCTGACCAGCGTCTTTGCCTGGCCCGATGGCGACTTCACCTTCACACCAGACACCAACCTCGAAGGCAGCCGCACCTCCCTGGTCCCCCTGATGATTCAGGGTGTCACCACGCATCTTCCCCAACGTCAGGTCATGGAGAGCCTGATGCCGATGATGGCATCCTACCCGGTGCTCACGCAGTTCTGGGAGAAACGTCGCGCCTCGTTACGCTGGAAAGTCCTGGCGAAGTTGATGGGAGGCTGCGACGGCCAGAAGTCGCTTGAGAAGCTGCTCAGCCTGATGGGCAGCGATGTGACCGAGGGCTTCCGAGCAGCTCTCTTTGCGCGCGACATCGACCTCTGGGTCTTTCGAAGCGAGCCCACGCCACGCCCGGTGCGCATCCAGTATGCGCATCTCAACGCCTCACCCGGCGCGTCATCGGCCGGCTCGTCACGCCCGGTGTCCTCACGTCCGAAGCGAACCTCCTCCTCGCCATCCGCGCACGCACCGGACTTAAGAGGCATTCGTCCGGCGACCGGCCGCACGCAGAGCCTGGATGTGCAGTTGCGCGAGAAGCTCACGACCATGGAGCGCATGAGCCCTCATGAGGTCTTCGGCCTGTGGAAGGGCTGTGGACGCGAGGCGGTCAAAGAGCGCTTCTACGTGCTGGTTAAGGAGCATCATCCCGACGTCTACGGTGGCAACCTCTCCACCGAGATCAAAGAGACCGCCCAGCGCATCTTCATCGGCGTGCGCAATGCCTACACCGAATTGATGAAGCTCGAGCACAAGCAGACGGTGCCCCCCCCGAGCCAGTCCGTCGTCACTGCTCCAGCCCCGGGCAGCGAGGCCTCGGCCCAAAACGCCCAGTCCCTTCGAGCGGGTCGAAAGCGCCTGAGCACCCTGCATCCCGGACAACTCAACCCCGGTGGCGAAGGTTTGGCCGAAGACTCCCAGGCCCGCTTCACCCCCCGCACGCAGACCCCCGGTCGCTTGCGACGCCACTCCACGCCCATCGGCATGGGACGCAGGCCAACCACGCAACACCCCGATCTGAAGTCTCAGCTGGGCGATGCTGCGACAACGCCCTCCCAACCCACGCCCCCTGCGCGCACCACTCCAGGGGCGGGCACCCCACAGCGCGATCGCACCGCGTCGCTCTCCGGGGCGCGCCGCAAGCGAACTTCCTCGCTCTCCGGCGCCGGCCTGGATCATGAATCCTCCGATGTCGACTGGCGACGCGAACAACTGGAGCGCCTGGGCCGAAGCCCCACCCGCAGCAGGCGCCCCACGCCGGCGCCGCTTAACAACGCCGGTATCCCCACCGCGGCCGATCCAGCCCGCGACGCCTTCAACGCCGGCTACCCCCTCGTTAAGCAGCTCGCCTACAACGAGGCGCTTCCCTACCTCCAGCGTGCGCTGAAGGGTGAGCCCGACAACGGCCTCTACATGACCTTTGAGGCCTACGCTCGCTTCCAGCTCGACGCCTCCCAGGCCGACAGCGCTCTGGAACAGCTCCAGAAAGCCATCGCCACCGGCCACCGCCAGGCCATGCCTGATGCCTACCTCTTCGCCGGCATCATCCTCAAAGCCCGTGGCAAAGAGCGTCGCGCCTACGAGCACTTCAAGCAGGCCTACAAGCTCAACCCGGCAAGCCTGGAAGCCGAGCGCGAGATCCGCCTCTATGAGCGACGTCACCCCCAGAGTGAGAGCGAAGCAGGCGGCTTCTTCAAAAACCTGTTTAAAAAATAGCGCGCCACGCCTACGATGCTATCGTCTCATCCACGTATGCGAGCGGGGGCTTTAAGGCTCCTGCCCACCGCGCTCGCCAGCTCATCACGGCGCAGCTCGGCTCCCCATCGCTCTCATTGCCTTGCCAACACGTCTAGCCGGGATTGTCGTTCATGGGAAAAATCATTGGCATCGACCTGGGAACCACCAACTCCTGCGTAGCGGTCATCGACGGTGGAGAGCCGCTGGTGCTGCCCAACAGTGAGGGCTCGCGCACGACCCCCTCCATGGTCGGGTTTACCGAAGACAACGAACAATTCGTCGGTCAGCAGGCCAAGCGCCAGGCCATCATCAACCCTGAGCGCACCATCTACGACATCAAGCGCCTCCTCGGTCACAAAAACAACTCACCGATGGTCAAGCGCTACGCCAGGACGCTGCCTTACTCCATCGTCGAGAACACCAACGGCGACGCCTGGGTCGAGGTCAACGGTCAGGCGTACAGCCCGCAGGAGATCTCCTCGATGATCCTGCGCAAGATGAAGCAGACCGCCGAGGACTACTTTGGCGAAGAGATCACCGAGGCGGTGATCACGGTGCCGGCCTACTTCAACGACGCCCAGCGCAGCGCCACCAAAGACGCCGGTAAGATCGCCGGGCTGACCGTGCGGCGCATCATCAACGAGCCCACAGCTGCCGCGCTGGCCTACGGATTTGCGCGCAGCGACGACGCCAACATCGTCGTCTTCGACCTGGGCGGAGGCACCTTCGATGTGTCCGTCGTACAGCTTCGCGGAGGTGTCTTCGAGGTCGTCTCCACCAGCGGCGACAACCACCTGGGCGGTGAGGACTTCGATCGCGCCGTGCTCGAGTTCTTGATGCAGCGCTTCGAGGACGAGACGGGCATCGATGTCAGCGAAGACAATATGGCCTTGCAGCGCCTTAAAGAGGCCGCCGAAAACGCCAAGTGCGAGCTCTCCACGCTGAGTGAAACCAACATCAACCTGCCCTTTTTGGCGGTCGACGAATCCGGCCCGCGACACCTCTCCCTGAGCCTGTCGCGCTCCCAGCTCAACGACCTCTGCTACGACCTGGTCGAGCGCCTGGAGTCCCCGTGTATGACCGCGCTCAAAGACGGTGGCGTCGATCGCAATGAGATCGACGACATCCTGCTCGTCGGCGGCATGACGCGCATGCCCCTTGTCCAGGAGAAGGTCGAAGAGATCTTTGGCAAAAAGCCCAATAAAGGCGTGAACCCGGATGAGGTCGTCGCCACCGGCGCGGCCATCCAATCGGGCATCCTCGGCGGCGAGGTCCGCGAGGTGATCCTGCTCGACATCACCCCCTTCAGCCTGGGGATTCGGGTCACCGGCGACCGCTTCAGCCCCATCATCCAGAAAAACACGCCGATCCCCACCATGGAGACCAAGGTCTTCACCACCACCGAGGCCAACCAGGACATGGTCACCGTCACCGTGCTCCAGGGCGAGCACCAGGTGGCCAGCCGCAATAAGCTTCTGGGCATGTTCAACCTCACGGGCATCAACCCCGCCGCCGCCGGAAGCCCGCGCATCGAGGTGACCTTCGAGATCGACACCGACGGCATCGTCAACGTCTCGGCCCGCGATCTACGCACCAACGTCAGCCAATCCATCACCGTTGAGGGCCACTCCGGCCTCTCCGATGAGGAGCTTCAGCGCGCGATCCAGCGAAGCAAGAAGCGCTAACCCCCTGACATCATTTAAGAATCACACATGACGCCAGTTCAGGCCCCCATGCGGGCCGGACTGGCGTCAGCGTTTTCCTGGTAGAGGTGCATGCGCCAATCCACCCCGAAGATCTGACCGGGCTCCATCGCCTTCCACACATTATCGCCCTGAAGAGGCTCACTGGAGACGATGAAGTGGTTCACAAAGCCCGAGCGCGAGCGCGCCTCACAGCAGGGCGCAAAGCTCGGACAGTCATCGCGATCGGGGCATAAGGTCTTGTGCGTGCTGTAGAAGAGCTCCTTGCCCCCCTGGTGGGCAACCATCACCTGACCGTTGGTGAGAAGGATGCTCAAGTAGAACTCGTCGTCTGCGGCGCGGGTGTAGCAGTCGTAGCCTGTGGCCTCGTGAATCGCGGCGACGGTCTCTCGGAGCGCGGCGCTGAGCTCACCAATCGGGGCGCCCCTGCGATGGATGTCGAAGCGCTGCGCCATCTTCGAGAGCAGCAGATAAAAGATCACCTCGCTATCGGTATCCCCCAGCACAAAACGACGAAAGATCGGCGAGATCCGGGCGACCACCGCCTCGCGATGTTCGCCAAAGTTGGGAATCTGACCGTTATGCGCAAAGACCCAGCTGCCGTACTGAAAGGGGTGTGAGTTAAGGATGGAGAGCTGACCCACGGTCGCCTTGCGAAGGTGCGCCACAACCGTCTCGGAGGCCACCACACCGCTGACGCGTTGAAAGAGGCTATCGGAGACGGCCGAGGAGACGCTCTTGACCACGTGCGGCACGCCCTCCACGTAATACGCCACCCCCCAACCATCGGGGTGGCGCTCACTCTGGCGCATCAGGGCGTTATCGGCGCTGATCAGGCTGCGGTGAACCTGGCTTGTGATCACCGAACGAAAGCCAAAGAGCCGGCACATAACTTACTCGTCGAAGTTGGCGATCGCCTGAGCGATCTGGTCCTGGTGCGGGCGATAGATCCAGGCGCGTCGCGGCGGGTCATTGATGAGGATCGAAAACGCCAGCTGCCGTCCCGACCTGCTCTGCACGTAACCACTGAGCGCTGTCACATTATTAAGCGTACCGGTCTTTGCCCTCAGGTTTCCAGCCACGTGCGGCTCACGCAGCCGGTTGCGCAGCGAGCCGTCCACTCCGGCAATCGGCAAGGATGCGATGAACTCCGGCCCAAACGCATGCCCGCGCATATAACGCAGCAGTGCCACAAACTGGCGCGCACTCACCGCGTTGCCCTCGTAGAGCCCGCTGCCGTTGTGCAGACTGAACGCCTCGGCGTCAAAACCGGCGCGCACCATAAATTCGCGCGCCTTGCCGATGGCCTGCGGCCAGGTTGCCGGCTGCCCCTGCCCGCGGGCAGTTGCCAGCAGCACCTGCTCCGCCATGAAGTTATTGCTCCACTTGTTCATCGCCGCGATCGTATCGATCAAGGGCGAGGAGCTATGCACATGCAAACGCTCGCGCCCCTCCGGTGCGGGAGCCTCCCCGGGGCGAACCTCTCCGTCAAACGTAATGCCCACCATTTCGATGGCGCGGGCTACCACCGCACCGGCAAACTCAGCCGGATTATCCACCCGCTTTCGCACCGCAACCGGCTGTGCTCCCTGCCCGATGGTGCCTCCCACCTCAATGCGTGTGCCCTCCGCCGTCGGCACCGCGCTGACCTGCACACGGGCCAGGGAGCCGCCCACGGTGCGCGTGCGGTTGACCACCTCGATATGCTCCTGAGGCGGATCCAGCCGCACCACTCCAGGCTCACCCATTGCCCCCGGAGTCACGGTGGTCGTGACCGTGTTAAAGTTCACGGACAACGCCCCGATCGACGATCGGTACGAGGCGTCGGTGTCGCGTGTCTCATAGCCGGGTGGCAGATAGCCCTCCGCAAAAGCGGACTCGTCGATGATGATGTCGCCGGTGATCGTATCGATCCCCTGCAGCCGCAGCTCACCGGCCCAGGCCAACACATCCTTGAAGAGCAAAAAGGCCTCCCCCGAACCGATCACGAAGAGATCGTCGATGGAGCGCTCGCTGCGCCTGTTGGTGGCCAGCTCAGTACTGAAGGTATAATGCGGTCCCAGCACATCAAGCGCTGTGGCTGCGGTGATCAGCTTGATGTTGCTCGCCGGATTCAATGCTTCGTCGGCCAGATGCGAGTAGAGCACCTCCCCGGTGCGGGCATCTTCGACATGCACTCCCACCTTCGCCCGTTGCAGTTCAGGATCGGAGAGCACGCGATCGATGGCCTGCTCCAGCTCCGGGTAGTCGCGGCGCTCGACCTCTTCGAGCGCCGGCACCTCCGGTACCTCCTGGATCTCCAGCGCGGAGCTCTCCTGCCCCTCCTGGGCGACAACGCCATTGGCGCTCAGCCCGATCCCGAGGAGCACAAGAAGATAGCTCGCCGGACGTAACGCGCGGCGGTACATCCGATGCGACAAGTGGTGCAGTTGACGATCCCTCATATCCCTGTAAACTCCCGCTATTGTTAAACTTTTCCACCGCGACTAAAACGCGACGCACAGGTAGCGCTTGAAGTTCGGGGTGTTATTCCTGGTCGTCGCTCGGCGAGTCCGACGCTACCTCCAAGACTTCGCCTGAGGAGGCTTTCAACTCGCGCGCGGCGTCGTCGAGCCAGCGCGTGCTCTGACCGCGCAAAAGCTTTCGCTCCCGCCAGATGTTGACGGCAAGCCCTGCCCCCAGTGCCACGCCGATCACCAACGAAACAATCCCCCATCCCAACGATTGCGCCACGATCATCAGCTCGCCCGAATCGACCACTCGACCTTCACACGAGCCGTTTCCACGCCATCGGCGCGCCGGCCGACGACCTCCAGCACGCGGTTCACCCGTTCGCCGGTGCGCGCGGCCTGCTCAAACGCCGCGGCCACGTCTTCGCCCTGCACGCACTCAAATCGCACCGCGCTTTTTGCCGGTTTGACAAAGTCCGCGCTGATATGGCGCACGATGTACGAAAACTTTTCGGGCCGCAGCGCGTTATGAAAAAGAACCAATCCCCCGGTGGTCATCTCTGCGGCCATCATGGTGGCGGCAAAATACATCGTCCCGAAGATGTTTCGATTTCGCCATCCGAAGGGAATCGCCACCTCGCAACGCGACGCATCGAGCACGTCGACCGAAGGTGAAACCACCGCCAGAAGCGGCATCCGCGCCCAGAGCAACGCCTGAGATACGGGACGAGTGGTCAGCGCGCCCGCCACCAGGCGGGCGGTCCAGGGAGCGCGCTCTTTTTGATTCATGGTATCTTGAAACAGCATCCTGTCCTCGTTGATGTTCTGATCCCGCCCCGGTTGAAAGCACGTCGACCTTCGACGCTGCATCGACTATACACGAAGCAACGCTTCGGGAGCAGTCCCCCGACCTGACATGGTCGTCTTTTGCTATGAGCGCAACGCTTCGAAAACTCGGTCGCTACGAGCTTACCCGCCGCCTGGCCAAAGGCGGCATGGGTGAGATCTATCTGGCGCGCGCCCGCGGCGCCGGCGGCTTTGAGAAGCGCGTCATCATCAAGACCATCCTCCCCCATCTTGCCGAAGAAGAGGAATTTGTCACCAAATTCCTCGATGAAGGTCGCATCGTCGTCCAGCTGACCCACGGCAATATCGTCCCCGTCTTCGATATGGGCGAGCAGGACGGCGAATATTTTATTGCTATGGAGTACGTCGAGGGCCTCGATCTGCGCGAGGTTCTAAAGCGGCTGGAGGCCCGTGGGGAACACCTTCCGGTGGAGCACGCGCTGCACATCGCCGCCGAGATCTGCAAGGGGCTGGGCTACGCCCACCGCAAGACCGACGAGCAGGGCCGCCCGCTCGCGATCGTGCACCGCGACGTGAGCCCCTCCAACGTGCTCATCTCGCGCGAGGGCGAGATCAAGATCATTGACTTTGGCATCGCGCGGGCTGCCGGACGGCTCTCTCAGACGGCCAACGGACGCATCCAGGGCAAATGCTGCTATATGAGTCCGGAGCAGACCCGGGGTCAGTCCCTCGACCACCGCAGCGACATCTTCGCCTGCGGGGTGGTGCTCTACGAGATGCTCACCGGGCGACGTCCCTTTGAGGGCCGCACCGATCTGGAGAGCCTGGAACTTGTGCGGCGCTGCGAGTTTGATCCGCCCGGAGTGCTGCGCCCCGAGGTGCCCGGGGAGGTCGATCAGATCATTGAGCGCGCGCTGGCAGTCGACCCGCAGGCGCGTTACCAGAACATCGAAGATCTTTATGTGGATCTTCAGCATGCGATCTATGCCGTGGGCCAGGCCGTCACCAGCCAGGGGCTGGCTCAGGCGCTTCAGACGATCTTCGCCGAGGAGGCCGCCCCGCCGGTGCGCAAAGCGCGCAACCTGGATGAAGCCCTGGAGCTGGAGCTCGGCCTGCTGGGCTCGGATGCGTCCGATGCTGCGCTACGCACCGGCACCGGCACTCCGGCTGCCGATCTTCTGCCGGTGCCACATCAAGGCGGCTCACCCACCTCCGAGCCCGCCGCTGAGCGTGACGACGTCTCAAAGCGGGGGCTCACCGAGCTCTCGGAGCAGGAAGCCGCCGAGATTGCCCACGCCCCCACCGCCTCGCGGCTGCTTACGCCCGAACCGGTCGCATCTTCGGCGACACGTGCGCCCTTCGCCACGCCCACGACCTTACCTGAGCCTCACGTCCTCAGCGGTGAGGGCCCCGCCGACGCTCTGCCCCAACCAGCCCCGCGGCGGCGGGTTGGCGTGTGGGTGGGACTGGCGCTCGCGGCGCTGACTGCCCTGGTGGCCGCCTTTATCCTTCCGGCTCTAAGTGAGGCCGAACTTACCCTGGAGAGCGACCCACCCGGCGCGACCATTCAACTCGATGGTGAGGAACTCGCCGGACGCCGCACCCCCCAGACGCTCAAGCTCGCGCCGGGCGACTACCGCGTTGAGCTCTCGCTCGACGGCCACCTGTCTCGAAACCTGCGCGTGGAACTCGCCCCTGGCGAGCATATCGTCCTGGGCGCCCGCGACCTGCGCCTGGAACCCGACGCCGCACCACCCCGCACCTTCCGCGTGGAAACCTCCCCTGAGGCCGCCAGGGTCAGCGCTAATGGCGAAGATCTCGGCGAAGCCCCGGTGACCCTCACCCTGGGCGAAGGCGAAGTGGCGGCCCTCTCAGCGGCCTACGAAGGCTGCTCGACCGCCTATTACACCTTGAGTTACGGCCACCAGCGCGAGATCGTCTCGCTCAACCTCTCCTGCCTGCAGAATCGCGCCCTGGCGGAGCTCGCCGCCCGCCCTGGCACCCAGACGAAGAACGTGGCCGACGACCGCAACCGCCCCGCCCTCATCAACGCCGCGCTGCGCAAAGGCGTCCGCGTGCGCCTGGTCCCCTCACCACCGCAGGCCGACCTCGTACTCAACGGGCGCGCGCTGGGCCCGGGCCCCCGTCAGGTGCAGCTGCCCCACGGCCGTACCGCCATCATCGAGGCTCGCGCGCCGGGCTACACTCCTCTTCGCCTGGAGCTCAATCCCGCCTCCATCCAGGGCGATGAGCTCGCGCTGAACCTCGAAGAGAGCCCCCGCGGATGCCTCAACTTCCGGGCGATCTATCCGGCTCATAACGAGATCGCCATCGACGGCGCCTGGCTCTCCGGGCGTCATATGACCCTTCGCAACCATCCTTTGAGCGCCGGCCCGCACACCATCACCGTGCGCAACCCGGAGGCCGGTCGTGAAGAGCGCTTTGAGGTCACCATCGCCCCCGGCGAGGACTGCGCCCACCTGGTCGTCTGGGATGAAGAACGCTGAGTTCCCCACGCCCGAAAGAAGAGCCGACGCTGGCTTGTGACGCGACGCCCCCCTCGCTATGGTAGCGGCCCTCTGGAACCGATTTTCGATACCACGTCTCCCGGATCTATTGCTATGAGCGACGCAACACGCACCATCTTTCTGGACGACGGCGCCGAGCAGCTTGAGCTGCAGCGCTTCCGCGTTGAAGTGATCGAAGGCCCCGACAAGGGCCTCTCTCGTGCCTTTGAACGCGCCGAACTTTTGCTCGGAAGCTCGCCGGACTGCGATATCTCGCTCAACGACCCGGCTGTGAGCCGCGTGCATGCAGCGATCGTCGTCGATGAGAACGGCTACCGCCTGGTCGACCGCGGCTCCAAAAACGGCACCTTTGTCGAGGGGTTACGCACCGTCGACATCTTTCTGGCCGACCGGGTGCGTTTTCAACTCGGCGACACGACCCTGCAGTTCTATCTGACCGACGAAAAGGTAGAGGTGCGCTTCTCCGGCAGCGACCGCTTCGGAAATATGCTGGGCAAGAGCCGCGCGATGCGCGAGATCTTCTCGATCCTTGAGCGCGTCTCCCCCACCGACGCCACCGTGCTCATCGAAGGGGAGTCGGGCACCGGCAAGGAGCTCGTCGCTGAGGCGATTCATCTGAACAGCCCGCGCAAAGACGGCCCCTTTATCGTGCTCGACTGCTCGGCAATCGCCCGAGAACTGATTGAGTCGGAGCTTTTCGGCCACGTTAAAGGCGCGTTCACCGGTGCCACCGGCTCGCGCAAAGGCGCCTTTGAGGCCGCCCGCGGTGGCACCCTCTTCCTCGATGAGCTCGGGGAGCTCGCCGTCGACCTGCAACCCAAACTTTTGCGCGCGCTGGAAAAACGCGAGATCAAACCGGTCGGCAGCAACCAGAGCGTCAAAACCGACGTGCGCATCGTCGCCGCCACCAATCGCAACCTCTTAAGCGAGGTCAAAGAGGGCAACTTCCGCGAAGACCTCTACTACCGCTTCGCGGTGATTCGGGTGAACCTGCCGCCTCTGCGCGATCGCCCCGATGATATCCCCCTGCTGGTGGAGCATTTTTTGCGTCAGGCCAACGAGATGACCGGCCGCGACGACGTCGACATCGCCTACAAGACGATGGAAAAACTCAAGCGCCACCGCTGGCCGGGCAACGTCCGCGAGCTCAAAAACTTCATTGAGCGCGCCGTACTCCTGACCCAGGGCGATGCCATCGAGACCCGCTACCTCAACGCCGGCGAACCTTCGGCCACCGACGTCCCGGAGGCCATCGAAGAGTCCAGCCTGCCCATGGTGGAAACCGCGCTCCAGGAGAACCTTCCTTTTAAAGACGCCAAAAACCGGCTGATCGAACATTTTGAGAAGGAGTACTGGGGCCGACTTCTCGAGCGCACCGGTGGCAACGTCTCCAAGGCGGCGCGCATCGCCGGGGTGCACCGCAAGAGCGTCGAGTACATCCTCAAGAAGTTGGATCTGACCCGCGAAGATCTCGGCATCTCCTGAGCATCGCCCCCTGTGCCTGGCCCCGCTTTCTCCCTTATGCTTTGAGCTGGTTGATGTCTGAAGCCTCACCGACGCCCGCGCGCGACACCCTGATCTGCATCCCCACTTACAACGAGGCCGGCAATATCGGGCCTATCACCGAGGCCATCTTAAGCCGCTGCCCCGAGGTGCACATCCTGGTCATCGATGATGGCTCCCCGGATGGCACCGGGGAGCTGGCCGAGGAGCTGGCGGCGGCCGATGGACGCATTCATGTGATGCACCGCACCGCCAAGGAGGGGCTGGGACGCGCCTATATCGCCGGCTTTAAGTGGGCGCTGGACGAGGGCTTTGAGAAGATCGTCGAGATGGACGCCGACTTCAGCCACCGCCCCGAAGATCTGCCGGAGCTGCTCAAACAGCTCGACCTTTTTGATGTTGCCATCGGCTCGCGCTATGTCGCCGGTGGTGCCACACAGGACTGGGGCCTCTTTCGGCGGCTGCTCTCACGCGGCGGCGGCTTCTATGCTCGCCTGGTGCTCGGTGTGGACATCCGCGACCTGACCGCCGGCTTTGTGGGCTGGCGGCGCAAGGTGCTCGAAACCA
The DNA here is from genome assembly GCF_004005565.1 of Lujinxingia sediminis. Taxonomy (NCBI): domain Bacteria; class Deltaproteobacteria; order Bradymonadales; family Lujinxingiaceae; genus Lujinxingia; species Lujinxingia sediminis. The sequence continues at coordinate 142,045 of NZ_SADD01000013.1, read as the reverse complement.
TCGATCTCGACCGCATTGAGGCCTCGGGCTACGTCTTCCAGATCGAACTCAAATACCGCGCGCACCAGAAGGGCTTTCGCATCGTCGAGGTCCCCATCATCTTCCCCGATCGCCAGGTGGGCGACTCCAAGATGACGCCGGATATCGCGGCCGAGGCGCTCACCCGGGTGTGGAAGATCCGTCTCAAGCGCTGAGCATGGCATAAAAAAAAGACCTGCCCCCGGCAGGTCTTTTTTGCGTTTACCACCGTCGCTGCTCTAGCCGCGGCGTTTGGTGATTTTATGCATGTCATAGAAGTAGGTCAGCGCGCCCACCATCTTGCCCCCCATCAGGTTGCGGAAGGTGCCCAGCATCGCCTCGTATTTAGGCGCGTAGGGGTACCAGAAGGGCTCCACATCGAGCAGGCCGCGGTCGACCATAATCGCCTTCTGGTTCATGAAGGCATAGAGGCCTTCGGGACCGTGATAACGCCCAAAACCGCTGCGCTTGACCCCACCGAAGGGGAGCGCCGGGTTGCCCACCGACTGCACAAGATCATTGACCGAGCATTGCCCCGACTCCATGCGGCTGGCGAGCTCCAGCCCGCGCGACACGTCGCGCGTCCACACGCTGCCGGTCAGGCCGTACTGGTGGTCGTTGGCCATGCGCAGGGCTTCTTCTTCGTCCGCCACGCGAATCACCGGGAGCACCGGGCCGAAGGTCTCCTCGCGATAGATCTCCATCTCTTCGGTGACGTCGAGCACAAGCGTAGGCTCAAAGAACTGCCCGGGGCCCTCCATAGGGCGCCCACCCATGGCGATGGTGGCACCGCGCTCCCGGGCATCGTTGAGGTGGCGCACAACCGTCCCCATCTGCGCGCTGAAGGTCAGCGGCCCCATATCCGAGCCCTCATCGGGGCCGCCCACGCGCATCCGCTCAATCTCGGCGCGCACAAGCTCCAGGAACGCATCATAGACCGCGTCGACCACAAAGAGTCGCTCCACCGAGATGCACATCTGGCCGCAGTTCAAAAAACCGCCCCAGACCGCCGCGCGCGCCGCGCGCTCTAAGTTGGCGTCGTGGCAGACGATCATGGCGTCTTTGCCGCCGAGCTCAAGCTCCACCGGGATCGGCTTTTCGGCGGCCGCGGCCATGACCTTTCGGCCGGTGGCCACCGAGCCCGTAAAGAAGATCTTATCGATATCCGCTTTGCATAACGCCGCCCCGGTCGAGCCGTCGCCCTGCACCACCGAGACCACCCCTTTGGGAAAGCCCGCGCGCTCAAAGATCTCACGCATCAGCTCTCCCGTCAGCGGGGTGACCTCCGAGGGTTTGAGCACCACCGTGTTTCCGGCAATCAGCGCAGAGAGCACCGGGATCATCGAGAGCTGAAAGGGAAAGTTCCACGGAGCGATCACTCCGATGACGCCCATCGGAGCGTGTTCGACGTAGCTGGTTTTGGTGGGGAAGAAGAGCTGGCGAGAGAGCTTCCGACGCTTGAGCGCCCTGGGTGCTTCTTTTTTGTAATAATCAATGAAAAGCGGGATCGCCATCAGCTCGGTGAGCAACGAGTCGAGCAGGGGCTTGCCCGTATCATCGCTGATCACCTTCGCAAACGTCTCGCCATCCGCGCTGACGATATCACGCAGGCGCTCGAGGTAGCCAAAGCGCTGGTCGAGCGAGAGATCACGCCAGGCAGCAAACGCCTCGCGCGCGGCCTTCACCGCTTGATTCACTTCGGCCGGCGAGCTGATGGGAAAGGTGCCCAGGTGCGCGCCGTCGACCGGGCTGAACTTCTCGATCATATCGGCGGAGATTTCGGCGCTGGAGGCTTGAGCAGACATAGGCGGATCCTGAGGGCGACATCGAAAACGAAGGAAGTGGAGGCGAACTCCCCCCTCGCAGGGGGAAGCGACCGCGCAGAGTTCTTAAGCACCAAGGCCACGTCGTCCAGCACGTTGGGGTGGCCTCTGCGCTCAGGGCAAGAGCATCGCCGGCCGGCTGTCGGCGCTCACGCGCGACTGCAACGCCGGGCGAAGGCGATCGCCAAGATGTGCCGGCCCCACACGAGCTGAGAACGACCCGCTGAGGCGACCAAAGCCCGGCCCCTGCAGCGCGTCGAGTTCGGGGAGGGTTCCCTCCACCGACCAGGTCGACTGCAAGGCCGGCGCAAGCACGTTCCAGGCTGCCACCATATCGTCGACGTCGGCGGCATACACATAATGGCCGCCGCTGGCGCAGGTCAGCTCCGCGTACTCCTGCACCGGTCCCACCCGGCCCTCGGCGTCGCGCGCGGGCAAACAATAGGATTCGGCCGTCTGTTCCACCGTCCCGCCGGCTTCTTCGGCATAGATCGTGGCCGGGCGGCAGCGCTCATGCGGCTGACAGCTCGCGTCATCCTCACAGGTGGGTGCAGCGCAGCTCGCATCCTCGCGACAGGCCTGGTTGCCGCCCCACTGGCTGGGAAGATCGCGCAGCAAAGAGGCGTCGAGCTCCGGGTCCAGGTGCACGATCATCAGACGCACGCCGGTGGCCTCCAGGCGCGCGCGCACCGCCTCGGCGTCGGCCTGGGCATCGTAAACCTGGTTGGGGCTGTCGGTGAAGACGACGAGCACCTTCTCGGCCTCCTCATAGGCTTCAAGCCCCAGATCGCGGTCGAGCACCCGCAGAATCGCCTGATAGACATTGGCCTCCCGCGGAATCAACGTGGGCAGCTCAGCCAGGCGCTCCGTGAGGCTGTCGAGATCGCGGGTCAAATAGTTGGTGAGTTCGCCCCCCTCACTCGGTGTCAGCGGACGGGTCTGCGCGCCGACATCGCCGCCGTAGAACCACAGGCTTACCGCGGCAGTTTCACCGGTGAAACGCCCGCCCAGCGAGATCAGGAAATCCTGAATCATCTGGCGGTGACGGAGTTCCGCGTCGGTGGCTCGCTCCGGGTTTGAACTGATCGCCTGCGCGCCGCTCTCGTCGTAGAGTGAGCCCACCGCCACGGGCAGGCGCCCATCGAGGCTGGCGGTGTTCTGGATAAGCACGCTCAGCGCAAGTTCTCTGGACCCCTCCCGTCCCAGGCTCCACTCCTGCCGCACGCTCCCGGGAGCAAAGCTCACGGTGGCGGGAAGTGCGCAGTAGCGCTTGCCCTCACCCACCTCGACCGCGGTGCAGCGGAGCCCCTCCGGGCACTCCTGCGAGGTCTCACAGACCGGGCCGGACCTGGCCATATACGCGGCATCCAGGCCCAGCTGCCCGGCGCGCAGCGTCTCATTGGGCCAGATCATCTGACCGTCGAGCACATCGCCGGCGGCGACCGCGGGTCCCTCCTGGCTGAAGATCACAAAGGGAAAGCGCGCCTGCCTGCTCCCCTCACACGCCAGCGGCCGCGGGGGCAGAAGACGCAGCGAGCCGGGGCGCAGCTCCAGCCCGGGCTCACGCGCCACATCGGCCCCATCGCCGCTGACATCGCTGACGCCCACGTCGTCCTGCGGTGCCGGGTCTCCGTCATGATCGCCGCAGCCGGCGATCATCCAGGCCGCGCCCATCACAAGGGCGCTGCGTATCCATCGGTCGAAACGTCGAGTCATGGCCGCACCTTAAGGTTTTGACGAACTTCCCCGGAGGCGACGCACGATGACGCCTCACAACCTGAGGAAGATGATGACAATCAGAAGAATCGTGGCGAAGAGGGCCACAAAGATCCACATCGAGAGGCGCGACTGCGGTGCCGCCTCCAGGCTCTCCAGGAGCGCCATATTGCGCTGAAAACGCCGGCGAGAGTAGTCCAGCCGCGGAAAGGTATAATAGAGCGCGTCAGCGTCTTCATCGACGGTGACCTCGATATAACCTTCGGCCCCGAAGTCATTGAGCAAGCTCTGAACTTTGGCCGAGGGCAGATCGGTGCGACTGGTCAGATACCCCAGCTCGACGCGCGGCTCGCGCGCGGCCGACGCGATGCGCAAAAGCTCATGCTGCTCGCGGACCTTTTTGACCCAGTCGGCATCCTGCTTCAGGCTTGCGACTGCGCGCATAAACGCCGGCGCTTTCTCAAGGTGGGCCTGCTCCTCGATATCCAGCGGCCCGGGCAGAAAACGCTCCGGTCGGGCGATCTCGTAGGCCGCAAGTTTGTCGAGTTGGATGCGCTCGACCCCGTCGAGCTCTTCGAGACCTTCGAGCACCCGGGCGATGCTGTCGACGTCCATCGGGAAATAGGTCGTCACGCCCAGCACGGTCACCGGGGCCTCGTCGCGCCTGGCGAGCTCGGCGGCCACCTCCGAGATCAGCTGAATGCCTTCGGGCACCGAGCGCAAGCGTTGACTGTCAGCCATAAACGAGATCCATCGGGGGAAATCCATTGCCCGCGCCCACGGGGGGCGGGGGCCAGAGGCGGCGCAATCTAACGATCTCTTATCGAGTCGACAACCACCGTTGTCCTCCGGCACACCGAGGCCCGAAGAAGCCCGAATGATACGCCAGCACCCCGGCCCTGTCATCCAACCCGAAGGGGTGGCCCCGCAACGCGCCCGAACCCCTGCAACACGCCAGCCCCCGCCCCACCCTTCGATGGATCGGTGAGGCCGACACCTGCCCCGGCTTAGTGATTCACGTGGGCGGAATGAGCGGGTATAGTTACACGTCTTTTAGCGCGGCGTTGCGCCCGCGCATCGCACCACGCGCTTTGCCGCCTCATCCAATCCCCCAAGAGTTTTCATGAGCTTACGCATCGTCATCGCAGAAGACAGCGCGATCTTCGCCGAGGTCCTGGTCGACGCGCTCCGGGCCGAGCCGGGCATCGAGATCGTGGCCATGACCGATAACGGCGTCGATGTGGTCAACCTCTGCGAGGAGCATCGTCCCGATCTTGTGCTGATGGACATCCACATGCCGCGCCAGGACGGGCTGGCGGCCACCGAGGCGATCATGGCGCGCTGCCCGACGCCGATCCTCGTGGTCACCGCCGATCCTCACCGCGGCGGGGTCGACCTCTCCTTTAAAGCGCTCTCAGCCGGGGCGCTCGACCTGATGCCCAAGCCGCAGCGCCTGCCCTTTCCGGAAGAGGAGCGCGAGGCCCTTCTGCGCAAGATTCGGCTGCTCTCCCAGATTCCGGTGGTCCGCCATGTGCGCGGTCGAAAGCGCCAGCGTGTCGAGGGGCCTCGGCGCGTGACAAAAGGCCCCGATACTGCCGCTGCCAACCGACCGGTGGCGGTGGTCGGGGTGGTGGCCTCCACCGGGGGGCCCAAGGCGCTGGCCCGCATCGTGGGCCAACTTCCCGCCGATTTTCCGGCTGCCGTTGTGGTCGTTCAGCACATCACCCACGGCTTCTCCACCCACCTGGCGCACTGGCTCGACAACCACAGCCCGCTCAAGGTGATGGAAGCCTTCGATGGCACGGAACTTAAACGCGGCCATCTCTACATCGCGCCGACCGAGCGCCATTTGATGCTGGAGCCCGACCTCAAGCTCAGCGTTACAGAAGGGCCCCCCGTCGGTGGCCACTGCCCCAGTGGCGATCGCCTGCTCACAAGCCTGGCGCGTCATGCCGCCCCCCGGGCCATCGGCGTGATTTTAAGCGGCATGGGTGACGACGGCACCGTCGGTCTCACCGCCCTGCACCACACCGGCTGCACCACGCTGGCCCAGGACGAGGCCAGCTCGGTGGTCTACGGAATGCCCCGCTCCGCCATCGCCCACGGGGTTGTCGACAAAGTCGTGGAGCTCGATCAGATCGCCGACGCGCTCATCCGCGAAGTCGACGCCATCGAACATCGGGAGTCACGATGAACCAGGGTCGCTACCAACGGCGCCAGGTCATCACGCAGGCCTGCGTGCTCTTTGAGCGCTGGACCGGCTTTGCCCTGCGCGGAGCTGCGCCCACGCGCATCGCCGACACCTTTGCGCGGCGCGCCGAGGCGCTCGGCTACGACGATCCACTCACCTACGTCGAGGCCCTCCAGGACCTCTCCTCAACGGCGGCCGAACCCCAGCGCCTGGTCAATCTGATCACCAACGGGCTGACGGCCTTCTGGCGCGATGAGCCCCAGCTCCTCGCCCTGCGCTCGATCCTGCGCAACCTCGGCGCATCGGCCACCCTGGAGCGCCCCCTTCAGATCTGGTGTGCCGGCGTCTCCACCGGCGAGGAGGCCTACACCGTGGCCATGATCGCCAGCGAAGAGAACATCCCGGCCGACGTCCTCGGTACCGACGTCAACACCGAGTTCTTGAGCGTGGCGCGCCGTGGCCACTATGGCACCTGGAGTCTGCGCCGGCTCGATGAGGCGCGCCGCGACACCTTCCTGCGGCCGATCGATGAGCATACCTACGCCATCAATCATCCCGAGCTTGAACGCGTCCGCTTCGATCACCACAACCTCCTGCACACCGCGCCGCGCTCGCGTCGCGCGGACATGCGCTGGGATGTGATCTTATGCCGCAACGTCCTGATCTATTTCACCCCCAGGGCCTCCGCCACCGTGGTGGGACATCTGGCCGACGCGCTGGCCTGTGACGGCTACCTGATGCTCGGCTCCTCCGAGCAGATCCACGTGGAGCAGCTCAACACCGAGGGGCCGCGCCTGCGCGCGACCCGCCACGGCGAAGGCTTTTTGTATCGCCGCTACGAGACCAAACCGGGCCAGACCATTGAGCCGGGGGCATGGACGTTCAGCGAGAGCACGCTCGACGAGCTCCTCGATCCTCCCGCCCCCGAATACAGCGGGCTTGATGAGACGACCAGCGACGTCGGGCTCAACGACACCGTCGTCAGGCTTCTCGAGACCGCCGGCGACCACATACGCCAGCGGGAGCTTCGCCTGGCGATGGCCTGCCTGGAGGCCGCCACCAGCTACGATCCCTTTGTGGTCGAGGGTCACTGCCTGCTCGGTCAGGTGCTCGCTCAGCTCGACGCCGGACACTCCGCGCTTAAAGCCTACCAGAAGGCCCTCTTTCTAGAGCCCTTTCACTGGGTGGCCGCCTGGGGCGCGGCCCGCATCTACGAAAACTTTGGCGAACACGACGCCGCACGCCGCGCCTGGCGCCAGACGCTCGAAGGCCTGGCCGCAAGCCCTGACCCCCTTCGCTACTCTCGCGTTATCCCCCGGCTGGCCGGCCCCCTGGAAGACACCCGCCAGCAAGCCCACCAGGAGGCCCACCGTGCCCTCTCGGTGGTCAGCGAGTTGTAACTTTTCTCACCTATGTTGGAATGACTTCGTCACCTGAGCAGTTACTTAATTACCTCGGCAACGAGGTCGGAGCTGGCACAGCCTGTCCGCGATCTCAGGCGATGCGGCTCTAACGCATGGCACCTCCTTTCGGTCAAAGCGCCCTGTCGGGATGACAGGGCGCTTTGGCTTTTCTTGACGCGTGTCACCTGCTCCCGCCCTCCTGACTGCCGCCGCCCTTTGACAAGCCTCGGCGCGAAAGGCAGAGAAAGCGCGTGGCGAGCGCGGCGCTCGCCACTTACCTCTCCTTATTTTATGACCTGCGGAGGCTCCATGTCGGACGCCCTTTCCCCGATCTTCTCCCGGCTAATCCAGGGCCACACGCCACAACTCTCCTCCGAGGAGCTCACCGCGCTCCTTGAGAGCCCGCAGGACGGCCCGGTGCTCGCCGCGCTGCTTCTGACCCACACGCCACTGCGCGACGCCTGCGGCAAAGCCCTGACGGCCCTCAAGGCCCATTCCTCCGACACCCCGGCCTGGATCTGGGCGGTCGTTGCCTCCATCGAAGATCCTGCCCACGAAGACGCCATCGACGCCGCGCTGGCCGATGAATCCCTGGCCCCCGGAGTCGCCCGCGCTCTCTTTCTGGCCGGTGCGGACTGGTACCACGATTCACTCGTCGAGCTCATCGACGAGAGTGATACCGGCCTGGCCGCGGCCTCCCTGCTCGCGGCCGTCGACCCCGAAGAGCTCATGGAAGCCCTCGAAGAGATCGCCTCCGCCGAGGAGCTCATCACCGTGGCCCGAGCCTGCGCGCTCGCCCACGCCCCGGAGCTCTTCGACGCCATCGCCGAATGGCGCCAGGAGCTCCATGACGAGCTCAGCCTGGAGCAGCGCGCCGCCATCGACGGCGCGCTCGCTTCGCTCGCCCCTCATCGCTTCGCTCGCCAGCTGATGCTCGGCGAGCTGGAGCGCACCTGGCTGGGCGACGACCGCGCCGTGGCAGACTTCTTAAGCTGCTACGGCCTGACCTCCTGGGTTCACACCCTGGCGGTGATGCGCACGGTGCGTGATCGCGATGGCTTCGATATGGCCGCGGCCCTGGCCACCAGCGCTGCGCTGCTGGCCTGGGAGAGCGAAGAGCTCGAAGACGACGAACTTCTCCTCGACTCCGCCACGCTCATCGATCGCTACCCCGCCGAGCTCGCCTTCCAGCTCGCCCTGGGCGAAGACGACAACCTCCCCGACCTCCTCGTCGAAGTCGGCCAGCATGAATCGCTCCTCGATCGCGGCCTGGCCTCCCCCGGCATCAGCGGACTTCCGCTGAGCGCCGCGGTCGAAGACCGCTTAAGCCCCGAGCATATCGCCCGCGGTCTGGAGCGTTTCGCCCCGGACCACGCCGCCTCCATCGAAGAGCGCGTGGCCCTTGTGCACACGCTCATTGAGATTCGCCAGGCCACCGAACTCGGCGAGCTTGAGCCACGAACAGCCCGCGAGCTCATCGCCCCCTTCGCCTCTCATCCCGACGATGCGGTGCGCCAGCTCATCGCCAGCTTCGACGACCCCGCGGCCTTCGCCTCCGCCGACGACTGGGGCTGTCGTGGACTCGCACACCTGCTCCAGCAATTCGCCCCCGGCGATGACGAAGCCCATCTCCGAGCGCTGGCGCAGGCCTGGTTCACCGGCCCCATCGCCCGAGCCACCATCGCACGCGATGCCTTCGCCAGCGCCCTCTTTAACGCCGCGGACATCATCCCCCCGGATGCCGAGATCTGAGGCGAACGCGCAACGCATGTCCCACCAAAAAAGCGGCCCCGAAATCGGGGCCGCTTTTTTGGTGCTTCAACTGAAGTTCAACGCATCACTGCGCGCCGGCGCTCCCGGGCTTGGTGTTCACCTGGAAGTGACGGTAGGAGACCGACACGTAGTTGATCGGCGCATCCTCCGGATCATCATCGCTGGGACGGAAGTCGCCAAAGAAGGCGATGGAGTTGGTCGCTGCGAAATAATCAAACCCGTTAATACGGCTGCGCGGCACCCACTGCCCGTCCTTAAAGACGCGCAACGAGCTTGAGAGCGGCACATCCGAGAGCACGTAGTTCGCTGCCTGCCCCGTCGCGGCGATGATGATGTCGTTGATCGACTCCTCGATATTCGGTGACTCCAGCGAATAGTAGTTGCCACCGGTAGCGGTCGCCACCTGGCGGTAGGCCTCGCCAGCATTGGTCACAATCGAGAAGATCGTGGTGCGCCCGGTGAAGTAACCAATGAAGTCACTCAAAAGCGCCTGGCCCTGCGGCGAGCCCAGGCTGGTACGCTGGAAGGTCTCCGCCTCCTCATCGCTCATCAATACGGTGACCACCTCGGCATTGGGGCGAATGCGTTCCTCCGCCGGCGCCAGGTTGCTGCTCATATACTCCAGCGCGCCGCGCGCGTTCTGAATGCCGTACTCCGAGCCGCCGAAACTCCCGGAGCAGCCCTGACAGTCCACAACCCACTCCTCGATCTCATTGAGGAAACTGGCCTGGTCGCGGTGCCATGCCGGAGGGCTGCGCAACTTGCCTTCGCCACCATCCCACATGTTGGTCACACCCAGGCGGTAATCGAGCGGCGTGTTGCGAAGCTCCGCAAAGAAGCCCTCGGCCACGTCCCGCACGCGATCGAAGTCATCACTCATCGAGCCCGACTGGTCGAGCACCCACAGAAACTCCACCTGCGGGATTTCGTCAGCTGGCGGAAAACGCGTGCAACGCAGCACATCGGCCGCCGTCGCCGTGGCCAACGCGGTGGTATTGGTCAAGTCATCCATGCGGAACTTCGTCTTATCCTGCGTCTCGTATTTCTCGGCCGGCGCCAGCGCCACCAGCGTGATGAGCTGGCCATCGCGAAGCACCGTCGTCAGATAGACGCGGTAGTCGGTGTAGGTATTACCGCTGGTCGCCGGAAGGCCGCTGATGTCCGCGCTGCCAAAGGGCGCTGCCGCCACCAGGAGCGCGTCGCGCATCGCCCGCGCCGAGCGCAGTTGAGGCGAACGGATCAGATAACGGCTCACCGCTGCGCGGTGATAATCATGGGTATCAAACTCCCCGCCGATCACCTCCTGAACGAGGTTCCCCACCCCGCTCAAGAGCTGACGCTTGGACTGTACCGCCTGCACCGCCGAGCTGATGCCATCGGGGGCCTGCGCCAGCACAAAGCCGGCAATCTCATTGGCCGGGTCATCGTACACCGCAGCGGCATGGCGGTTTTCCACGCTGGCACCGGCGATCGTCAGATTGGTGTAGTTCGAGTAGGCCGGCGGAAGCCCAAGCCCCCAGTTCCCCACCCCGTTGACAAAGAACTCAGTCGGCTCGCTGGCCGGCTCATCGCAGGCACTGACCACCCAGAGATCACCGTCGGAGCACGCTGTCGGCTCGGGATAATACTGCGGCAGGAAGGTGCACGCGTTAAGAGGATCGAGCTCCAGCAACTCCTCCTCATCATCGCTGACCCCATCGCCGTCACTGTCGCCCGAGCAGGGATCGGTTCCCAGCTGCAGCTCCTCCAGGTCGCTGAGCGTGTCGCCGTCGCTGTCGTGATCGAACTCATCGGTGCACAGCTCCCGCTCCTCACAGTCGGAAAGCCCGTCCTGGTCGGAATCGCGCTCCCAGCCCTCTCCCTGCGGGTCGCAATAACCAACCTCACCGGTATCCGGCTCCACATCGGGCTCTACGTCTGAATCGTCCACGTCCGGCTCTTCGACATCGGGCTCATCCGCATCGACATCGCCCGCATCACCTGCGTCGGGAAGCTCCACATCGCTATCGGGAAGCAGGCCTTCGCCATCGGGATCGGAGCAGGCCGGTGAGAGCGCCACAAGCGCCAGCGCAATCGTCAGGTACGTCAATCGCTTCGAGATCGTGATCATAGAACTTCCGCGTGCAGGGGGGCTGCGAAGAGGAGTGCAGCAGGAGGGAGAATGCAGGAGGGAGCCCGTTACAGGCCAGAAGAGTGCTATCAGAAACCCTCAATCTTTTCAAAAGGATCGAGCGCACTGAAAGCGCCGCATCGGCTGCGGCGTACCGGCGGAGAAAGCCAGTGAGAAGAGTTAGAGCGGAAAATTAACCGAAGGCTCCGGCGTAAACGCTGCACGCGCCGGCGCTTCGATCGGGCTAAGCCGTACCACCACGTCTGAGGGATAACGACCAAAAAAGACCAGCGGCCACATCATCCCCAGGGTGCATACACACGTCACCCAGCTCTTGGCGTTGGCCGTCGCCTTCAACTCCACCACCCGCGGGTGATACCCCTCCATCGAGAGCTGATGGGTTCGTGAGCTGAATACCCAGGGCAGATCGCGAATCTGTACCGGCGTCTGACCGGCGTAGCGCTCTTCATCAAGGATCAGCGTGGCCCCGGCCGGCTGCGACTCCACCAGCGTCGTCGACGCGCAGGCGCCGCTCATCATCACCAACGCAACCAGTCCTATCTGTAGCACACGCATCGGCATGCCAGCCCTCATCGAAATCAGGTTCATCGCGGGACAACCGAGCAGACGGCAGCCCTCAAACGCGGGCATCGTGGCATGATTCGACGCCGGCTTCAACTTCCTCCCTCGGCCACACCCGTCGCTGGGCTCCGAAGCATCTTTGCAGTACGCTCGCAAGGTCTGCTGCCTATATTCGGCCTGAGCTGGACGGCCGTCACACATCGCGCCGCCCCAACGACGTAACGACGAGGTCACCATGAGCCAGAACGACGACTACTCCGACGAGTTCCTCGAAGAGATGCGCCTTGCGCTCCAGGCCCAACGCCAGGACCTGGTACGCAGCAACAACCTCACCCGCAACGAGCTGCGCGACAACGACCGCGAGCCTCGCGACTCCATCGACGAGTCTACCGACGAGCAGGGAAACGCCACCGAGCTCCGCCTCCAGGACCGCGAGCGCATCCTCCTCACCAAGGTCAACGACGCCATCTTCCGCCTGGACACCGGCGAGTATGGCTACTGCGATGAATGTGGCGACCCCATCGGCAAGCCTCGCCTGCGGGCGCGTCCGATGGCCGAGCTCTGCATCGAATGCAAAGAAGATCAGGAGCGCGAAGAGCGACGCCAGCATGCCTCACGCCCCGGCATGTTTTCGGCCCTCGAATAGACCGCCGGCTCGAAAGCGCGTTGTTCACAAAAAAAGCCACCTCTCACATTACGAGAGGTGGCTTTTTACATGAACCAGACCGCGGTGTTCCGGACGCCTCTTACGCGCCGGCTCGCTCCGCCGCTTTCGACCACCGCCCCTCATAGAAGCGGTTATTGGCCCGAAACCCGAAGTTCTCATACATGCGAATCGCCGGGGCGTTCTCCACCTGCACGTTGAGCGCCACCAGGGAGACCCGTTCAAAGAGTTCCTCCAGCAATCGCGCGGTGCACGCCGTCGCCAACCCCTGACCGCGCCGTCCGGAGTGCGTCACCAGGTTACCGATCACCGCGATATCATGCGCCTCACTGACCACATGCACCCCGGCAATACTCACCAGATCCCCCTCTTCATCGCGAATCCCGAAATAAAGCCCTGTCTCCAGCTGGTAGGGCTCAAAAAAGTTGTCCGGATAGTGCTCATAAAGCGCCATGATCTGGGCAGTATCGCGATGCCCGAGCCGCTCCACACGCTCATCGCGGACCCCCGGCTCAAAATGCCGACGCTCAAGCCCCATGCGAATCATCGCCTCGGCCTGTCCCACCTCGAAGGTCGAATTCAGATCGGCCATCTGCGTCTCAAGCACATGAAAATGAAAGCGCTCCGGCACCACCTCATAGCAGGCTTTGAGAAAGTCCGGCAGATCCTCGCCACGCCCGCTGGTAAAGACCACCGGAAGACTCAAGCCCCGGTAGACCAGCATGAGATTGGCGATCTCGCCACGCTCATCGCGCGAGCCGTACCAGCGGCAGAACTGAAAATAAGAAGGATCGAGGTTTCCCAGAAGGTAGGCATTCGCCAGTCGATCCTGGACCAGAAACTCTCGCAGCTCGTCGCGCTCAGTCAGCTCTTCGACAGCCATGGGGGGCACCTCGGTTGCACGCCCGCCCCGCCGCACTCCATCGGGGAGCGGGCCGGGGTTGCGGGCGAAAAAAATCGCGGCACGTGTCGCCTCAAAGGCGCTCGCCGCGTCCGTGGTCGTGAGCACACCGCCCGCCACGAAGGCAGGTGATTGTCGACGACCAGACTCAAGTTTACGTGGGGCGTCCGCCGACGACAACTCGCCGCGAGCGCTGCAGTGGGGAGCTTTCCCCCGGGTAAACATAAGCGCCGCGGCGTTGCATTCCCGCGCGCCTTGCCAATCCTCAGACCAGAGGTCATAACACCAACGGAACAAATTTGCAGCTCCGAAGTTCTTTTGCATGTGATGACAATGACTCAGGACTGGCTCCAACACCTCAATTCCGATCAGCGCCAGGCCGTCACCCACCCGGCCGGGCCCCTCCTGGTGCTCGCCGGCGCCGGCAGCGGCAAGACCCGCGTGCTCACCCACCGCATCGCCTTTTTGATCGCTGAGCAGGGCGTCGCCCCTCATCAGATCGTGGCGATGACCTTTACCAACAAGGCCGCCCAGGAGATGCGCGAGCGCGTCGACCAGCTCCTCGACGGCCACGGTCAGGCAGGCCAGGTCACCATCAGCACCTTCCACAGCCTGGGCGCACGCATCCTGCGTCGCCATGCGCCGGCCGCAGGCCTGGAGTGGAACTTCTCGATCTACGACGACGCCGACCAGCGCCGGCTGATCACCCGCATCCTCGATGAGGCCGGCGATGAGCGAGCCCGCGCCGATGTGCGCCGCCTCCAGAGCTACATCGACGCCTGCAAAAACCGCGGCTGGACGCCCTCCCAGGCTCACGAGAACGCCCACGACGCCCGCGCCGAGGCCGACGCCGAGCTCTATGCCAACTACCAGCGCGCCCTCACACAGGCCGGCGCCGTTGATTTTGGAGATCTTATCCTGGGTGTGCTCGTGCTCTTTCGCGAACATCCCGATCTCGCAAAGCAGTACAGCCAACGCTGGCAACACGTGCTCGTCGACGAATTCCAGGATACCAACCCCGCTCAGTACGAGCTGCTCGATCACCTGACCCTGGCCCACAACAACCTCACGGTGGTCGGCGACGACGATCAGGCCATCTACCGCTGGCGCGGTGCCACCGTGGCCAACATCTTAGGCTTTGAAGACGCCAACGAGGCCGCTGCCCGCGTCAAACTTGAGCAGAACTACCGCTCCACATCTGTGATCCTGGAGGCCGCCAACGACGTCATCGCCCGCAACGATCGCCGTCACGCCAAAAAGCTCTGGACGGAGCGCCAGGGCGGCGAACCCATCGTGGCATTTACCGGCGCCGACGATCGTGAGGAGGCCGCCTATGTGGCCGAGACGATCTTCGATATGGCCCGCCAGGGCGGCAACTTCGACGACGTCGCAATCTTCTATCGCACCAACGCCCAGGGGCGCCTCTTTGAAGAACAGCTCCGCCAGTGGGGCGTGCCCTACCGCATCATCGGGGGCTTAAGTTTTTACGCCCGCGAGGAGATCAAAGATCTGCTGGCGTATTTGCGCTGCGCGCTCAACCCGCGTGACGATGTGGCCACCGCGCGTGTGATCAACACCCCCCGCCGCGGCATCGGAAAGACCACGCTGGAGAAGTTGACCGCGGCCACATCGGTGCCCGGCGTCGAGAGCCTGCAGGGCGCACTTCTCCTCACGCTCGAAGATCGCCCTGCCCAGAACGACCTCTTCGCCGCGCGCCGCCCTCGCCCCTCCAACCCCACCGAGCGCCTGCTCATTGAGACCGTCGAGGAGCTCAGCGGCGTCTCGCGCCGGGGCATCGACGAGTTCTGGAAGATCCTGGAGGCCACCCGCGACGATCTTCTGCACTACGAGGAGCTCACCCCGGTACTCGAGCGCCTCATTGAGCGCATCTCCTACTTCGAGCACCTCGAGCGCACCGACTCCGAGAGCGCCGAAGATCGCACCCGAAACGTCGGCGAGCTCCTGAGCGCGATTGAGGAGTTCGAGCAGGACCCGAACAGCGAGGCGCTCATCGCCTCGGTGCAGGAAGCGATGCCCGACGATCTCGATGATCTGCTGACCACCGCCCCGGCCTCCCTGCGCCTGCGCGCCTTCTTAGACCGCTCCGCGCTGGTCCAATCCACCGATGGCGACAACGGCCCCGGTCAGGCGGTCACCATGATGACCATCCACGGCTCCAAGGGCCTGGAGTTCCCCACGGTCTTTGTCGCCGGCCTCGAAGAAGAGACCTTCCCCAGCCTGCGCGATCCCGGCGACTCCGAAGAGCTCGCCGAAGAACGGCGCCTGGCCTACGTCGCCATCACCCGCGCCGAAGATCGCCTGTATATGACCAACGCGCGCCGACGACGGGTCTACGGGCAGTTCAAAGACACCGAACCCAGCCGCTTTTTGCTCGATATCGATCCGAGTCGGCTGATCATCGATCCGCGCAGCGCGGCAAAAGAACTCGACTACGCCCGCGATCGCCGAAAGCGCCTGGGAGCCCCTCACGGCGAGTTCCCCGAGCCTCAGATGCCCTCCCAGGGTGGGGCGCTCTACGACTTCAACCAGGCCCCGAGCTCCGACGAGCATTTGGCCCAGGATACTCCGGACTGGGAGTCGAACTTCTCGCAGAGCCCGCAGGAGTGGGACGTCACTCACACTCCGGCTGGCGACGACCAGCTCATCGGCGTCACCGTCAGCCACTCCCGCTTTGGCATTGGCGAGGTCGTGAGCGTCTCAGGCTCCGGCGATAAGGCGCGCCTGACCGTCGACTTCCCTGCTGTAGGCCAGCAGACTGTGATCCGCAAGTTCTTGAAAGTGTTGGGATAAGATTGACCCACGGTCACCTCTGCGACTGACCCACGGTCACTTTCTAAATGACCCACGGTCACCTCTGCGACCGACCCACGGTCATCTTTTCGACCGACCTACGGTCACCTCTGCAACCGACCCACGGTCACTTTCTAAATGACCCACGGTCACTTTTTCGACCGACCCACGGTCACCTCTGCTACCGACCCACGGTCACCTCTGCTACCGACCCACGGTCACCTCTGCTACCGACCCACGGTCATCTTTTCGACCGACCCACGGTCATCTTTTCGACCGACCCACGGTCACCTCTGCGACTGACCCACGGTCACCTCTGCGACTGACCCACGGTCACTTTTTCGACCGACCTACGGTCACCTCTGCTACCGACCCACGGTCACTTTCTAAATGACCCACGGTCACCGTACGATGAGAATTGGCGCCATAAAAAACGCCCACCCGGAGCTCCGGGTGGGCGTTTTTTACAACCTTCAAAAGCCGCGTCACAGATGCGACCTTCATACTCAGCGCCGCATCACTGACGCGACCTTAACGGGCGGCATCGCATCATCGACGCCGTCCGGCGAAAGGCCTTAGCCTTCCTGAATCGCCGAGATCAGCGCCTGGGTGTAGGTCTTGGTGTTCGCCGTTCCGCCCAGGTCGCCGGTGCGCGTGGAGGGGCTGGCCAGGGCCTTGGTGATCGCTTTCTCAAGCAACTTCCCTTCCGAGACGTAGCCCAGGTGGCCGAGCATCATGCCCGCCGAACGCATCAGCGCGGTCGGGTTGGCAATCCCCTTGCCCGCGATATCGGGCGCGGTACCGTGAACCGCTTCAAACATCGCGGCGCCTTCGCCAATATTGGCCCCCGGCGTCAGACCCAGACCGCCGATAAGCCCGGCTGCCAGATCCGAGAGGATGTCGCCGAAAAGGTTCTCGGTGACGATCACATCGAACTGCTCCGGCCGCACCACCATCTGCATGCAGCAGTTATCGACGATCATGTCTTCAAACTGAATGTCGTCGTACTCACGCGCGATGGTCTGACCGACCTCCAGCAAAAGCCCGTTGGACTCCTTGAGGATGTTGGCCTTGTGCACCAGCGTGACCTTGGAGCGACCTTCGCGACGCGCGTACTCAAACGCGTAGCGCACGATCCGCTCACAGGCCCAGCGCGTGATCAGAATGATCGTCTCGGCCGCGGCACGGTTCGGCGGGATCACGTGCTCGATGCCCGCATAGGCACCCTCGGTGTTCTCACGCACGATCACCATGTCGACCTTGGTGTCCGAGAAGCGCGTGGTCATCGCCGGCGAGATCTTCGCCGGGCGCACGTTGGCGTACATGTCGAAATGCTTGCGGATCGCCACGTTGATGCTTCGAAAACCGGTGCCGATCGGCGTCTCCAGCGGCCCCTTAAGAACGCACTGGTTGCGGGCGATGCTCAAAAGCGTCTCTTCGGGAAGAGGAGTGCCCAGATCCTTATAGGCCCCGGAGCCGGCGCGCACCTCTTCCCACTCCAGATTGACCCCCAGGGCCTCGATCACCGAAACCGTCGCGTCGACGATCTCCGGTCCAATCCCGTCACCGCGAATCAGGGACACTTTACGGCTCATGACAACTCCCTTGACGTGATCGCCGCGCTCATTACGCGGCGTCATTGACCTTATTCGATAGCTTCACCGCATGCGCCTGATGCGCGGATAGCGCCTTTTGCAGGGCGCGCGGCGGCGACACCATAGAAGAGCCCTACCATCGGGGTCAATAGCCCCGAAAAATCGGGCCCTGCGGGAGCTTACCCCGGACTCCCGCCCCCCTCAGAAACAGGGTCCGAACGGCCAGAGACTGGGAGAGTTTTTGGTGTCAGGCACCTCGGAATTACATTTATAGTGTGAATAATGATCTCGGCTCAACTCGGGGGGACCGGTTCGCGGTACGCCCCGTGCGCCGACTTCTCACGCAGCAAAGGAGGTCCACCATGGCATGGTCCTGGGCACCCCGATGGCTGGTGATGCTGAGCCTGGTAGCGCTGGCCATCACCGCGTTCTCCGCACATGCACGCGCCGCCGAGCCGGCCAAAACCGATACAACCTCTGAAGCACAGATCCAGCCGGTCGAAGATCGCGTCATCGAAGAACGCGAAAGCCAGACCACGCCTGACGAGGGAACTCAGCAGAGCACACAAAAGACCATCATTACCGAGCCGGAATCGCCCAACTACATGGGCGTGCTCGCCAGAAACGCCTTCCTGGGCGGCGTCACCGGGGGGCTGGTCGGCACCGGCGTCTACCTGCTCTCAGGCCGGGAGTATTCGCCCTGGACCATCGCGTACTTTGCAGGAGGCGGCATCCTGGTCGGTACGGCGGCAGGCGCCGTGGAGTTGATCGTACGTGAAGAGCGCAATTCCGACGCTCTGGCTGCACGCCGCTACATGCTGGAGCGAGAACTTCCCCGAACGGTGCGCGTGCCCCTCTTGCGCATCCACTTCTAAGAGCCATCTGGACGACGCCTCATGCCACTCTACTCGCCGGGCCTCGCCACACCCTGTCCCCATCGTGGTGAAACCCGCCCGGCGCGTCGCCCCTGTTGACGTTGGAGGTCCCCATGGCAACAACTTCTCTGGTTCGCCTGCTCATCTCGCTGGTCTTGCTGCTGACCCTCGCCCTGACCTCGATCTGGACCTGGGCGCTGCCCTCTTGAAAGGCCATCGTCTGCCTCACCACTGCAGCGATGGTTGTTTTGAGCCTCACATCGGGTTAGATCCGCGCAAAGATACGCCGACGCGCCCCTTCAGGGGCACTTACCGCGCCTGATTCCCGAGCTCTGTGATGACCACGCTTCCCATTGACGCCATCGCCCACCTTATTGAGACCGCCCAGCAAGAGCACGCGCTCAGCGATCGCGCCCTGGTCGCCGCCATCCAGCTCTTCTCGCGCACCGGCGACCTTCCTGCCGCAGCCCGCGAAAACGACGACGTTGCCCGCGCTGTCCTCGCAGCCTCCTGGTTGCTCTTTGTCGCCGCGCCTCGCCGCGCACCACGCGCCTTTGTGACCGCTTCGATGCACCTGGAGCTGGTCAGCGCCGATGAACGCGACTTCGACGCGATCTTCCCCGAGCTGCAGGCGCTGATCGCCGAAGACACCCCGCAGCTTGATGAAGCATCCGATGCGGCCTGGCTGAACTCCTTCCTTGAGGCGGCTGACACCGAGCTCGACCTCCAGGCCGATCTCGACACGCTGCAGTCCCGGGTCGATGCGCCGCTGGCCGTACTCCGAGAGCACCACGAGGCATTTACCGCCTTTGTCAGCACCCAGATGGACGCCATCGTCGCCGGCTTCGATGAGGGCGTGCGCCGCGGCGAGCTCAGCGCGCTTGACGCCATTGACCTCCCCGAAGACTTCGATCGCAACGACCCTGCTGCGCTGCGAGCCCTGGCCGACGAGCGCATGCAACTCGGTGATGTGCAGTCCGCCGAAGCTCTGCTCGCCCGCTTCGTCGAGCTCAACCCCGATGACATCGACGCGCTCGTCGAGCGCGGCATCGCCCGCGGTGCCCTCGAAGATCTTCGCGGCGCTCAGGACGACTTCGATCGCGCCCTGAAACGCGATCCCTCATCCATTGCCGCGCGCATCAACCGCGCGCTCACCCACCACGCCCTGGGCCAGATCGAAGCCGCCATCGCTGACTACGACGCCGCGCTCGAGCAGGTCGACGAAGATGCCGACCTCTGGACCAACCGCGCCGTCGCCCGCTTCGCCATCAACAACTTCTCGGGTGCCATGGCCGACCTCAACCGCGCGCTCGAGCTCAACGACCGCCACCTCATCGCCCTCTTCCAGCGCGGCAACGTGCGCCGGGTGCTCGGCGAACTGGGCTACGCGCTCCAGGACTACGAGAAAGCCATTCAGATCAAACCCGACTTCGTCGACGTCTACGCTGCGCGAGGCTACCTCTACCTCCAACTCGAAGAGCCGAAGAAAGCCGCCGCCGACTTCGGCCTGGCCATCGGCTTTGAGCCTTCCGAGCCGATGCACTACTACAACCGCGCCCACGCCCGCCTGCTCGACCAGGACTTCAAAGGCGCCATCGCCGACTACGACGCCGCGCTGGAGCTCGCCCCCGACGATGTGGAGGCCCTGGCCAACCGCGGCGGTGCCCGCATGATCGACGGCGACCTGGAAGGTGCCGTGGAAGATTGGGAACGCGCTATCGAAGTCGATCCCTACTACCCCACGCCCTACCTCAAGCGCGCGGCGATGTGGATCGCCGCCGAGGAAAACGAGCAGGCCGCAAGCGATCTGGCCGCCGCGCTGGAGTGCGCCCCCGAAGACTGGGAGCACCGAAAGGACGTCCAGGAAACCCTCGATGAGATCCTCAACGAGCTGGGCTTCAACGCCCCGAACTGACGCGACGCAGGTCCTGACGCACACCCTGCCCCCCACCAAAAAAGCCGCCCTTTCGGGCGGCTTTTTTGTGGCCGTCTTCAGCCCTCTCAGCCATGCAGCATCAGAACTTCGGCTTCATCGCCTGGAAGGCCTCTCGCCCATCCCGGGTCGGCGTCTGCGGGAGCTGATCGATGAGCGCCTCGATGCGCTCAATACGATCTTCAGCGTGCGGGTGCGTCAGCAAAAACTCGGGGAGCTGCGGACCGTCGCCGGCAAGTTTATGAAAGAAGCTCACAAAACCGTGCGGATCGTAGTCCATACGCACCATGTAGCGCAGGCCCCACTCATCAGCATCGCGCTCATGATCGCGGCTGTATTTGAGCATGAACCCCTGAGCGGCCACGCTCCCCACCAACTGCCCGAGCAGCCCGGGGTTCTGCCCCAGCGCCAGCTGAGCGATCGCGTCGATGCCATACGCCGTCACCAGACGCTGGGCGATATGGCGACGCGTCACGTGAGCCACCTCGTGGGAGAGCACAGCCACGAGCTCCGACTCGGTCTCCATCGCCCTCAACAGACCGGAGTAAACGTAGATGCCCCCGCCCGGAATCGCGAAGGCGTTGATCTGAGAGGGATCGTCGACCACCTGGAACCGGAACGCCAGCCCCTTGGGTCGGTTGGGCACTGAACGCACCACCTGCTCACCGAGCTGTTGCACATAGCGTTGAACCTCGGCGTCCGGGTGCATGGTGAGCTCTTTCTCAAGCTCTTCGGCCATCTGACGCCCCATGGCCACCTCATCGCTGATCGGCACCAGCGCATCGGCCGCCGCCCGACCCGGGGTGGTCGCACATCCCATCGCGTTCACGCCCGCCCCCAGCGTCAGCACCATCAACACCATCATCGTCCATCGTCGCATAACTTCCTCTTCAGCTTTATCGAGGCCACATGTGCCTCGCCATCATTTAAGACGCACGGATCGCGTCTAGATTTAATCAAGGTGCGCGCACCGACAACTCCTTATGGCGCCTGGTCGTGGAATGCGTCCGCCGCTACGATGCGTTTTTCAATCGCACGGAGAGGCGCATCATCCCTGAAGCCTCAACGCCCAACCTCGGAGAGAGCTATGTGCCTGATCTGCGTAGAGTTCGCCAGAGATCGCATGACCCCTTTTGAAGCCCGCCGCGCCCTTGGCGAGATGATCGAGGGCATGGAGCCCGAGCACGTCGCCGAGGTCGAGGCGATGCTCACCGAGGCCGAAGAGGCTCAAGAGGATGAGGACTGACGCGGTCTTCTTCTGGATGCGACGCTGAAAAAACATGCTGTAAAAACACACAAAAGGCACCGTTTTCGCGGTGCCTTTTGTGCTGCACGTGGATCCCGAACCTACATCAGTCGCGCTTGAGCCGCTTGTACTTGATACGGCTCGGACGAAGCGCTTCCGCTCCCAAACGCTTGCGACGGTCGGCCTCGTACTCGGAGTAGTTGCCGTTGAACCACACCACTTCGCTGTCACCCTCAAAGGCCAGAATATGAGTGGCGATGCGGTCGAGGAACCAGCGATCGTGGCTGATCACCACCGCGCACCCGGCGAAGTCCAGCAGCGCCTCCTCCAGCGCACGCAGCGTGTTCACATCGAGGTCGTTGGAAGGCTCATCGAGCAGCAGCACGTTGGAGCCCTCTTTAAGCACCTTGGCCAGGTACACGCGGTTGCGCTCCCCACCGCTGAGCACGCCGGTCTTCTTCTGCTGATCGCTGCCCCCGAAGTTAAACCAGGAGACGTACTGGCGAGAGTTCACCGTGCGGTTGCCCAGCTCAATGACATCCTGACCATCGCTGACCTCCTCCCACACCGACTTCTCCGGATCCAGCGGGCGGTTCTGGTCGATATAACCCAGCTTGACCGTCTCACCGATGGCGATCGTGCCCTCATCGGGCGTCTCCTGACCGGTGATCATCCGAAAGAGCGTCGACTTACCGGCGCCGTTGGGCCCGATGATGCCCACGATGCCCCCCGGCGGCAGGTTGAAGCTCAACTCTTCGTAGAGCAACCGGTCGCCAAAGCCCTTCATGATTCCCTCGGCTCGAATCACCGTATCGCCCAGGCGAGGACCGGGCGGAATGGAGATCTCCAGCTCCCGCTCTTTGGTCTGCTGCTGTTCGGCAACCATCTTCTCGTAGGCGCTGATACGCGCTTTTGACTTCGCCTGGCGAGCCTTCGGTGAGGAACGAATCCACTCGAGTTCGGCGGCCAGCGCCTTCTGACGCTTCGACTCGCTCTTCTCTTCCTGAGCCAGACGCTTCTGCTTCTGCTCCAACCACGAGGAGTAGTTGCCCTCAAAGGGAATGCCCTGGCCGCGATCCAGCTCAAGGATCCAGCCGGCGACGTTGTCCAGGAAGTAACGATCGTGGGTTACGGCAATGACCGTGCCCTCATACTGCGCCAGGTGCTGCTCCAGCCAGCCCACCGACTCGGCGTCGAGGTGGTTGGTCGGCTCGTCGAGCAGCAGCACGTCAGGCTCCTGCAAAAGCAGGCGGCAGAGCGCCACGCGGCGGCGTTCCCCTCCTGAGAGCACCTCGATCTTGGTGTCGCCCGGCGGGCAGCGCAGCGCGTCCATCGCCATCTGCAGCTTGCTGTCGAGATCCCAGGCGTTGAGATGCTCGATCTTATCTTGAAGTTTGGCCTGCTGCGCCATCAACGCATCGAAGTCCGCGTCCGGATCGGCGAACTGCGTGCTGATGGCCTCATAGGCTTTGAGCAGGTCGACCGTCTCCTGGACGCCCTCCTCCACAACCTGGCGTACCGTGAGGTTCGGATCGAGCTCCGGCTCCTGATGCAAATACCCAAAGCTCACGCCCTTATCGCGGTGAATCTCACCGACGTAATTGGGATCTTCGCCGGCGATGATCTTCAAAAGCGTACTTTTACCGGAACCGTTGAGGCCCAGCACACCGATCTTCGCCCCGTAGAAAAACGAGAGGTAAATATCTTTGAGAACCTGATGATTCGGCGGATGAATCTTGCCAACACCGACCATCGAAAAAATGATCTTATTATCACTCACCGGTCCAACCCTGGGTTGAAGAGATATGACGTAAACATTCGACTCGCCTGCTCGCAGCGAGCCCTCGAAGTTGGGCGGATTATGGGCTCGCTTCTCCGGGGTAGCAAGCCCCCAACGTCGTGTGCCTGACGGCCCCTTACTTTTTGAGCCGCGCGGCGATCTCGGCGGCGCTCATCACCCCCTCACTCTTGACCACCCGCACCCGATTGAGCTCCGAGGGGGAGATGTCCCAGTTCTGCAACGTGGTCTGCAGATAGGCCGCCGCGATGGCCTCCACATCGTCGGCCTCCTCAAGGGTCTCGGCGACCTCTTTGCGCACGATGCGCCGGGCAATATCAGGGATCTCTCGCCTGGTCTCGCGCCCATCCAGATAGCCGACCAGAGCGTTGGCCATCCGAAGTTGCTGAATGCCGGCGATGGTCACGATCTCCTGAAACGCGATCGCCAGCGGGCTCTGCGCAGCCAGCAGCGCGTCAAAACGATCGCGCGCAAGCCCCAGAACCACCACATCATCGACCGCCCTCAAGCTCGCTGAGCGCCTCGTATCACGCAAAAGCGCGAGCTGCCCCAGAAGGCTTCCCGCCTCCACCCGCGCCAGCTGATAGATCTTCTGATTCACCGCCCGCAACACATCCACCCGTCCCGACACCACCACAAACGCCGCGCGCGCCGGCTCTCCCTGCAAACAGATGCTCTCCCCCGGCGCAAACGCCCGCGCCACACTCACCGTTTTGAGCACTTCCAGATCCCGCGCGGAGAAGGGCTTAAGCGCACCCACCGCCTGTAACGTCACCTCGCCCGGGTGCGGTCGCCCCCGGCTCATGTCGCTCTGCAACTGCGCGAGGCTGGGCTGGCGGGGCTGAGTCGGTGATCGCTTTGTCACCAGAAGTCCCTCAATGCTCGCATTGGTTTGCTCCAGCCGCTCCGCCACCCGCTCCGCCACCCCACGCACCACCCCGGAGAAGAGCGCCGGTGCGTTAGTGTGCAGTGCGTTGAGCATCGTTCGCGAAAGCACTCGCACCTGGGAGTCGACCCGCGCCACCACACTCGCCGAACGCGGTGCCGGATCCAGACAACTCATCTCCCCGAACACCTCATACAACCCCAGCACCCTGACCTCGGTCTCGTGACCGCCACGGACCACGCGTACGCTGAGTTCACCGGCGCTCACCACCGCCAGATAGTCGCCGGCGTCCCCCTGCTTGCAGACCACATCGCCAGCCTTCACATCGCGGGTGCGGAAGACCGGGGCCAGCATCGCGCGTTGCTCCTCGGTGAGCCGGGAGAAGACATCCACCCGAGCCAACCACGATGTCTCTTGCGCCGTACCTGCCATGACTTCTCCTGCGCGTGCCGGTCTGTGTTACGCTTCACTGCCATCGTAGAGCGTGCACGCCCCAACATAAACAAGTGTAACCCAGTGAGCCCGAACCATGTCCGACTCTCCGATTTTGCTCCTCGATGTGATGAGCACGCTTGTCTACGACCCCATCGCCCGCGAGATTCCGAACTTCTTCGACCTACCCCTTCCCAAACTCTTCGAGGTCAAGCACCCCTCCGCCTGGGTGGACTTCGAGCATGGTACACTCGCTGAAGACGACTTCTACGGCATCTTTTTACCGCCCCCTTACGGCCCGGTCGATGGCGAGCGCCTTAAAGCCGTGCTGCACGACGCCTACCGCTGGCTCGATGGCATTGAAGCGCTGCTCACCGACCTGCACGCGGCCGGGATTCCCATGCACACCCTTTCGAACTATCCGGTCTGGTACGAGATCATTGAGTCCAGCCTCAACCTCTCGCGCTTTCTGCCCTGGACCTTCGTGTCCTGCCATACCGGTGTTCGAAAACCCAACCCCGAAGCCTACCTGGGCGCAGCGTCCACCCTGGGAGTCGACCCGGCACGCTGCATCTTCGTCGATGATCGCCTCAAAAACTGCGAGGCTGCACGCCACACCGGCATGCGCGCCATCGTCTTTGAGAGCGCTGCGCAGTTGCGCGAGGAACTCGTCTTCCACGGGGTGCTTCAGCGCTGATCGCCGACGTGCAACACCTGCTCATTGAGCTCCTCATCATCGCGGGCCATCAATACCGCTGACTCCATAAAACTCTGCAGCTGGCGCACGTTCCCCGGCCACCGGTACGTCTCCATCCAACGCGCCAGGCTCGACCCGATGCTGCGGCAGGCCGCACTGTGGCGGTGCGTAAACTTCGCGAGGAAGATGCGCGCCAGGGGCAGAATATCCTCACGACGCTCGCGCAGCGGCGGCACCTCCAGCACCCCGGGCTTTAGCAGCTGATAAAGATCTTCGCGCAGCACACCGCGATCACGCAGTTTTTCAAGGTCATGGTGGGTGCTGGCGATCACGCGTGTCTCAATGCGTCGCCCCACGCCCTCGCCAATGCGTCGAACCTCTCGCTCCTGAATCACCCGCACGATCTTGCCCTGCATCATCGGCGAGAGACGGTCGATCTCGTCGAGGAAGACGGTACCGTCGCGGGCCAGCTCGAAGATGCCCTCGCGCGGGGCCACCGCTCCGATAAGTTCGCTGGCCACACAGCCAAAAAGTTCAATATCCACAAGCTCACGCGGCACCTCTGCGCAGTTCATACGGATGAGCATCCCGCCCTGCCGACCACCCAGATGATGCAACGCCCTCGCCAGCAGCTCTTTGCCCGTGCCGGCCTCCCCGGTCATGAGAACCGGCTCACAGTCATCGCCGCGCGCGTTCACCTGCTCGTAGACCTCACGCATCGCGGCGCTCTCACACACCAGATCTTTGAAGAGATAGTGGCGCCGCTCCCGCTCTCGAAAGTAGCGGTTTTCCTCGATGGCCTCGGCCAGCTCCTGACGTAGTCGGCGCCGCTCCGCCAGCACAAGTGCAGGCGCTCCAAAGCGAGCCGCGTGCGGGTTCAACGATTCCCGAAGTTTCTCAATCGACGCCCCGACCTGCCCGGAAGCAAAGAGCACGCCGCAGCTCTGCTGACCGTGCCCGAAGGGCAAAAAGAGCTCCGCGCCCTCATCGTGATGATGGCGCCAGACCGCATCACCGCGCGCAATGAGATGCTCGCGTAGCTGCGGATCCCGTGCCAGCAGGCTGGATAGCGGCGCAGCTTGAGGCCCGCCCGGTGCGCTTGCCTCAACGTCTTCGGCACCGTCGCACCAGATCACCTCGTGGAAAAACGTGTCCTCACCGGCCCATAATATCGCAGCGGACGCATCCACTCGCACAAAGGTATTCTGCTGGACCAGCGCCTCCTCAAACGCACGCAGCACAATGGCCCAGCCCGCGCCTTCGGCGATCTGGCGATGAAGCGCCAGCGACGCACGCGCGTCTGACTCCCCCAGGGGCTCCCCGCGACTCAAACTGACAACCTCAAGCTCACTCTGCCCCCCAAAGGAGGTCGCAACGATCTCCAGGGTGACCCCTGCGCTCTGAAACACCAGGCGATCGCCGGCCTGCACCTCCCACGGCACGACCTCGTCTTCAGGCATCTCCGGGGTCACCTGCTGCTCATCGCGGTACAGCGCGACCGCATCGGGAGCGTGCCGCCAGAGCAGCCGTGGTCCCCCGGTTCCATCATCGACCAACGCCCCCCACTCCCAGCCCTCGGGACCGCGCTCCATCGACACCCCACCGGAGGCGTCGGTCCACAGCGATACCCGCTCGCCCATCATCGCGTAGCGCTCCTCCTGCCCTTCGCCTACCCATCGCAGTCGCCAGGCCATCGCATCCACCTCATGCCGGGTTCACCGGGCGTGCGCCCGGTCTTCATCATAAATCGTCAGGGTGCCGGGGACCGGGACCGGCGCTCAACTCGAACTCTTCCAGGGTCGGCACCGGCGCGACCTCAGGCATCGGTGCCTCCGGATCGTTGCGCCGCGCCTGCACGCTGGCCCAGGCCTGCAACCGAAACGCGTCTCGGCTCTCGGCGCGCAACGTAGTCACCCGTCGCATCGTCGCCTCACAGGCCTCATAATCGCGCTGCTCACAGCTCTGGTAGCCGATGATATAGAGGCGCTGCGCGCGCTCTTCCTGGCTCATCGTAAACGCGGCTTGCTTCTCGGCGAGCTCCTCGTGAGCGCGCGTGGCGGCCAGAAGGGCCGGCTCAATCGCCTCGTCGACCTCCACGGCCGCGACATCGATCATCGCCGCAACAAGCTCGCGCTCGGCGTGCTGTCGAGTCTGCTCGCGCTGCGCTTCGATCAGGCCATAGGTGTACACCGAGAGCGAGGCGACCAACCCCACGGCCAACCACCACCTCAGCGCAAACAACGCGGCGCGACGCGTCTCTCCAGGCTCGGGACGCGGCGCGTAATAGCGGCGCACCTGCTCACCATAACTCCAGGCATCGCGCACCGCGCGGTACCACGGGACGAACAGAAAGAAGGTCAGCGCGAAGCGCTGGGCCTTCTCCGGCTGACCGTTGAAGATCTGGCCAGCCCCGGGGGCCAGCGCGCTGAAAAGCGCCGCCAGGAGCGGCACATGATCCGGGCGCGGGTCATAACCGCGGGGAGCATAAGGCGGCCGCTCCTCATAAAACTGCATCGCCTCGGCCAGACGTGCCCGGTCGGGCCTGGCGGCACGCGCTTCGCGCTCAGCCTCCCCGGGCGACTCGACCTGACGCCCCGGCGACGAGGCCCCCTCCGCAGGCGCTGAGGCGCGCTCACCGATGACCACACGCGCCGACGGCACCTCTGCTACCACGCGCGGCGATGGATCGCGCCCTGCGCCCTGGCCGGCGTGCAGATCCGGGAAAAACTCCGCCCAGGGGTTCTCTTCGCCCGAGCCATACGAGACAGGTATCTCGGTGCTATCGGAGCTCGGTGGCTTTATGCTCCCCCCCTCGCTCACCTGCGTTCCCTCCGACATCTCATTCTCGGCCTCTCTCTCCCGCGAGGGGGACGCATCGCTCCTGCCGCGCTGCAAGAGCGCCGCCCCCTTGCCCCCGCCGCTCTCCGAGACCACCTTCGAGGGTATCTTCAATCGCATAAGCTCCCGCTGCAGCTCCAACGACTCGCTGTAGCTGAGCGCCTCGGCAATCGCCACATCCCCCGACTTCAACATGCCCTCGATCTCAGCCGCACCTCGGCCCGAAAGACGAGCCACCCGTGCAGCCAAATCACCCACCTCCACCGAGGCCTCCCCGGCGGATACTTTGACGCAGTACTGTGCTGCCATCGCGCTCGTCGCTCCCAAGAATGTTCCGCAGGGTCTCTCGCTCCCAGCTTAACCCAGCTGCCCGGCTGTGGCCAACCCTACCCACCCGCGCTTGGACCGCCCCCCCAAAGCGTGATACGACTTCCGGGCCTCGTTCTGACCACCTGATACTCGCCAGACCACTGTGTTGAGGCACCTGCGCTGGAGACGACTATGCTGCGATCTGTGCTTACCCGAGCTTCTGCTCTGCTTCTCGTGCTTACCCTTGTGACACTCTCAGGCTGTCTGCTCGATCCAACCGAGCCGGGCATCGTCTCGATGACCATCACCCCCGACGCCATCTCGACGTCGGACACTGGTATGACCGACGAGTTCTTCACCGTCGAGATCACCGTCACTAACTTCACCGATGAAATCGACCAGGTCACCGTTTTCACTCAGGATCCACGCGTCGAAGCCGAGCCACAAAACGTCGTCGTCGAAGGTAACGTTGTCGTGCTCAGCGGTATCGCCAAGAGCTGGTTCAGGGACTTCGAACCGGGCGTGCACAACATCGGAGCGACCGTCGAATCTGCGACCGCCTCGATCACCGAAAACAACCTGGCAACCGTTACCATCGAATAAGCATCACGCGCAGCGGGACGACCACTCGCTTCGCCCCGCCCTCGCGCGCACATCTGCTCGCCAGACACCGCCATCTTTGGGGGGAGCGGGTAGACCTGACGCGCTTCGCGCTTAGAGTTTGCCACACAAACCCGCCTGTCAGAGACGCTCGAAACCCAGAGCGCTCCGGCGCTGTCTTTCCCACCGGAGGTTCCGTGCAACGCCAACCCGACTCCCCATCGGTGGCCGGATTCAACGCGGCGATCCAGGGCCTCTCCGAGGGGGTCTCCAACCTGGTTCGACAACACGTGGAACTCGCCCGCCACGAGGCTAAAGACGAGCTCAAACAGGCCGCCACCCAGGTGATCGGTCTGGTCATCTTCGGTGCAATCGCCCTGGTGGGCTACCTCCTTCTTCTGGCCACCATTGTGCTGCTCGCGCTCTGGCTGGGCGGTGTCGGGCCGATGTTCATCGCCTGTGCCATCCTGGCTGGCCTACATCTGGCCGTCTCGGGAGTGGCCATCGCACGACTCTCCAGCCAGCTCAATGACAGCGGCGTGAGTCTGCCCCAGATTTCGGAAGAGCTTGAGAGGAACAAGCAATGGATAAAGCAACTTCGCAAGAGCTCATCCCCGCAACTACCGGCGGAGCCCTCGTAAGCGCTCGCCGTCCGGCGAGCACCCCCGAAGAGATCCGGCAAGAGATCGAGGCCTCTCGGCGCCAGATCGCCTCCAGCCTGGACATGCTTCAACATGAGGTCCGCTCCACCATGGACCGCGCGCTTGACTGGCGTCAGTGGGTCCACGATCATCCCCAAAAAGCCGTTGGGATCGCCTTCGGGGTAGGCCTCTACTTTGCACTCCGCTGAGCTACGTTGAAATTGGGGCATACGTGCGCACGTTGGTGCTCACTTCTATTTCTACGAACCGATGTCGCGCCAGCCGGCGCATTGATCGCGATGAGGACTTTCTGTCATGACTGAGGCAAAAACCACCACCTCTACCTCGCCACAACAGCCCCAGACCGAGCCCGGTGTCAGCGAGCGCGCTGCTGAGGCCCGCGCCCGCATCGAAGCGCAGTATCACGACATGGAGCAGAGCTACGATCAGACCCGCCAGCGCCTCCAGGAGTTCAACGATCAGGCCGTCGACTTCATCCGTACCAACCCCGGTCTTGCAATCGCCGGCGCGGTTGCCGCCGGCTATCTGATCGGCCGACTCGCCAGCCGCCGCTGGCTGGCATAATGCCCTGCATTCCCCACTGAACTTGCGCTGACCTCGCTGCTGAGAGCTTTGTTATGTCGGAATTCAAGCAAGACCTGGAACAAACCCGAGACTACCTCGATGAGTCGCGCCGCATCGTCAACGATGCCCGACACCTCTACGATGACTTTCGTCGCGACAATCCCCTGGGCCACATCTATGAGCGCAACCCCTACGCCGTGCTGGCCGCTGCGGCCGGCGTCGGCTACGTGCTCGGCGGAGGGCTACTTACCCCCTTTACTCGCCGCCTGATGCGGGTCGGAATCAAAGCGATGGTCTTGCCTGTCGCAGCCTCACACTTACGTTCACTCACCAACACCGAGAGCGATCCCTCAACGCACTGAGCCTATGACGCTCGGTCTTCCGGCGCTCTCGCGCCCGAACTCTACGCCCTAAGGAGAGCCATATGGACTGGAAAAAGGTACTTAACGACGTCAATCGCAATGTCAGCACCACCTACGACGCTTCCATCGAGAATGTGCTCGACCGCCTTGGCCTCGAACATCGCAAGAGCACGATGGATGTCGTCCTGCCGATGCTGGGCGTGTTTGGTGCCGGAATCGCCGTAGGCGCCTCTCTGGGACTGCTCTTTGCGCCCAAGCGAGGCAACGAACTACGCAACGAGCTCCGCCACTCCATCGAAGATCTGCGCGAACGCAGCACCGAAAAATTCAACGAAGTCAGCCGTAAGACGCGCGAGGGCAACGAGACCGCGCTGGCTCAAGAAACGGACTCCTCGGCCGCTCGTAGCTGATCCGAACACCTCACAGCCCCGCACCAGAGAAAAGCGCCTTCGTCATGATGACGAAGGCGCTTCTTTCATTCCTACCTGTGAGCGTGTCCTGCTAGTCAGCCTTCCACCGCCAGTCGCCGATGGGAGTTCTCCTGGCGCTTCGACCACGTCGAGGGCACCGCGTACATCACATGCTCCTCGGGTTTCTCTGGCAGATAGATCACCCCGAGAGGATCTCCTGGCTTAAGATCGAGAAAGGCCCGATCGTCCGTGGCCAGGCTGCCGTACACATAGCTCCCCGGAGCCGGATAGCGGTAAGTAAGATGCACACCGGCGCCACGTTCTCCGCCAATATCCGAAAGGCAAGCGGTCACCTCACCCAGCGTATAAGTCCCGGCCCGATACACCGAGATGTCGTGAAAGGCCCGAGCACACGCTGCCAACGCCATTCCCAGCGTACACACGAACACGAAGCTCCCCAGCACAGCAAAGCCCACCATTCCCGCCATCCAGACCGCGATCGGAAAACTCAACGTCGCCAGGCATGCGATGATGTTCACCATCACAACACCCAGGTGACTGCGCCCCAGATAGGCGTCCCGCAAAAAAAAGCCCGGGAAAGGGCGAGGGGCCGGCAATATCTCATGCGGCACCGGAAGACGTCCGACGACCGTCTGCCGCGGGATCATCAAGAACTCATCCTTCAACGCCTCAAGCGCCTCCGCGGCGCTTTGCATCCGACGGTCCACTTCTGGCTCCGTCATCGCCAGGAGGACCCGCTCCAACCCGATTGTGACCGGCAGATCCTCGGGCAGCCGAAACGTATGCAGCCCATCGAAGAGCTCCCCGGGCGGAGTGCCACTCAAAAGCTGAACAGCGCTGGCCCCAAGGGCAAAGACATCCGTCGCCGCACGCGCAGCGCCGGCGTACTGCTCGGGAGGCATATAACCGAAGGTCCCCACAATCGTTGAGCCCAGCCCCTCGGCGGTTACCGACTCACGAACCGCGCCAAAGTCGATCACTACCAATGAGCCATCCTCGCGCATCATCAAGTTCGCCGGCTTGATGTCACGGTGAATGACCGGCGGATTGAGCTGGTGCAGATAATCCAGCACCTCGAGCGTCTGGCTCAGAATATCGCGAACTTCCTGCTCAACGAAGCGATACCCCTTATCAAGCATATCCTGAAGATTTCTTCCCTCGATGTAGCTCTGGACGAGAAAGAGGCGATCAGGCGCGTCACCGTCCTCGTCCTCGATCGTAAAATGCTCGTAGTAGCGCGGAATCCCGGGATGATCGAGGCTGCGTAGCATCTCGCACTCACGATGAAAGAGCTCGTAGTCCTTCCAGCGCTTCATACGGCTTGGCAAGAGTTCCTTAACCGCAACACGCCGCTCTCCGGCATCCAGATCCCGGGCCAGGTAGGTTCGCCCCAGAGCCCCTTCACCCAGCGCTCGAATCAGCGCGTATCGCCCGCGAATCACTTCGAGAAAACTTTCCTCAACGGTGATCCCACGCTGCGAGACGTCCTCTAGCTCTTCACCCATGGCTCGACTCTCAAGACCGACACCCTACGCTCGAAATCGTTCGGCCCAGACTAGTGCAGCCGACGAAGCGCAGCAACGCCAACCCGGCATCACCACGAAGAACGCTCACACTCAAAGCCCTCGCGGTCCCACAGGTAAGCTCCCACGGAGTCTTAGCGATACTACCGATGCGTTGCCGGGCAACGGGACGCACAGAACGCACGCCTATCCCCCCCTTCCGACCGGCTCATACTCTGCCCAACAAGGACGGTCCCCCCCCCCGCGCCGGGCACAAGCTCCCCGATTTGTGCCACACACATGAGCAACCGTCAGGATGCCGGTGAAACTCAGGCACCAAACCCTTACGCTACGCCCCGCCCCTCAATATGCGGACTCAGGCACGAAGATGATGTCCCCGGGAAGAAGCCTGAGGTTTCGCTGGCGCCCCTCAACAATCTCCTGGAGAGGCACACGGACCTGAATCTCAACACCATCGACCACACGCGTCAGTTTGGTGTTGTTGGTGCTCGCGCGCTCGTTAAATCCCCCTGCGAGAGCAAAGGCTTCAATGATGCTGATGTTGTTTTTATAAGGAAACGTCCCGGGCTCCCGCACTTCACCGAAAATGAAAATACGTTTGGAGTTGTACTCGACGATGGTGCACTGCACGTTCGGTTCTTTCAGAAACTTCTGGCCGAGCCCCAGGGTTAGCTCGACTTCAACGTCGGTGCACGTCAACCCATCAGCCCTGAACCGCCCCACATGCGGATAATTGATGGTCCCATCCGCGCCAACTGTAAACTCGCCGCTCAGGGCCTCCTCACCATAGACGCGCAGCAAAAATCGATCGCCAGGACCGAGCTCGCCGGTCGGAGGAAGTTCGGCCTGCTGTTCCACGAGGGCCAGATAAGCCGGGTCCACCCGCTCGTGAGCACATCCACTCAGAAGCCCGACCAGCAGGAGACACACCGCCAGAAAGGGCAGACACCCCTTTACCTTTCTCACAGGACACTCTCCCGGGTTTCGAGACTCAGGGGCAAGGCTTCACACACCAGAACGCCCCGATCAATACGTCAGCGTCGTCGTCAACACCACATGATGGCGCTGATAATCCCTTACCGAGCTCTCTCCAGGCCCCTCCACCTGCACCACATCCTTTGTGAAGTTGGAGACAAAGCGATAGGACAGCCCCAGATCCCAACCCCGACGAAGCTCCACAGAAGCCTCTCCCTCCACACCAACCAGCAGGTCGGAGAGGTTCTCGGGAATGATGATAACATTGTCCTGGGTCTGTACCCGGCTCACGCCGAGATCGGCGTAATCGCGCATCTGGGCGTCGGCTTCCACACCCAACTTCAATCGACCACCCACCAGCCCCTGCTGAAAACCGACGAGTGCACGGTGGTACGTGTAGAAGTTACCGATCGTCGAGTCGGCAAAGTCGCGTTGGTAGCCGGCCCTGATACGGCTATCCAGATCAACCGGTCCAAACTGATAACTGGCCTCCGCCTTCACCAGAAGCCCTCGGAAATCAGGCCCGTTCGGGTCTTGATAGAAACCCCAGCCATAACCCGCCTGCAGTCCCAGAGTGACGCGCTGAGTAATCAAGCCACGAAGCCCACCCAGAAGTCGCAACGGATTACTATTGGTGTTCAGCAGTCGCCCATCCGCACTGATAACCTCCCCGGAAGGCCCGCCCTGTACCGGACTTTCGTAACCAATCCGCCGATAATCCGCCGAGGCCACAAATGCAGTCTTGGGAAGGAACGACCAATGCCCATTCCACCCGATATGATGGGTATGACGGTCGAGCTCCTTGTAAATATTATGACGGTAGAGCGAAAAATCGTAGCTCAGATAGGTCTCAAGTACCCGCCCACCTGGATGAAACCCCAGCATCGCGCCAGCGCGGTTAAAGATACGATTAACCGACTCGGCCGACTCGTAGCTCGGAGCTTCATTGGTTCGCACGAAGGTCTCGGAGAGCCGAAAACTGACCGCGCCTCGAGGATTCCAGGTGAGATTGGCCCCAAGATTGGCTGACAGACCGCTCTGGGCGGCCACCGTCTCCTCTGAACTCAAATACTGACGCCAGCCCACCGAGGCATCGCCATTGAGATCCCACATGCCCGGGTCAGGCGTCTCCAGCCTCAACCCGGGCTGAACGAAACCCTCAGGCGCCTGGCGAATGCTTGAGCTCTCTCGACTCGACGAATAGTAGAGGTTGGAGTCAAACCCTGCTCCCAGCGTCACCCCCGGGTGAAGACGCAGGTTTCCTCCCCCGACACCATCGCCCCACTCCGCCGAGGCGGAGGCCGAAGTCAAAAGAACTGCACTAGCCACTGCGCAGAGCGCGGCCGTTTTCATCCATCGTCCCGTCATGGGCACACTCATCTATCGGGAAGTGGGGCGTCACTCGCGATGCGCCCCCACTGGCTTATTGATAGGGCGTCAGCTCCGGCAGGCGATCGAGCACATCACGCTCATCACCGAGGAACTCCTCGTCGGGAGAACCAATGCCAGGGTCAACCGAGACCTCCAGCACCGCGTCATCCGCATACCGAAGCTCCTGACCTGCACACACCCGCGCCTCCTCCCCAAGGCCGGAGACACGCTGACCGGCAATACTGATCAGCGTGTAATGGTGCTTGGACGCCTCCAGGTCGTTGGCCGCTACGCTATCCGAAAGGCTGACGTAGCTCTGCTCACTGACCTTCACAAAGCCCCTGATCGAAGCCAACTTCTCATTCACACAGTTAATCTTCAAAATATCGCGCTCTTCATCGCGAGCGCTCTCAAGGAGCTGGTTGGTGCTTTCCAGGGTGACCCGCATCGCATCAATTTTGTTGGCAGCGCGGTCGCCCATCTGGCCGGGTGAAAGCGAATCGAGATCCTCGTCAATCACCCCCCCGCCGTTGCGATCGTTGAAATCGGTCAACAGACGCTCACCGTTGCCGTTTTGCTGAGCCAGCGCACTCGGCCCGGCCAGCAGCAACGTGAGCCCTACCATCGTCGCCCATCGCATCGTGGTGTTCATGCCAAATCCTGGGATCAAGGGTCGGGAGACACATCACTGCACACCAACGTTGCGCTGCCCGACCGGTTGCGACGGCTCCCAACTCTCTGCTTGAGCAAAGCGGGTTTCCCCCGTCGTCGTGATCGTCTCCACTTAATTATAAGATCGCC
Organism: Lujinxingia sediminis; assembly: GCF_004005565.1. Taxonomy (NCBI): domain Bacteria; class Deltaproteobacteria; order Bradymonadales; family Lujinxingiaceae; genus Lujinxingia; species Lujinxingia sediminis. The sequence continues at coordinate 106,155 of NZ_SADD01000013.1, read as the reverse complement.
GGTGCCCCCATCAAGAATGAGCGCTCCCCCCCCAACCCGGGCCGGCGATCAGCCTCCGGGCGAAAATACGAAGGGCAACGTAAACATCGAATCGCCACCTTCAGGAGCCGGCACACGAAGGCGGCGCTGAATCTCCTGGGCCACGCACTGGCCCACGCCGCCGCCAACACCGTCAGCCGCTACTTTAGTGTCGCTGACCCGTCCGCGAGAACCTGCAGCCGAGACCGTGACCAGAATACGCACGGTCCCCTGCGCGCTGTTGTTGCGCCGAAGCTCTCGCTCGTAGCAATCCTGAATATTGCGTTGAATCTGGCGCAGAGCCCGGGAAACTGCCGCCTGGTCAAGGGTGCCGCCGATCGCATCATCGGGATTTTGGATCTGCACCGGGCGTGCACGCACGGTCGTTTCTTCGCGCTTGCCGGTGTCCACACCGCCTTTGGCCTTGGATGCGCCCTTCGTCGAGCCGATCTCGCCGATATCGGCACGCGTCCCAACGCCGTCAGCCGCGCTGTCTCCCCGACCCAGCGCGAGACGATCTCCGCCCCCGGCCTGGTATTCCACTCGAGAAGACCCGGCGAACGCCTCATCCGCGCCCAGATTTCGCAGGCTGTCCGTTACGCGGGCAATCGCCGACTCCCCACCTTCACCATCGGCTTGAAGCACGCGCAGTACGGTAGCATCACGGACGTCTTCGGTCAGACGTAGACGCTCCTCCTGACGCGCGTCTGCGACCTCTTCAGGCGTGCGGCTCGGAGCAGGTTCAGCCGGCTGAGGAGCCGCTTCACCTTCCTCCTTCCCTTCGCCTTCCTCCGTCTCGTTCAGTTCGATCTCTTCGGGCTCCGGCTCGTCTTGCTTCTCCTCGACCATGATTCGAGCAATGCGATCCGGAATACGGAACTCCGTCTCTTCGGGAACCGGCCAATCCTGGTTTTCCACGAAGACGACGAAGCCGACCTGAATCAGCGCCGAGAGAAGAAGTAGCATCGCCAGGGGGCGATCGATGCTGGACATAAATCCGCCACGCATCGATGCCGGCAGGACGGGTGCCGGACGTACCGGCGGAGGCGTTACAAACTGGAAGAGAACCGTCGCCTCTCCGATCACCACGCGTCCACGCATCGTGACGTCGAGCTTGACCTGGTAGACGTCGCCCTTCTTCTTGGCCACACCGCTGGCGCGCAGTTCCTCAAACGACTGAACCGATCCGCCGCGGGAGACCCGCCCCTCCATCTTGTCGGTGAATTGAAGCGTGTAGCTGCCACCGCTCGGCTCAAAAAGCGCAAACGTCTTTGGCAGATTTGAAGCCGGAAGCACCAGCAAGTTGCGTTTGTAGTCGGATCCGATCGAAACCGTCTCTTCCTTTCGGAGGAGACGTTCTTCCAGAACTTTCTCGTTCTGGATCAATCCAACCCGCAATATTTTTCGACCGGATGCTTTTGCCATGGTGCGTTTCCTCGGAGCCTGACACTTCGGTGGGCTTTCAGAGCCCCCCGTCAAAGCCACCAATTTTCATACGCCAAGTCTCGCGAACCTGAACAACGAGGTCCATCCGATCTATCTCCTGCCCCCCGGAATACTCGCGGCGATGCCCCGATAGAGAGGGGCAGGAGATTAAATCTGGCCTCATTCGGCGGGTTGACCACCCAGCGACGAGAAAGTCGACTTGATGACCGCGAAGCGGAACTGGTTGAGCTGGGCCTGCGATGCGGTAAAGAGCACCTCCAGCATAAGTCGATGCGGCGTAGTCTGGTCGGCGATGATAGTCGCCTCCGGGACATAATCCTCTTGAAGGAGACGCTGCTCGTTCTTCTTCTGCTCGACCGCCCTGTTCAGCTCATCGAGCAGCGGTGTGATGCTCATACCCGACTCGCCCCCGCCACTCTTCTGGCTGGGATCGACCGCACCGTCTTTGACGTCAACGGCAAGGCTGTCATTCACCAGGATCGCAGTGCGCGTTACGGTAACGGTCGTGGCATCTTCCGGCGCGAGCTGAGAGGCACTCTGCGGAACCTTGAGGTCCTCGTCGATCGCCTTAAGCGGCTCTTCGCCGTAACTCTTGAGCAGGAAGACGAGCATGATAACCAGGATGTCCATCAACGAGTTGATGTTCAGTCCGGGTCCATCGTCATCCCCACGACGAGCCGCGCTCTTGGCGCGTTTAGCTTCGCGGGCACGTTGCGCCTTGATCCACTCTTCGTCGTCGTGACCGAAGCCACCTTGTTGATTTTCTGCCATGGATCACACTCGTAAGATGAGTTCTTCTTTTGCGAGTTTTCGAGTCAACGCTCTTTTAGAGGACACCGAAAGCGGGGTCACCAAAGAGAATCGAATAGGTATCGCCTTCCGTACGCGGCTTGGCGGCCCAGAAGTCCTCGTTGTTATCATACGAGTCTTCTTCCAGGCGGAAGCGCACCACGTCCATCACACGAGTCGTCAGCGCGAAGGGAAGCTCCGCGTCGGCGGTCAGTGTGACGGTCGTCTCCTCCGGAAATTCATTCTTAATGGTGGAGAGACGGTTGTAGAGTTCGCGGTAGTTGTAGGCGCCGAGCCCTTCCAGCAGCACTTCTTCACCACGAATCTTGTCGCTCGACGCGTAGAGTCGACGTGACTCCTCAAATCGTGCGCCGGGATCGACGGAGTCGTCTTCGAGACAAATCGAAGGTCCTCCCGTCGGACAGCCAGGCATCGGCTGCATCTTCGTGCCAGCGGCAGTGATGTAGAAGCCCTGAGCCGTCATACTGATCGCCAGATTGAGCGGCTGTTTGTCGTCTTCGGGCTCCGTGCGATGCGAAGTGGTCGCACCGCCCAGAGGCATCGTCACGTTAATGACGCTGACCTCCATAAAGACGACGGAGAGCAAGAGCATGGGAATCAAGATGATGACCAGGTTCATCATCGGCGCCAGGTCGATATCTTGAGGTAGCTTGACTTCCTCACGCTTTCGACGAGCCATCTGGCCTCCTTAACGAAATCGTAGACGTGCTTACTGATGCGAGCTATCTGCCGCAGACCGGGAAAGCACGGGGCGCCAGCTGCGGGCGCCCCGTCACTCTACCGAACACGGAGGTTACTCACTCGACCGGACCGCCTTTACCGCGGGTCACAAGGAGGTTCTCAAGCTTGACGCTGTACATATCGACGTCGTCGAGAATCTTCTTGGTCACCCCGGAGAGAAGCAGGTGCGAGATCATCGTGGGAATCGCGACGATAAGACCGAAGGCGGTGGTGTTCATCGCCATAGCAATACCGCGCGAGAGCATGCGCTGGCGGTTCTCGGGGGTGGCGGTCTCAAGAGCTTCGAACGCCCCGATAAGACCGACAATCGTACCGAGAAGCCCCAGAAGCGTGGCGACGTTGGCGATGGTCAGCAGCGCGTTGGTACGCTTCTGAACCTTGGGCACGATCTCAAGGGCGGCCTCTTCCATCGCGTTCTGAATCTCGACCTCGCCCTTGTTGGCACGGGTAAGACCAGCCTTGATGACGTAGGGGACCACGCGAGAGGGCGCGGCGTTGCACAACTTGATCGCGCGGTCGACGTTATCGGCCATCACCAGCTTCTGGATCTGAGCCATAAACGCCTGCGCATTCATGTTGTATTTGAAGAAAAGGAAGAAAAAACGCTCCAGAGTCACGCCCAGCGCGACGACACTGACAGCAAGGATGGAGTACATCCAGATCCCACCGTCGCGAAAGGCTTCAGCGATCCCAGCCATGTCCGATTACCTCCGTACGTGTTGTGATTGTAGCTTGCTCGGCAATACTTTTAACGAGTGACCTACGTGCGAACTTTGGTCTCGGAAACCCTGTTGGCTTGCCGAGCCTTGACGCCCCATGGCGCCGGTGGACCTGCCTAAAAGCGCCCACTGAGGGAAGAAGGTATAACACAAAGAATTTGGGCCAGCAAAGCGCTTTTTTGCGCCTCGACAACGCCAGAATTCCGCGAGAACTCGCCACTTAACGGGATGTTACGATCCCTTAAAATGGCTCCTCCTCTACCGATTCCAGAAGCTCCGGAAGGAAACTTGGTTTGGGATCGACTGGCTCATAGCTGAGGTTGGCTGCCTGGATGATGTAGAAGGCCTCAGGCTTCTGGATGCGGCCTTCCACCACGATCTCATCAAACTCAAAGATCGCCTGTTGCGCAGAGGCTTTTCCGGGCGTCGCGATCGTCACTATGACACCGGCCAACACCATGCTGCCTATCAGAATGAGCCTGTTACGCATCATCGCCTCCTTCCTCACTGGTATCGGTACCGTCCTGCGGCTCTGACTGTTGTTGTTGGAGCATCTGCTGGCGGCGCAACATCTCCTCGCGTGCCCGCGCCTGCTCGATCGCGCCGTTGGCTTCGTTAATATAGGCGTTGACGGGATCGCTCTCACTTAACCGATCTCGAGATGCAGTCCGGTAGGCGTTAAATGACTCGATGGCCTTCGTATAACGTTCGATCTCTTCATAACCTGGCACTTCGCTCTCCAGGTAAAGGATCCCCAGGTTAAAATGCGCGTCGGCGAATCCGCCATCGATTGCGATAGCCCTGTTAAACGCGGCTTCAGCCTCGCCATACTTCGCTGCACCTTTCAGCGCGTTGCCGAGATTGACGTAGGCCTCTTTGAACTCAGGGAAGTCTTCAACTGCTTTCTGCAAATGGGAGATCGCTCCCGGAAAATCGCCGGCTTCGTGCAGCAAAACCGCCAGGTTGTTGCGGGCCTCCGGAAAGAAGGGCTGCAAGTCGACGGCCTTCTCAAAGTTTGCAATCGCCCCATCGGTGTTCTCGAGTTCCCATTCAATGACACCAAAAAGATAGAATAGGTCGGCGCGTTCCGGCGCGAGTTTCAGCGCACTTGTGAGGATCGATCGTCCGAGTTCGTAGCGCTCCAGGCGGAAATTGGCACGGGCCATCTGAAACATCGCCTCCACGTGCCGTTCATCTTTACGCAGAATATCCCGGGCGCCACGCACTGCATCTTCGAAGCGTCCCTGCGCGATCGTGACCTCAAGCTGTGCCGCACGGTGGTCAAGGTTGTCGGGGCGAGCGTCTATCATGCGCCGCGCAACGGCATCGGCCTCCGAGATCTGCCCGGCCCGTATGTAGAGGCGGCTCAAATTGACCAATGCGGGGGAGAAGTCCGGCTCCAGCTGTAGGGCCTGGACGTAGCGACGTACGGCGTTCTCTCCGTCACCCTGGCGATCGTAGAGAACACCGAGGTTGAAAGCGGCGAGGTATCCCCCCTCGGGCTCCTCGACGAGTCCGCTGAGGATATCGATCGCTGTAGCATGATCCCCCTCTTCGACGCGTGAGATCGCCGCGTCGATGCGGGCCTGCACGTGTCCGGCGACTGCTGCCGGCTCAGGCTGCCGTCGGCGAGTCTGCGATGCCTGCTCGGAGCGTGATGGCGTATCGGGCTGAGCCCCGGAGGGTCCGGGAAGCTCATGTTCTACAGGCGCCGCATCGGGTTGAGACGTGCTCGTCGAGCAGCCGCTCATGGCGATCAGACAGATCCCGGCGACGCTGAGAGCACGGCGAGTGGTGCGAGGCAGGTTGATCATGGTGCGTCCTCCTCAGCGGCAGGTTGCTCATTGGCGGGACTCGCCTCTTCGCTACCGGGCTCTTCGCGCTTCTGGCGTGCCTGATACGAGTCTTCGTTAAGATAAGGGATTCCCTGTTGGGCGATCCCTTCGCGCAGGCGACGTTCTTCCTTAAAGAGCGGGTAGTCCGCCGGGCGATATCGGTTGAGCTGCTCGAGTGTGCGCTTGGTCCACTCATTGACCACCCGGGCACTTCGCGCCTCGGCGATGGTTCGTTCGTAGCGCTCAATCGCCTGCTCCTCCAGCGGATACGCCACGTTCTCCAACTCGCCCTGATAGATGTAGTACTCGTCGGAGTCTTCATCAAAGGGGATCGGGACCTCATAGAGGGATTCGGCGAGGCTCTGCGCCAGGTAGCCGATGCGGTAGTTGGCGGCCAGGGTCCACTCAAAACTTCGGTAGCCAAAGACCTTGCCGTACTCGGCAGCCAACTCCTGGAGCTCTTCGATCTTACGGGTAAGGATGCGCCCCTGCTGGGCCACGGATCCCTCAATTTTGACTTGTTCCCACTCTCGGAATTCATGCTCGACAAGCATAAATTGGGCCTGAGCCGCAAAGTAATTGGGGGCCTCCAGCCCGAGGCGCTCGAAGGTCTGAAGCGCATCATTATACCAGCGCGCGGAGCGGCGAGTATCGCCACGGTCTTCATAGACCTGGGCGATGCGAAGGCGAGCCTCCATGGCGCGGTCTTCCTGGCCATCGGCGCCACCGTAGGTCTGAATGTAGCGCTCCAGGGTGCTGACCATGCGGTCGAGCTGGTTGTGTTTCTCCCAGACCTCGGCCGCTTTCCAGAGTGCGTCGGCGGCGTTCTCATCGTTTGAGTAGACGCGAGCATATTCTGAGTAGGTCTGAGCTGCCGCTTCGTAATTCTGAAGGCTTTCGTTGAGCACCGCGATGCTCATCAGCGAGGTCTTGCGACGATCCTCAATATCGAACCCCATGCCGGCGAGCTCCGGCGGGCTCTCGCCGCGGTAGCGATCGTAGAAGAGTTGGTAGTGCTGGATGGCCTTTTCATATTCGAAGAACTGTTCGGAGTTCACCGCGACACGATAGATGGCGTAGCCGGCCAGGTTGTCCTCGGGATACTCACGGTACACACGCTCATAGAGCCGCAGCGCAGAGTCGAACTTGCGGATCACCTCGTAGGCGACCGCCGCGTTATTAAGAGCCTTTGGAGCGTACTGGTGATCGGGGGCATCGTTGACCAGGCGAAGGTACTCCTCGGCAGCCTCTTCGTACTTTTCCGCTGCATAAAGATCTTCGGCTGACTTAAAGAGCGCGCCCAGACGGAATTCGCGCACCTCGGCGCGCACCGCCTCGGCCTGATCGCCACGAATGACCTCCGCCAGGCGATCGGCCCACTCGGCCATCGCCGCGTAGTTGTTCTCATCGCGGAAGCTCTCAAGAATCAGGCTTCCGGCGAGGTAAGCCACCTCGTGCTCCGGGTAGCTCTCCACGACCCAGGCGAAGCGCCGGCGTGCCTCCTCATAATTCCTGAAGTCGTAATAGACCTTGGCCGCCTGGAACGCGAACTTCGCCCCCAGGAAGGCATCCTCGCTGTTCTCCAGGCGCAGCACCACGTAGCGATCCATCGCCGTGACAAAACGCTCGACCAGCGGCGGCACGGGCTCACCCTCAACGGTGATCGCCTGTTCGCCCCGCGACTCATCATACTGCCGCTGTTCTTCGAGGTCCTGCGCAGCCTGGCGGGCCTGATCGATGTTGGCACCGGCCATCGCAGTAGGCGTCAGCTCACCGCGCTCGACCTGATCGCGGATCATAAACTCCAGGGACTTGATCGCGTTGAACGCGCTGACCTCCTGGTACTCATTGTCTGCAATGTCGAGCTCGCGAACCACCTGATACTGCTGGAATGCCTCTTCGTACTGGGCCGAGTAGTAAAGACACTCGGCGTAGAAGAAGTTCCACTGGAAGACTTCGCGATCATTAGGATAGCGGCGAAGAAACTGCTCGTAGGCGTCGGCCGCCATCGCGTAGCGCTCTTCAGTGAGTGCGAGCAGAGCCGGATCGCGGCGCACCAACGCCTCGTTACGTAGATTCTGAGCCTGCTCGTGGTACCAGGTTGCCGCAGTGAGCAGGTTGTCGCGCACCAGGGCGTCGGCTCCTCGCAGCGCCTCCTCGTTGCCCAGGCGCTCGTGGTAGGCAAACCAGGCGCTCTCCGGACCGTAATAGTCCAACATCTGTCGACGCACCGCGAAGGCCGCCTCCGGCTGACCATCGCGGTGCAGGGCGACGATGATGCGTTCGTGGATCTTGGGATTGTCGCGATGCTGCGGGTACTGCTCGAGCATGTATTCGTAGAGTTCAACGACCTGGGCGAAGTTCGAGCGCTCGAAGACATAGTCGGCAAGCTGCTCCATGACCTCGCGCTCATAGGGCTGCCCGCTGGCGATGTACTGGCGCACGCGATCCATCATCGGATCGGCGTCCGGATCGAACTCCTGGGTGTCATCCTCTTCCCCGAGATCCCAATCCTCTTCGGCCAGGCTGATGGCGATGTACTGCACGGCCTCCTCGCGTAGCGCAGCGCCGGAGCGCCCGGTACGACGCTGGACCTCATCGCTATACTCGACAAGCTCTTTGAAGTTGGTGATCGCCTGGTGGTAGTCGCCCAGTCGGTAATAGGTCCAGGCCAGCTTGTAGAGCGCCTCGGAGTAGAAGGCACTACCCTCCGTGTCCATGGCGTTTTCATAGGCCTGGCGAGCCAGGTTGAGGTTCTCCAGGATCTGGTCGGGACCTTCCGCCTCGGCGTACTCAAAGTGGTACTCACCGATACGCAGCCAGGACTCATTGACAAAGCGACTCTCCGGGTACTGCACGATAAGCTCCGCCCAGAGATCGCGCGCCACATCCGGTCGGCCCATCTGAAGCTCAACATAGGCCAGCAGGTAGTACGCCCCGTCGGCCGACCGGTAGCCGGGCCAGTCGGAGATCAAACGGCGAAAGAGCGCGGCGCTGGTCTGAAAGTCCCTCTGCGGCGGGGCGGGCTCATCGGCGATCTCACCGCGATCGTAGCGCTCCAGCTCCGCCTGATAGGCCTCATCCGCCATCAGATAGTCGTCGTTGGCCTTTTCAAATTGGAGCTCGGCCAGCCGAAAGAGCGCGTCAGGAGTGTACTCCGGATCGTTGGGGACATCGGCCAAGAACTGCTCAAAGGACGCGATCGCCTCGATGCGTCGCTCCCGCTCAATAACCTCGCCGGCACGGATTTTGGAGTCGTAGGCACGGTTGATCTCGGCCAGCCGACGATTGAACTCCGCCTCCACGATACCGTTGATGGTGTCCTGATAGTCCTGGATGGCGGTGGCGTAGCGCTCGTATGCTTCGCTGTAGTCACTCAGCGCCTGACGGAACGCCGGGTCTGAGGAACGCGGGGCCTCAAGCTCACTCAAGACCTCCCGAGCTTCGGTGTCGTCCACCGAGTTCTCCGGGGGACTTTCCGCGGGAGCAGCCTCCGCCTGGCCATCGGTCAAGCCGACGGGAGCCTCAGCCGACTCCTGATCCGCACCGCTCTCAGGCGCCTCAACCTCGACGTCGGCCTCGCGCGGCTCCTCGTCGATCGCCTCCTGGGCGCGCGCCTCCCCGGCGGAAATCAGCGCAACGCAGAGCAGCGCCAATACGCTTGAGGTGCGCCCCCGGCGTCTCTGGTGTGACGATTCAGCCATCTTTTGCCTCACTGCTCTCAGGCCCATAGTCACCGGACCTCGCGAAATGCTTCGCGCAACACATTGATCTCGGTGGAGCGATCCTCGAAGAGCTGGTTGATGTCACGCGTGGCGTCTTCCTTTCGCTGCCAGCCCACATCGAGCAGCCCCACATGACCGCGTCGAATCAGCGCGTCGAACTCGTCATCAACACGAGTGAAGTTCCACAGCGCGATCGACGAAACGGCGCGCTCGGTTTCCGAGCGCCACGCGTCGAGTTCCTGCTGGTAGGAGGCCAGCTCCTGACGCTCCACTGCAACCGTGGCGCGGATATCGACGACGCGCTCCTCGATGACCTGATCGATGCCCTGAAAGTACGTATTAAGTCGCTCTTTAAGCTCGGGAAGCCGTCGACGCTGCTCGGCGAGGGCAAGCGCCTCGCCGCGACCGGAGCTGCCAGACCGGGCGCGCTGCTCATCGATCAATTCACCGATCTCCATCAGACGGAGGTGGTAGGTCTCACGCGCCTCACGTTGTTGCACCAGCGTCGCATCGCGTGCACCAAACTGGCGCTGAACCGCGGCGATCTCCTGGCCAAGTCGAGTGTACTCCTCTTCCAGGCTACGCACCTCGTCACGCAGGTCCTGACGAATTTGACGTACCTTCTCGCGATCTTCGGCGCTGAAACCTTCTACCGGGTTCTGACGCAGGTAGGTATCGATCCCGTCGAGGTTGATTTCCAGGCTCTCAATGTCGAAGGCAACGCGTTCAAGTTCACGGTTGAGCCGACCAAAATCTTCACGGATGGCGGTGTTGCGACTCTGCAATTCATCCAGCGTCTGCGGACCGCTGCGGTGCTGGGTGCGCAGGTTATCTACTTCGGACTCCAGCATCGCCAGACGCTGGCGCTCCGAGGGGCTCATGGCCTCCCGGGCTCCCTTAAGTTCGGCAGCGACCAGACGCTCCTCCAGCGAGATCAGCTCGGCCTCAAGCGCGATGCCCCGCTTCCAGCCTTCGGAGAGCACCGGAAATGCCTCGATATTCGAACCATACGAGAGCATCTGCTCGACTTCGGCCAGCGCCTTTTGCGCCTCGTCAATGTCGGCCTGCGTCAACGATCCGTCGGAGACCAACTGGCGGGCGTCCGCCATCAGGGGTTCTCCATCGACCCATTCCGAGACCATCGCCGGCATATAATCAGGGCGAAGCCCCTCAAGATCCTGGCGGACCAACTCCACGAAGAAGCTCTGCAGATCGGGCTGCGATTCGATGAAACTCACCAACTCGGTACGCACCGGGGTAAAGGTAGCGATGATATCGTTAAACCACAGCCGGGCCTGATCATACTGACGCAGGCGCATCGAGAGATCGGCCATAAGCAACTTTGCCTCAGGCACAAAGCGCGGGTCAGGATCGGAGATCAGCAGGATATCCAGATTACGAAGCGCCGCCTGATAGCTCTCTTTGGACACCAGAGACCAGGTCAGCTCATAGAGCGACCGCTCGAAATAGGGACTCGTTCGAGGGAGCTGCAGGTAGTGATCAATGGCCAGATCGAACTGCTGCTCTTCGTAGGCCAGACGCCCCAGTGCCAGATGCCCCAGGTCGACCACACGGCTATCTTCCGGGGTCGAAGGGCTTTGAGAGACGAGCGTCGTGAAGACCCCTCGAGCTTCTGCGATATCGCCATCGGCAGCCAGAGTGACCCCCTCAAAGTAACGCGCGACCAGCGCGTACTCAGCATTTCGAGCGGCCCGCTGAAACCAGGGCCGGGCCGCACGATAACGCCCCTCCTGATAGAGCGTCTTGCCGCGGGTATAGTGCAGCGCCGGGGTCACATCCTCAAGGTTATCGAGCCGAGCGTAGAGCGCGTCGACTCCGCTGTAGTCATCGATTTCTCCGGCGATTTCCAGCAGGCGAACAATCGCCGGTTGGTAGAAGCCTCCCGGCCCCAGCTCGACAACGCGGCGAAAAAAGGTGCGCGCGGCACGAAAACTGCGCATCTGGTAAAGGCTGTCTCCAAGCAGGTAGAGCGCCTCGCCATAGCTATCGAACTGACGAACCTGCCTGTTATCCACCACAGCCACAAAGAGGATACTGGCGCGGGGATAGTCACCCAGGAGGTAGGCAACCTTGGCATCATTAAATCGAGACTCCAGCCGGAACCGACTCTCGACGACCGCGGGTACGAGGTAGCGCTCTTCCAACTCGCCTACCTGCGCGGCGAGCTGCTCGACGCGCGATCGGGCCGTCGAGGCACCGATCCCCTCCTGAGCATGCGCCTGCGCAGCGCTAAACCAGAGCGCCCCCAGCAGCATCATCGCCACCATCCCCCGGGCTTTCATGACAGGATGAACCATCGCTTGCCAACACCTTAATCGCATCGCGCGACCTCGAATCGAGCACCACTGCATTGGAGTGCGAGCAGCGCTCGCGCTCCCACTTCCCCGGCTTATTCGCCGGCCGCCTCGGCCTGGTCTTCTTCCAGGTCTTCGAGGTTCAGCTCGACCATCGTCACCTGACAGACCCCGTCGGGACGATCTTCGTGGGCGGTAAACGCGTTTCCACCCTTGTAGGCGCGCACAGTGACGATGGTGGTGCGGCCTTCCTCGGCGGTGAAGTTACACGAGAAGCGAAGATCGAACTCATAGCCACGTGCGTAAGAGAAGACGCCGTAGCCGCTGCCCTGAAGCTCGAGATTCACCGAGACAGTACGGGTTCCGGGGTTAACCGGTCCGCTGAAGACTTCCAATTCGTTGGCGCGGCTGAGGTTACCGTCGCGGTCCAACTCATTGAAGACCCGCGCGCCGTCGACGCTAAAGAGGGCGCGACGAATGTTGTAGGCCGAGCCCAGATCGTTCTCGAAGCGAATGACCGCACGGCTGCCGGCGAGGTTCCCGCTGAGGATGGTCTCTTTCAGCAGGACAATGCGGCTCTTGGAGCGAAAGACGCGCTCTTTCAGGTCATCGATCTTGGTCTCCAGATCGCGCACGCGCAGGTCATAGACCTCTTCGGGACTCTCGCCGTCGGGGATCTCGATGCCTTCGATGCGATCGGTGGCCATGCGCGCCTGCAGTGACTCTTCGGTGCCGGGATAGTCGGTGCGAAGTTCGCGCCCACCGGGTCCGATAACCGGCTCCGCCGCCTCCTCGCTCTCAACGGCAGCTTGCTCATCGGACTCGCCAGCTGCGCCCTGCTCCTCGCCCTGCACGTCCCCCGACTCCTCATCGGCCGGCTCACTCGTCTGAGCGCCTGCATCTGCTGGAGCCGCATCTTGCGGCGTAGACTCCGTCGGCTGCGTCTCTTCCACCGGCGCCTGCTCACTATCCTGCTGCGCCATCGCGCTGAGCGGTGCCATGCACCAGAGCAACGCAAAAAGGATCGCGCCAGGCCACATTCGTCGTTGCATAAACGGCTTCCTCACGTCGAATTTATCTCGGTCACGCATGCACGTCCCCGCCACGCGTCCACGCAAGCGTGGTTTCTCACCATCAAATCGGCAGCAGACTACTTGACCTACCGGGCGATCTCAAGAGCCCCGCCCCCACCTTTGACGCCCGAATTGCAGGCGACATTCACAGCAGTCTTCGGCCCCCTGTCCTTCTCGAGCCTGTTGCGTCGCACAGGCCGCGTCAAGAAAAGAGCCGGCCCGGAGTGCTACGCACACCGGGCCGAACAACCTACGCCTGCATCCCCCTCGCTTCAACCGCGAAGCTGGTCGCGCAAATACTTCGGCAATGCAAACGCCGCTCGGTGCAGGTCTTCGTGGTAGTATGAGAGCTGCGCATCAAGCGAAGATATCCGTTCTGAATCAAGCCCTTCCACCGGGTGCGGGCCCTTTGACGCGAAGGCAAACGCCCAGAGCGAGCCGGGGTAGGTTGGCACGATCGAGGTATAGAAATCCACCCGCTCAAACTGCTCACGCAACATCTTCCCAACCCCGGCCACACGCGCGGGCTGGTAGACGATCGAGTCGCTCTGCGGCACGAGAATTCCGTCGGCGCGAAGAACTCGATGGCACGCCGCATAAAACTCAGGCGTAAAAAGAACCACGCCTGCATCCACCGGGTCGGTGGAGTCGACCAGGATCACGTCAAACGAGGCGTCGGGCGCGTCATTCACATACGCCAGGCCGTCGCCAATAATGAGCTCCGCTTTGGGATGGTCAAACGCGCTGGCCACCTGCGGCAGATGTTTCTTGCACTGCTCAACGACGACCTCATCGATCTCCACCATCACCGCTTCTTCAACCTGCGGATGCTTGACCACCTCGCGAAGCGTTCCACCATCACCGCCGCCGATAATAAGCACGCGCCGAGGGTTGGGGTGGGCGAAAAGCGGCACGTGCGCGAGCATCTCATGATAACCGATCTCATCGCGCTCCGAGACGTTGATCACGCCTCCGAGCGCCAGCACCGTGCCAAACTCCGGGGTGCGGAACACGTCAACCTGCTGATAGGGCGTTTCCTGGCTAAAAAGCCACTCGCTGACCGTGTGCTCGGTGACGGTGTTGCGATTAAGGGGATCGCGAAAAACGATCTTGGCCATGGTCTTCTCCTTCGAGGGGCTGGAGCTGAGCATAAATTCGCCCACACCCCGGGTGCACCCGGGGCATGAGCGCTTGCTGGCACTGCCCGAACCTCAAGCGCCCTGCGAATCGCTCCCTGATTCAGGTGGCGACGCCGCCAGAAGCGCTGCTGATTGTGATGACTTAAGTGTCGAGATCTTCGCGGGTCACGCCGTAAGCCGAGGGCAACGTGCCCGGAGCCACATCGAAGCAACCGCGACGAAACTCCACGGTGCTCTCACGGGTCGCCCCGAAACGCTCTTTGAGGAAGGCGTGCGCTTCCCACGGATCGATAACCGTTCCGCAGGTAAACACATCGACCGCGGCGTAACCGTATTCAGGCCAGGTGTGAATGGTCAGATGACTTTCACTGATCACAACCGCCCCGCTGACACCGTGGGGGTTGAACTGGTGAAAGTTCACACAGACGATATGGGCACCCATACTTTCAGCCGCAGCCACCATGACCTCCTCCACAAAGGAGGCGTCATTAAGTCGTTCTGCAGGGCACCCGTAGTACTCGAGGATCAGTTGACGTCCGAGAGCTTCCAATTCGTGTTACCTCGTGGAAGGTCGCTCAGAATCCACGTTCCGTGTTGGTCCCTTCTCGGCATCTTTGGAGTGGATGAGCTAGCCATCCCACTCGCCTCGAAGCGACCTCGCCAACGGAGCCTGGTCCAGAGCGAAGTTCGCTACCATCGTGCGCATAAATCACCGTGGTGTGAGTTCACTCGCGTCTCCAGCCGTAGCCTGGCGAGGGCATACCCTGAAGACTGGCTTCGCCCCCTGATCAGCTTGTCGTACGTCTCCCGACGTCGAGCATCTGCCACGCCCGCTTTCGTGAGGCGTGCGGCTCCGGGACTGGCTGACAGAGTTTGGGTGTCGCTACCGAAAAATTCACCGCCCGAAAGCGGGCCGCAATAACTAACATCTTTGCTTGGAAAATCAAGCCCGAAGCATCTATCTTGCCCGAAATTTTGCTCGCCCGGCGGCCCCCCCACGCCCCGGCGCAATCCATGACTGTATGGAGTTCCCCGATGAACAACCGTGATTACGCCCGCGTCCTTCAGGAGATCGCCCAGCTGATGGAAATCAGCGGCGAAAACCGCTTTAAGGTTCGTGCCTTCGAGAACGCCACTCGTACCGTTGAGACCCTGAGCGAAGACCTCGATCAGATCATCGATCGCGGTGATCTCCAGGGGCTCAAAGGCATCGGCGCAAGCATCGCCAACGATCTTCGCCAGATCCGCGAGCGAGGCACCTGCGACATCCACCAGATGCTTTTGGAGCGCCTGGATCCGGGACTTCTCGACATGCTCAAAGTTCAGGGATTGGGGCCCAAACGCATCAAACTCGTCTACAACGAGCTGGGCGTCTCGAACCTCAACGCCCTCAAAGAGGCCGCCGAAGCCGGACGCCTCCGAGAGCTTAAGGGCCTGGGTGCAAAAACCGAGGAAAAAGTGCTCGCCGAAATCGCTCGCCTGGCCCAGGGAGCCGATCGCGCTCCCTTGCCGCAAGCCCGACGTGTGGCCGAGTCCCTTCGCGATCAACTCGACGCCCTGCCCCAGTCCATTCGCGTGGCGATCGCCGGATCATTGCGTCGGGGACGAGAGACCATCGGGGATATCGATCTGCTGGTGGCCACGGACGAGCCGGGGCCCATTCATCAGGCTTTTGTCGCGTTGCCCGAGGTCAAAGAGACCCTGGCCAGCGGCGATACCAAAACGTCGGTGCGCCTCCATAACGGCATCCAGGTCGATCTTCGCACGGTTAAAAACGAGGTCTTCGGAAGCGCCCTGCACTACTTCACGGGAAGTAAAGAGCATCATATTGAGCTTCGCACCCGCGCCAAACGTCAGGGCCTTCGGGTCAGCGAGTACGGCGTTTTTAAAGAGAACGAAGACACGCCCATCGCCTCGCGCACCGAAGAAGAGCTCTACGAAGCCCTCGGCCTGTCTTTTATAGCTCCCGAGCTCCGAGAGGGCCGCGGCGAAATCTCCGCCGCCGAGAAGAGCGACCTCCCCACGCTGGTGGAGCCCGAGCAGATTCGCGGCGATGTGCACATGCACACCACCGAGACCGACGGTCGCCACTCCATCGAAGAGATGGCCGACGCCGCAAAAGCACTGGGCTACGACTACATTGTCATCACCGACCACTCCCAGGCGGTGCGCGTGGCCAATGGCATGACGCCGGAGCGATTTGGCGACCATATCGCGCGCATCCGCGAGGCCGATGGCCGCATCCAGGGGATCCGCATCCTGGCTGGCATTGAGGTCGACATCCTCAAAGACGGCAGCCTGGACATGGATCACGATCTTCTGGCGGAGGCCGACTGGGTGGTGGGCAGCGTGCACAGCCACTTCAACCTCGATCCCGACACGATGACCGAACGCCTGCTCACGGGCATGCGCACCGGCCTGCTCTCGTGCCTGGGTCACCCCACGGGACGTATTCTGGGCGGCCGAAACGGTTACCGCTACGACTTCGACGCGGTGGTAGAGGCCTGCGTGGAGCTCGGTGTCGCTCTGGAGCTCAACGGCAGCAGCGGGCGGCTCGATCTCAACGCCGAACTTGCTGAAAAGGCCCATCGTAAGGGCGCGATGCTCGTCCTCGGCTCCGATGCTCACTCCACCACCGGGCTTAAGGATCTTCGATTCGCCGTACAGCAGGCCCGCCGCGCCTGGCTTGGCCCCGATGCGATCTTGAATACGCTGACCGTCGACGAGCTGCTCAAGGCCACACGCCCAGCACTTCGCTGACCCAGGGCATGTGACAACCCGGTTGTCAGACGCCACTTCGTGCACACGTTGGCCGCGCGTCTCGCAGCTCCGCTGGACGATCTCCCTAACCCCCTCATGACTGAATGGAGTGTCAGATGACGAAAATCACCTTTAAAGGAAGCCCGGTCACCCTCAGCGGCACCCCGCCCTCCGTGGGCGAAAACGCGCCAGAGTTTCATGTTCATAAAAACCCGGGTGAGGCTATGGCGCTGAGCAGCGCCGCGGGCAAACGCATCCTGCTGACGACTGCCCCCTCGGTCGATACCGGCGTGTGCGCCGCCCAGCTTCGCACCTTTGAAGCCCGTCTGGCCGAGGCCGGAAATGACGCTGACTTCGAGCTGTGGTTCGTCACCCGCGATCTTCCCTTCGCGCTGGACCGCTTCGCCGAGCAGGCAGGCATCAGCCACGTCAAAACCCTCTCCGATTACAAAGATCGTTCGCTTGGCGACGCTTTCGGGCTGGTCATCGACGAACTCGGATTGCTCGCCCGCACCGTCTTCGTCATCGACAAGGATGGCACGGTGCTCTACCGCGAGCTGGTCCCCGAAATCGCCACCGAGCCCGATTACGACGACGCCTGGGCGATCGTCACCGGCGATTGAGTGTTTTCGCCACATTGACACTCCCGAGAGGCCGCGCTAGCACCAGCGCGGCCTCTCGGCGTCATTGCCCCCCGAGTCTGCGCAGGACCTCCTTATGCCTTATCGCCACGCCGACCCCGTGCTCGCCACTCTGATGTTTGCCGCACTCGTTTTCCTGACGGGCTGTGAAGGTGCGTCCGACAAGAGCGCAGACCAGACCATTCGCGAGCTTGAAGCTCGGGCCCGTCAACGCGCGCCGCAGGTCGAAGTCTCCATGGGCTATCTGCACCATCACGGCGATGACTGGCCCGAGGGAGACGTTCTCATCGAGGGGCCCGAGGGTCAGCAAGCCCTTCTCACTCGCCTGCTGGTGGTGACCTCCGCTGTTGAACTGCACCTCTGCGCTCCGACCAATACTCTGGGAGCATCCCTCTACGATCTTCTTTTACCCACCGCCCACGCCCACGTTCCCAGCTCGGCGACGCGTCAGGGCACCCCCTACGTCGAAGATCTTCTGGGACCGCCCCGCGCCACCCGCATGGTCGGCGGCATCGCTCCGCCTCCCGGTGACTACTGTGAGATGCACGTCCTGCTGACCCCGGCCGATGATGACATCATCAACCTCACCGGCGTTCCGACCTCCGAACTCGAAGGCCTCACCGCGCTGGTCGACGGCCGCTGGCGCCCAACCGAAGATGCTCCCTGGCAGGATTTCCGCTGGAAGCACCAGGACGTGCATCTGGCACGCACACCGCTTCTCAACCCCAAAGATGGCAGCACACCGCTGGCGCTCAATACTCCCGACGACACCGCGCTGCTGCTCCTCGACAAGACTCTCTCCCTGGCCGACCTCCAACGCACCCGCTGGAGCGCCAACGGCCCCGACTTTACTCCCGTACTGCGCGACCTCCCCGACCGGATCGAACTCTATCGCTTCGATCGCCCCCCTTCCCCCTGAAGATACCTATGAGTTCACAAGCCCACCGCGCTGACGCCGCCGATATGCACTCCCTTGTCGCTCTTCTCCCGGTCCCCTGGGGTGAGGACGGCCTGGAGCTTTTGCGAGAAGTTCATCAGGAGACCTGGGTCGAAGATCTCGACGTCGCCTGGGACACCCCCGGCGTGCGTGGCACGCTCACTCTGCGCAACGGTCACACCGTTACGCTCATGGTCGACGAGCCCATCCCGGAGCTGGCCGATCTGGCCCCGACCTCCAAACATCCCTTCGCCGCCGCCGAAATCCATCAGATCGACAACCAGCAGGCCATCTGGCGTCTGGTGCTCGAGGGTGTCGACAAAGATCCGCGTCGCCTGGCGGCATCCTTCGCTCGCCTGCTTACCACGGCCGTCGAAGCCGGTGCGCCGGCCGTCTTCTTGCCCGCATGCGTTCAGCTTCACCCCCCGGCGCTCCTGCGCCACCTCTCCATGGACTTCAATCAGCCCGATGCTGTGATCAATCTCTTCGTCAGCGCATGGAACGACGACGAATGGATGATCACCCGCGGGCTGACCCTCTTCGGCCTTCCCGAACTGGAGACGCGGCATAACAACGGCCTCAACGCCGCCTACTTTCGCCTGATGGACATCGCCTCAACCATGTTCCTTCAGCAGTCTCCCTTCCCCGAAGGCGCTCAGCTGCAGATCGGCCCACAACTCTTCGAGGCACGCACCGGCCCCTCCGGCCCCTCCGATCCTCAGGTGCCTTTCTGCGGCCATCACGGCACGTTAACCATTGGCCCGGTGCGCTTTGACGCCTGAGCCTCATCGTGCTGGATTGACACCGCCAGCGCCCACGGGGTACTCTCCCGCCTCATCGGGTTTGTATGCGGCAGTTAGAGCAACACATTGCCACTCTTGGAATGACTTGCATGCTTTTGAGGGCTGTAATGACGCCAATGTCTCGCGTAGCCAGACGCCTCGCCACGTTCATGTTGACGATCTTCGCTCTGCAGCTTGGCTGCGGCGATGGAGAGGTGGGCGACGACGTTGTCTATTTCCATATCTACAACGGCTACGCGGGCAGCGCCCAGATGAGCCTCTATGGCCCCACCGGCGCGCTGGTCAACTCGCTGCCCTTCGGTCAGTCGACCCTCGATGTGGGCAACGGCGAGCCTGTCGCCTTTGACCGAAGCATCCCGGGGAACTTCACCCTGCTGCTCGATGGCTCTCCCAAGCCGATCAGCCTGCCGTCCGAAGCCTGGTCGCTCTACCCCCATGAGACCGCCACGCTCTTTCTGATCCGCCGCCAGGGAGAGAATGCGCTGTTGCAGATGTACCGCCACGTGCGCTCAATCTCCGAGGGCTGCCGCATCGTCTTCGGTAACGCGCTCTCCACCCCCTCGGCCAACCTGGGTGAGTATAACTTCATGGCGGGCTTTACCTTCGATGACATCGCGACCGCGGGCTACCTCGCCAGCGATCCCCGTGGCGGTACTTTTCTGACTGAAGTTCGCGACAACCCTTACTTCTTCCTCGTTCAATCTGAAGAAGAAGAAACCGAAGGCGTGCTTATCCCTGTCTGGGTAGGCCCTAAAGGCGCTGTCGACTTCCCTCGCGTTGACTTCAAGTCGGGCACGGTCACCACTGCCCCGCCCACCAGCGACGTGGTCACATGCATCGCCGATGCCGCTGGCGACCCGACTGCCGAAGCCGAGTGCGAGCTTCCCAAGTCCTACCAGGGCATCGTGTTTACGCCGGAGGTAGAACATACCTTCATTCACTACTTCCCCGAAAACTTCGGAAACTCTGGCGGAGACTGTTCCGCCCGCTTCCGAATCTTTTCCGACTTCAGCAACATCTTCACCGGCGAGCACGCCAACGGCAGCTTCATCGACGGTGAAGTCAGTGGCAACGCCGGCGACCACCTCTTCTGGGTTCTCTACGGCTTCCCGGCCGGCAATCCTGGCCCGCGGATCGCCCAGTGGTCGACAAGTGACGATGTCAGCGCAGGCGGCTTCCAGCCCCTCCCCGACTACCCCTCGACCCCCTGATCACCGCTAATGTAGGACACAAGCCCCCTGACCTTGCGGTCAGGGGGCTTTTTTGTTTATATCTGCCCATCATCGTTTCTGAGAGTTTCCCCCCTCCAAACCTGGCACCAGGGGAGTGAGGGATGAACGCCTCACATGTGTCACTGTGGCACACCTTGATACCTTGCTGATGCCCCTTCCTAACCGATCAGTCTAATTGGCATGCTGATTGCAGTTCATGGTAATGTAACGAAACACAAATCACTCCGGGATCATGCCATGTCTACTAGTTTAACACCTGCGGCTTCGGGCCAGGCGCGTCTGCTTCTCAACGCTACGCGCATATTGGTTCATCTTGGCGGCGTGGTTGGAGTGGCGCTGCTTATGGCCCTGCCCTTTGTCAGCCAACGCACTCTCTCACTGGCCAGCCAGGCCAATGCATCCGGGCTGCACGAGGCAGTCTTCAGCATTGAGGCACTCATTCACGTGGGCCTTGCTGCCTGTTTCTGGGCGATACTCGCTCTGAGCTTTGCATGGCTTCGTGAGACGCATCGGCAACGTTCCGAGCAACGCCCAACGCTTACCCGAAAGGTCGTGCGCGCCCGCGGGAGCGTGATTCTCGAAACCCTGATCGTCTTCCCGGTCTTTTTGCTTCTGATCTTTGGACTGGCGCAGTTTGCGGTGCTCAACATCGCCAGCATGCTCACTACAGTTGCCGCGTTTCAGGCCACGCGCACCGTCTGGATCTGGGAGCGCGAGCCCATTGGTACGGACGATGTTGAGCGCAAAGCCACGATTCAGGCCGCCACCGTCGTGGCGCCGGTCGTGCCGGGCGAATACGCCGCGCAGCCCTCCACTTCTTCCAGCGAGTACAGCCAGAACCGGGGAATCTTCGTTGCCTCGCAGTTCCCCTGGCCCGTGGCCGACTCCGGCTATCAAGGGCGAAACATCGGCGATCGACTCGCGGATGAGATGGCCGGGCTCAACCCGCCAATCGACTTTGTCTCGGCGGTCGACTCGTCGTCCTTTTCGCACCGTACCGTGCGAAAACTGACAAGCGCATATGGCTCGATCGATGTGAGCTTTGAGCCCGACGCTGCCTCCAGTTCCCTGCTCAAAGTCACGACCACCTACCACCACCTCAACGCGTTTCCACTGGTGGCGGGCCTTTTTGGTGAGAACTACGAACGCGCAGGACGTGAGGGCTACCACGTCCCCATTAAGCGCGTGCTCTCGATCGAGCGTCAGCGGCCCTCACCAAACCGCGCACAGTTTCCCCGGATCGTCCCGGGCAATAACCCGGGGCCCTACATCTTCTAAGCCCCCCTGGGACCTCCCGAACCGTGTCGCCAATGACCTTTTGCTTCACCTGTATGAGCTGATCATGATCAAACTCCCCTCCAGACCTCCCCACCTGCTCACTGGCGCCCGACGCCTGCATGAGCACCAACGGGGCGCGATCGCCATTCTCGCTATGGCCGGAGCTCTGATCCTTCTTCTGGCAAGCTGGATCGTTTACGACGCCGGGGCTTCCGCTCAGAAAAAGATGGATGCGCAGATCGCCGCAGATACAGCCGCGCTCAGCCAGGCCACGGTCAAAGCACGTTCGATGAACCTGCTGGCTTACGCCAACGTCACCAAACGCTCGGTCTGGGGGATTCACAGCCTCTACCCCTCCTACATGTATGCTGTCGCCCAGTGGATTCACGGCAACTACACCATCGCTGGCGTCAGTCTCAGTGGAATCTCTTCCATGAATGCGGTGTGCGAGGATTGTTATGAAGACTCCGACAACGAAGACTGCAACCTCTGCAACTTCATGAACAACAACCGTCAGACGTGGAAAGCCGCTGCTTGCAAGTACTCTGAATCCGACACTGCCTGCGACGCTGACGATCCCGACACCTGGGGTGACTTCTACCGATTTACGGGGCACGACCACAATATCTACCCTCACGAGCTCATGAAGACCGACGCGGGGGCGGACTACCCTAAACTCGCCGAAGACGACCTCGCCTTCAAAATGATCATCGGCGACACCCTCGGCAGCCCGCAAAGATACACCTTTCGTGTCGGAGAAGATCCCTCATGGTCGACCCGTTTCTTCGGCAAAGACCTGATGGCGATGGATAATTACCAGCGCTACATCTTCGCCATCACGCCCTGGTGGGGTTGGACGGAGCAGGCCATGCGGGCGATGCGAAATGGCGCCACGTTATCCGGAAGTTTCCCGGCACCGCCCGGCGTGATCCCCGAATCCAGCCGATCGATCACCAATCTGATCATCAACCACTACCTCGACGCCTCCCCGGTCACCACCGATTCGTCCATCCACAACCATAGCAGCTACATGGACTCACTCCCGGTACGTCCGGGGAATATTGGCTCAATGCGCACTCACCTCGAGTCTGCACTCAGCGCCAGCAATCTGATCAATCTCCTCAAGAACTGCATCACAGGTTCGACCTGTGCCTCCGAGAACCCCTTCTTGTTGGAGCACCTGATCAACATCGCGACCGTGATCTTTGCGTCTCCCGAGACGGTCGTCGGGTTCGGGGGGGATGGCCTCAGGGAGCACTTGTCCAGCATCGCTGTAAACCTGCTGGCGGCCACCTCGTCCTTCAAGGAGCAGGGTGTGACCTTTACGGAAAACGCAGCTACACGTGCCCTGCCGGGCAATCGAATCTCCGCTGAGCCCTGGGAGCTGCGCCCCTTTGCCACCGCCGGCGAATGGCAGGTCAACACCTCAAACATCGTGCTGACGCTGCTCGCTGACTTCACAGCTTTCAACATCGCCCAGGGTCGCAAGAAGTATCAGATCCTCCAGGAGAGCGACTACTACCGGCGTGACGCCCGTTCGGTCACTTACCAGAACCATTTCTATGGCGAGAGCTTCGCCGATCGCCCCGCCCCAATCTCCGCGGACTCGATCGCTGAGAAGAACACCTACCGAGCCGGCTCAACCTGGGGCATGGCCCGCGCCGAGATTTTTCACACCGGCGAATTCGGCCCGGATCTCTGGACCCCCTCCTGGACTTCACGCATGCGCCCGATCGCTCTGGGCAACGAATGGAATGAAGCCCACTACAACATGAATGAAGTCTTTCACGATACGCTCCCCTACATGGTCCTCTCACGAACCATGGGATCGACCGGCTACTGGCCCCTTGATCGCATCGGAGTTGACTTCGCACGCATGGAAGCCGCCAGCCACGCTATGGGCAATTCCACGATCGGAGGCATCGTCAAATGAGTGCAAACATTCCACACATGACCAACAAAAGACTGCGCCATGCCGCGCGCAGGCTGCACTCAAACCAGCGTGCTACGAGCATGACGGAGTTTGTCATGTTCCTGCCTGTCTTTGTTCTCATCTTTGTAGGTATCTTCGAGCTGGGTCGACTCTACGACTCATCTCTACGCGCCCGCGGAATGGCGTTCACCGACACCATCAGCCGCTTTAGGCAGGTCCAGGACACCTCATTTCGAGACGCGCTTACCTCTAACGGGGTGGCGAGAAAAGCTATCTCGCCTGTGCTAGCCTCAGCGGACGCGACATCTCAGCTCTTTCGCTCCCCTCCCAACCAGCGCGCCGGGGTGCGCGAAGTTCTGGCCCAACGTGAGCTCAACGCATTCTCGCAGACCTCTGGCCTGGGGCAGCACGGAAGCCTGGGTGAAGCGCTCGGTCGTATCAACCTGGCGCGTCAGACCGGCGTGGAGCTCACCGCTGTCGATCACATAATCACGCACGACTTAACGCGCTTCGTAGGGCCGTCTGCCCTGGCCGACGAGCTCTTCGATGACCGTCCCCACAACGCGTTCAGCACGTCCATGAGCGGCCAGGGCAATTCGCTACTTCAGACACTCGCGAACAAATTAAACGAAACCATTACCTCGGCCGGAGCCCGAAGCGCGCTGGCAGCGAATATTCGATACGGAACGCTTACCGGAAGTTTTGAGAACGAAGTCCATATTGCCTCGCTCGGAGATGTCGAAGTGAGCGCCTGGTACAGCGTGCTGGCTCCCACTTACACGCATAGCGACGATCGTAAGAATGGACAATTGGCCACCTTCGCAAGCCGACTGACGTTCGAGGCCAATAACCAGGAGCCCTACCGCGACATTCTTGCCTTTGGCAGGACACCAGGCCTTCCCATTCTTCCCGACGAGTACGAAGTACCCAACCCGGCCGATGAAGATTTGCAAGGCTTCTTTGAACTTCCGTTGAACTACGGTGACAGCTTCTACAACCCTTAATGAGGGTTTCTATGAACTTAAGCTCTCATTCCATCAACCTTTACACGCTCTTTGTCACGGGTTGAAAACTGCACCCTCACGGCACCAACGGGACGTACCGCATCCCGTCAAAAAAGGCAGCGCTGCCATGAACGCGACCCCTCTAACATCCATACTCATCAACCTCTTGAAAACCGGACTTGCCGGTGGACTTATCGCGATCATCGCATGGAGCGTCGGGGTCTTTGATCTCGACGGCGATGTCCAGGAGAGCCACGCTGACATCTTCGATCTGCGCTTTTCAGCCCGTGCCAACCCGGTTGAAGAGTTCGCCAACACCCTGAAACAGCTGGGTCACCCGGAGCCGAGAACGTACGCGATCAACAACAATCGCATCTACTTCTCTGTCCGGCACACCGACGACTCCCCCCGACAGGTCCTCAACGCCTACCAGCAACGCTTTGCGGCCAACGGCCTTAACGACCGTGTCTATTCAACGATCGACGCCGAGGAGGGAGAGGCCCGAATGATCACAGGGCTGACCGGCGGCATCGTCCCGCACAGCGTCGACGCAGAACACGTCACCATGGGAGGCATCATTACGCGGAGCCAAGCTCGAAACGCTGAAGAGCTGCGTCGCGACTATCTCGAATCGCCCAGCCCCTCCTCGCTCTTTCGTGGACATCGGTGGATCGAAGCGTTCCGCTCTCCTGAACATAACCAGACGACGGTTATCGCAAGCTGGAGTGATGAGAGCTTTGTTTACAGTCGTATGCTTCCTGAAAAGCTCCGTGTGGGTTACGGCGCCGGTGCCGACCATATGATCCCCTCATGCCCCGGCTGCGTGCGCATCAACCGCCTCGAAGACCTCACCGATGAGAGCTCTTTCATCTTTGAGAGCAACATCTACGTGACCAACCACAGCCCGGCGCAAATCGTCGATTTCTACGACAAAGCGATGACTTCTCGCGGTTGGGAAGCACTCCCTCAAAACAAGGCGTTCTATGAACTCCAGACCAACGTTGATTTCGAGGGCAGGCATGTAGACATCCATGCATTCACCCGCGAAGACCGGCTGACAAAACTTGTCATCTACAGCGACGAGGGAAGCACTTATGTGCATACATCCATGCAACCCAACACCAGCTTAAACTAGCCCCAAGCACCATCCTGATCGCCACGACACGCCTCTTTTTAATGAGGATCAATTAAAATGAAAATGAATAACGGAGATCCTATGTGCCGGCCCCCTTTAATCGAGTTACCTGTCCGCTCGTGGACCACATCGCTGGCGAGGCTGGGCTTTATGCTGATGCTGCTCGTGGCGAGTGCCTGTGGCCAGGCTGCCGCTCCTCTCGAGGCTTCCGAAGATCCAGACACGATCCACCGGGGCTTTGAAGCTCTTAACCACGGCCCCCGCTACTTTGAGGCACCTGAAGATCAGTTCTTTGACGACCCGGGCCTGATTGTCGTCAATCCGGACCTCATCGAGCGTGAACCCCTGATTCTCTCGGCTGAGAGCTACTGGCTGGCCGATGAAGATGTGGCCGCCTCCACTGTTGATGAGACGACCGTACGCTTCCCCCGAAACGGCTACGAGCATATGAGGGGATACCGTGCTGGCCACGTGGTGCTCTCGCGCACCGCGGTTCTGCGCCGCCACATCACCCGCGTGGAGATGACCGAGAAAGAAATCATCTGGCACACCCGCGAAGCGGAGCTGGAGGAAGTCGTCATCCACGGTGAGTTCCACATGGACGTGTTGCCGGGAAGTACGATCCCGGAGGACTTCGATGTCGTGGATACCTACCTCTACCCGACGATCGAGGCGCAGCGACACGATCTCTACGAGCGTCGTCTGGTGATGTACGACATCAACCGCCGAGTGCTCAAGCAGCAGAGCGGAGAGAGCGAAGAGCGCGATTCCTGCGAAATCGACACCTGCGACATTCCCTGCTCAGAATGGGAAGAGGGTGCCGCCCAGGAGGCGGAGTTCGACCCAGACACGGGTGAGGTCATCGAAGAAGGCCCCGTCGACCCGGCCACCGCATGCATGGACTGGGTTCGGGAAAACCGCCCTGTTTACGCCGACGACCTCTCCGGTCCTCTGCTCTGCCCCGAGGGACTCTCCGATGAACAGTGCGCGGACATCATCTGCTCAGACATCTGCGAGCTCGACGACGGGTTTGACGAACCCTTTGACCCTGAGAACGAACCCGAAGCAGGTCCTACCGGCGGCGTCGGCGTGGGCTTCACCTTCTGCCTCAACCCTTTCACCGACGAGGATCGCGAAGATATCTCCGTGGATTTCGAACAGAGTTGTGACCTCTCCGTCGGAAACCTCGCCCTGACCTTTACTGCAGAAGTAGGTGGTGAGTTCGGCGAGGGCAACGGCAGCTACTCGGCCAGCTTCGAATTCAAACTGATCCCCCGCGTCCAGGTCGCTCTGGGCTTTAAAGCGGGCATGAAAATCAAGATCTGGAAGCCACAGGTCCGCGCTTATGCCGGGGTCTATGCCGGCTTTGGCTTTGGCGCGACTCTTAGTCTTCACGCTGAAGCGGCCCTGCAATACAACTGGAGCAAGCACTACGAATTCCTGATCTTCAGCTTCAACATCTTCTTCGTAAACCTCTCCGCCTACGTCTATGCTGGCCTCAACGTGAACTTCCGGCTCAGCATCGAAGGAACGATTGAATACGACTACTGGCGTAGCACCATTAACTACCTCTGCCTCAAGATCTGCGTCGGTGGCTGTCCCTTTATCAAACTCTACCGCTCCCGTTGGGGCACCAATAAGGAGACGAACGAGGGCGAGTGGAAGACCGATGACCGGGCCAAAGGCCAGACAGAGTGCGGCTTACCCGGTCCCGGTGAGCTCGGTGTTCCCGGCAACTTCGACGGCTTCCGCGATATCGAGTTTAGTGCGGAGGCCTCCGCCAGCGTCGGGCTTGATATCGGCGTCGGCGCGCGCATCGGCGTGGGCGCCCCCGGCGCGGCGCTCCAGCTGGCGGGCCCCGGAGAGTACAATCTCTACGTCGAGCCTTTGCAGCTCTCCCTTCAGGCCGGCATTCGCATCGCCCCGCCGCTCTGTAACTACCACTACGGCCTCTATCTCTCGGGCGCCGCCGGAATCGGCATCGGCCTTCCTATTGTCGGCCATGTCAAGAAGGAGTGGCGCCTCTATGGTCCGATCAAACTCTTTGGTGATGACGGTACCCTCAGCGGATTCCTGGGCTGTGGCGACTTCGAGCCCTCGGAGCCCTACATCGTTGAGCGCCACGGCTGCAGCAACGATCAGCAGTGTATGGCGGATGCCGAGCCCGGCACCATGGCCCGATGCTTCCAGCGCCAGTGCGTCAAGCACGACAACGTGCGTGTAAGCCTGGGCTGGGTCGCCAACCAGGACCTCGACCTTTACATCAACCAGCCCTCCGAAGGGTCGGTCTACAACCGCGCCACTCAACCTGCCCTCTTCAGCCGCCAGGACTGCGGTGGAACCTGTACCTCCGAGGAGGTCGGTCCCTTCATCGAGAACTTCACCTTCCCCTACAACGACGAAGGGGAATGGCTTGCATGGGTCGTGCTCAACCAGGCCGCCGACAACGACACCACCGAGACCGACATCGTCTACACCCTCGAGGTTGAGTTCGGTAATGGCGAGATGAGGCAGACCGTTGAAGGCCGAATTGATTCGCAAACCAGCAATCAATCCGTGGTTCGATTCGCGATCTGTAGCCCCAATGCAACAAGCCCCAGCTGCCAGACACAGGCCGGGATCATCGCCGATCACGGTCTGCCCAGCGACGATGACGACGTGTTTGAGTCTCCGGACGAGTTCTAGGTCTTTGACCTCCGGCTTCTCCCCGAGCGTTGAAACGCACCACGCAACGCTCGGGGAGCACCGGAAGTGACACTTCGAGTGCTCAAAAACCAGACCCGATTTGGAGATTTTATAATGGATTTCATGATGACTACGACATCCCCACCCCGCCGCTTAAATCCCCCTTCGCTTGTCAGCGCGCTTGCTCTCAGCCTGACACTCGCCGGATCTTTCATGGCCGGCTGTGGCCAGGAGGGTCAGCCCTCGACGCCAGCTGAAGGCACGAGCGTCATGGCAGTCTCCCCCAACGGCTCCTACCTCATCCTGCGCTCCCACGTGCGGCTGATGCCCGCGGAGATCGCTCAAGCTGCCAGCTTCACGTCCGACACCATCGCCCTGCCCGATGAACTCGCCAGCCAGGCCTCCGCATGGACCGCCGGCACCATCCTTGTTGCGCAAATTGACAAGGGATACTGGCGCCACGTGGAACGAATTGAGCGCCGCGACGGTCAGCTGATCATCCACACCCGCGACGCCGAGTTTCTCGAGCTGATTGAAGAGGGCGACCTCCTCATCGAGATGGGAGCTTCCGACGACATCGGCCAGCACCGTGCCGCTCTGGAGCAGAACCTCCTAGAGGACTCCGAGGGAGGCAGTGGCCATGTCTACACGCCAGGCCCCACCCCGCCTCCCCTGCTCACGGGCGCTACGATCATCGACCTAGACAACCTCAGCGGCACCCGGGGGCCGCGCTACTCCTACGACCTGGAGAGCACCCACGCCGGGGAGGTTTCCACCCCCGGTTACACCCTGGAGGTAACCCAGGGCCAGCTTGATATTGATGTAACCTTCATCTCGCGAATGAGGATCGCCGCCGGTCAGATCGTGGAGGAAGAGACCTCGGCGTTGGCCCACCTTGACACCGATCCGCAGTGGCTGATCACATCGACGGGCGCTCACGCCGACCGCCACGTCTTCAGGCTTCACAGCGAACACAACGCCCAGCCGCTCTTCTCTTTTCTTCAGCGCAGCTTCTACTTCACCGGCGATCTGACGGTGGCCTACGATGTGCGCACCGATGGCGACGCCGAGTTGACCGCCGGATTTGTCGCCGAGGGTCATGCCTTCGCCGGAGTTCAGTGCACGCAGCAGGCCGGCGGCGCCCAGGATTGCCGCGCCATGCAACGAGAGCCCCGTTTTCAGGGCGTGTACGCCGAGGAACGGGGGTATCAAACCCGGGGAGAGGGATCGATCGCATTTGACGCGCTCTTCGGGGTACGCGCAGCGCTGGTGGATACTCCCAACGCCGCCACCGCCTCGCCAATCACCTCGCTTGAGCCCCTGCGCGTGAACTACAAGAGCTCGATGACCCTGCGCGCTCCCTACTGCCCGCGCTACGGTCGCCTGACTGTCAACGCCGGCGCGTCCAAGCCCGCGGTCTCCTCCCCGATTCGCTACACCAGCGAATCGAGACTGCTCTTTGAGCATAACGAGATCGTCTCGGATGCCCCGGGGTGCAGCCTCGAAGAAGGAGACGAGCCGCTCTACTGCGAGCGCAACAGCGACTGCAACGGCGACGATATGGTCTGCTTCCGCGGGATCTGCGATGTTGCCGCCCCCATGCGCATTGTTGCCGACTGGAGCGCCACCGCCGACCTCAATCTCTTCGTCGAGCTTCCCAGCCAGGAAATCCTCTCGGTAGCGAACCGACGAGGGGCCGGAGGCAGCGTTACGCTGGTCTCCAACGGGGGCGGAGAATGCGAGAACTGCGGTATGTGTATCGGTGATATGCGCGTGGACTGCGCTGCCGAGCAACCCACCAACGGCCAGTGCCCGCAGGGCTGCTCACTGTCGGCCAGTGGCCAGAGCTGCACCGGCGGGGTCGTCCGCTGCGGCGTCTTTAGCAAAGATGCCTGCACCGAGGCTGACGCCTGCCAGTGGAGCCCCCTTGGTGGCAGTCTTGCTCCCTACCTTGAAATCGCCACGGTCGATCACCCGGTCATCGACGGCGTCTACCGCATCTGGGTGGAGAACACCTCCGGCCGTTACAACGGCAGCTCGGAGCCGGTGCAGTACGAGATCTCGATCTACGGGCGAAGCAACCAATCCGCCGCCCTCACCGGCCACGTCTCCGGTGTGGCTGGCTCGCGCTCACTGACCACCCTCTATCGCTACGGCGTCATCGAGCAGAACGAGGAGTGCATCCCCGTCTACGACAGCCAGCTCTGCGAAGAGGCCGGAAACGCCTGCGGCGAATTCTCCGCGGTGGATAACTGTGGTGTCACCCGCGAGTCGGTCCACTGCGGCTCATGCGACGTCGACATCCCCTGCCAGAACAACCAGTGTGTGTGCACCGA
This sequence comes from Lujinxingia sediminis, assembly GCF_004005565.1. NCBI lineage: Bacteria > Deltaproteobacteria > Bradymonadales > Lujinxingiaceae > Lujinxingia > Lujinxingia sediminis. The sequence goes on along the minus strand of NZ_SADD01000013.1, from coordinate 75,590 downwards.
GCAGACCGATGCGCAAATCTGCGCCTCCAGGGGCTACCAGTGCGGCACCCGGGAGGTGGTCGACAGCTGCAACACCACCCGTACGATCGACTGCGGAGGATGCGAGGGCGGTCTGGACTGCTCCGATCAGAATGTCTGCTGCGGCGGTGACTCCATCAACACTCAGCGGATCTGTAACGAGCCAGAAGGCTTTGAGCGCACCGGCTGCACCTCCAGCTCCTGCGAAGAGCCCCCGGTCGACCTGGGCTGCGGTACGATTCGTCGTCGCGACAGCTGCGGCGTGATGCAAGACATCGAGTGTGGAGGCTGCTCCATGTTCAATGGCTGGTACTTCGCAGGTGCCGATGAGAACGACGTTCTTCAGGACTGCGGCAACCGCAGCGTCTGCAGCTACCATCTCTACGAGTACCGCGAATACTCTTGCGGCAGCGAGAAGTGCCGCTACCGCGTCACCAACCACGAAACCCGTCTGGTGGGATGTGAAGCCTGTCCCGATCCTTTTATCGGCCCCTGGGCAGCCTGTAGTGGCTTTGGCGACACCTGTGATCAGACCGGCTCACGCGATCGCAATCACTACGACTTTCAGTGCACGCTTCCGCCCAACACAAGCATGGCAGCCTACGTAAGCTCGCTGACGGCCAACGCGCTCGACCCTGACGTCGATCTGGCTAACTATCCGGTAGCCGTCTGCGAAGGCTTTGTCACCCAGACCGAGGAAGGCGTCTGCTCGCGAAACACCCAGGGAGCCACGTGTACAGCGGGAGGCGTGTGCAACTTCGGGGAGTGCCTGACAAACTCCTGTAGCACGGTCAACGCGAGTTGCCCGGGCAGCAGTGCGCGGTGCCGACTGCTCGAAGTAGGCTCCGTCTCTCGAAGGGTGTGTGTTGAGGTAAACTCCTGCTACATCGACAGTGACTGCAACGTGGGCCGCCAAGACCCGGATCCGGTGCGCGTATGTAGTGTCTCGGGCAACTCCAACCCGCAGCGCGTCTGCGTGGAGCCGAACAGTGGCGGCGCTGCTGTCGGTCAGAGCTGCTCAGCGCACTCACACTGCGCGCAGAACCATTGCCGAAACGGGGTCTGCACCATGCCCTGTCGCTCCCAGTACGACTGCTCCGCTTACGGGATGAACTGTGAGGCGGAGGTCTACGGCAATAGTGCTTTCAACATCTGCGTGCCTAACGGCTAATCCCACTCGGGGTAGACCGGGGGCATCCGTCTCCGCCCCATATCGCAGCGTCGCCCCGCTTTCGGGGCGGCGCTGCTCGGACTCAATCCCCCCTCCAGCCCCCCAGGGTTATGTGTAAGGATCGAACCCCATGATTCAGAAGATGTTTCAAAATCAACTCGTAATGAGCCTTGTGGTACTCACCGTTGCGCTGAGTTGGGCGTGTGGCGGCTCTACCGTCGAGATCGACAACCGCCCGGAAGACGAAACACAGGACTACGACGAGATCGACCCCCAACTTCGGGCCTTTGCCGAAGAGGTACGCCGCGCCGAGTGTCAGGTGCTCTTTGGTTGCTGTGACGCTCAGGAGCGCATCGAGCGGCTGGGCATTTCCTACAGTGAGGACGAGTGCCTTACCAACGCCGGTTTGCTGCCTTCCGGACTCGGACTGGCGATGCTCAACGAGGCCATCGTCTCGGAGCGCATCGTCGTCGACTGGGATGCTGCCGATATGTGTATCAACGCATTCACCACCCAGTCCTGTGGGGAGTTCACCGAGCGGGAGGCCATCCGCACGACGCTTCCGGGTTGTCGCCAGATGCTGATTCCTCAGAGTGAGAACGGAGAGGAGTGCATTCTTGATGAAGAGTGCATCAGCGGCTACTGCCACCGCAATGTCTTCGACGAGGATGCCGTCGACCTCTGCGCTGATATGAGCGGTGTGGGTGACGACTGCTCGGCAAGCACGTGTCCCTCGGGCACCTTCTGCGACAGCATCGATTACACCTGCCGACAGACGCTTCGCGCCGGTTCCAGCTGCTACCGTGCCCAGGATTGTCGCTCCAACCGATGTGAACCCAACGACCAGGGCGAGCTTCGCTGCACCGAAATCGCCCCGATCTGCGTGAACGGCTAAAGGCTAGAGCGACGACACGCTCAACTCAGAACAACCTCGGCGCGTGCCATCTCGCCCGACGAAAACGCCCCCGACGCGCTGCGCGCGTCGGGGGCGTTTTCGCTCCGGCCACCCTTCGAATTGACCGGTTTCCCGGTCGCCTTACGTTCTAGGCGTGAGAAGTCAACTTCGCCGCAGGCAAGGCAGCGAACGCCGAGCTGCCGACCCCTGCCTCCGCCCCCCTTAGCCCGGAGGTACGCATGTTGTGGTGGGCACTCGCGTTCTTTGTCGTCGCGATCATCGCCGCTGTCCTCGGATTCGGCACGCTTGCAACGGCCGCGGCCACCATCGCCCAGATCGTCTTTTACGTGGCGCTGGCGATGCTGGTCATCTCCCTCTTCGTCTATCTCTTTCGCGGCGCGCAGGGCAACGCCCTCACGTAGCGCTGCACCTCTACGCACACCCGATACGAAACCAATAGATAAGGCGACGCCCCCGGGGGGACGTCGCCTTAATCATCTGCCGACTACGCACGCCTGAAGACACGGCCTGCCCGCGCCGGCCTCACACTCAATGGCCAGATGCCCAACGCGTCAGCCACTGCCCAAGCTGGGGTTGATCGCGAATCCGACCAAGCTCGCCGGCCCGGGGACCGCTGGCAAAGAGGGGCACCATATTCGCGGAATGCGGCCCCCCCATCTGCACGCGTCGGGCGACCTCCTGGACGATCCAGTCGTACTGCAATGTCATGGTCGGCGCCCCGAAATCCCCCTGCAGCTCGCTGGCAGTGAAGCCCTGAGCGTTCACCAGGCCCTCGGCGGCTACCGGCAGCGTGATTCCCTCGAAGGTACCACCGCAAGCCTTCATCACGCCGCAATGGCCACTGTGATAGCCATAGTGGTTATCCAGCACCGAGAGCGTGTGATCATGGTCGGAGGTCGCGATCACAAGCGTATCGCCTGATTCGCTTGCGAAGGTCAGCGCAAGGGCAACGGCCGCATCGAAATCGGCGATCTCTGCCAGCAGCCCCTCCCCGCGGTCCAGACCATGCAAGGCCCAGTCAATCTGCCCCCCCTCCACAACGAGGAAAAAGCCCCGCTCGTCTTCGCGGAGATAATTAAGCGCACGGTCGGTCATCGCGGCCAGCGTTGGTGCGCCGGGCGCCTCAGCCGAGCGCTTCGCTGCCGGAGGAAGTCCCTCATCACCCAGCAAAACCAGATGAGGTTGCCCCGACGCCAACACCTCGGGAAGCTCTGTGCTGACGGCGTACTCCTGCGCGCGAAGCGCGTCGAGATGCGAGGTGCGGAAGTAGCGCGCCCCGCCCCCGATGGCCACATCGACGCCGTGGCTTCGCCCCAGGCGCTGGCCAAAGGTGAGGAAGTCTCCGGCGATCGCCGCCTCCTGGGAGCGGGAGGCCCTGTGCGCAAAGAACGCCGCCGGCGTCGCATGCGTCAGAGAGGTCGTGGTGACGATGCCGGTGCGCTTTCCCTTGAGGGCGGCTTCAGCCAGAGCGGAGCGCACCGGTAAAAGGTCACCGCCCACAGTCGCCGGAGCCATGCCCACAACACCGACTCGACTGCGGCGGCCCGTGGCGATGGCCGTGGCGCTTCCGGCCGAATCATTGACCAACCGATCAAGGGCATGTGTCGCCATTAACGCTCGCGTCTCCATCGAAAGCGTCGCAAGAGCGCCTCGGCTGTAGAGCCCTGCGCTAAGTGATGCCAGCCCCAGCCCGTCGCCCACCATCAGGATAACGTTCTTCGGGCGAGGCTCAGGCCCAGCACTTCCCGGCCGCCGTGCGGCCTCGTCATCCGGCGCCGAAGCCAGGCGCTTCAACGTCTCGCCAAGCTGCGCGTTATCCCTCGCGGCAACGACATCGGCGGCTGCGGGTCCCTCGGCAAAAATCGGGACCATCACCGCGGTATGGGAGGCTGAGTAGCGCCGTGAGCCATCCCAAAACGCCCGGCTCCCCACCGACATAAAACCAAACGAGGTGGTCATCCGCGGGTCTTCCGCCTCCACCGGACCGAAACGGCCGACCTTCGGCAAGGCCTGATGAACGACCGACGGGGGCAGCGGGTCCTCGTGCGCCGCGACATCATAGCCCTCAGGCAACGTCATCCGATAGGCGCGCTCTTCACCCCCCAACAACATCATGTAGCGCGACGCATAGGGCGGATCGAGCACGCTCATCCCGCCCGTCTCATGGTCGGCAGTTACCACGACCAGCGTATCCGTTCGCTCACGCGCGTAGCCGAGCGCATACGCCACAGCGCGGTCCATATCCAGGGTTTCCGAGACGACCCCAGGACCATCCAGGTCATGACCGGCCCAGTCGATCTGAGAGCCTTCCACCATCAGCACATACCCCTGAGGCGACTCCCGCTCGAGCACGTCAACGGCAACCTTCACCATCTCTTCAAGCGACATCGCCCGCTCGCCAGAACTCGCCGAGGGCATATCCGAGCGATGCATCAACCCGATCAGCGGGCCCTCGCCAGGCACTGCCGCGCGAACCTCTTCAGCGCTCGTTGCGACCGTGTAACCCTCCGACTCGAATTCAGCGAAGAGATCGCGCATATCACTGCGTTCGGCAAAAAAGCGCGTTCCGGCACCGAGCATCACCGCTGGCTTGTAGCTCAAATAGTCCAGCGCGATATCTTCGTACTGCCCGCGATTGCTACGGTGGGCCGCGAATGCCGCTGGTGTTGCATGGGTAATGCGACTGGTTGCGACCAGACCGGTAGCGCGGCCTGCGGAGGCGGCCGCACCGAAGAGTGTCGAGAGCTGATGCTCCGGGTCACGCTCCAGCTCTGGCCCGGTACCGGGGCGGACCGATACCCCTTCAAAATGCGTCTTATGCCCGGTGGCGATCGCGGTGGCGCCGGCGGCGGAATCGGTGGTGAGAAACTCATGCTCGTGCGTGGTCATAAACCCCACGTGCGGCATGCTCAACATCGCCAGCGGCTCGCTCTGTGCGTACGACGCGGCCGTCACCGCAGCGTGCCCCATCCCGTCGCCAATAAATACGATCATTCGGGATGGACGCGCCTGATAGTCCACCCGTCCCGACACCGGAAAATCTACGGGACTAATTGGCGCAGGCCCGGCTTCCATGACCCGTTCCGAGACGCGCTCGCCAGCTCTCGACGCCTGTTCGGCCGAACTGTTCGGCGTCGACTGACACGCCACAAGCGCTGCTGACGCCCACACGAGCACCCTGATATCGAACTTCATTGCTGACCTCATTCGCCGCATTGTGTGCTGGCGTCGTCGCGAGTCGACGCGCCCATACCTCTATGGGATCTCCTAGGCCAAATCCCCCTCAGGCACAATTGCACACAGGTGACGAGAGCGTAACAGCTCTATTCGCGCATGCTCACTCTGGGCCCAGGCGACGCCACCAGGCGCGTCAACACCACCTCCGGCGCGGGTATCCCGCTGAGCCGGGCAAGCTCACTCGAAAGGGAGGCGTCTACCCGTTGGGGAGAGAGAAGAATGTACGTCGCGAGCGCTTCTACCCGCTCCACGGCCGAGCCCTGACGACTCGCCCACTGACGACGGTAGCCATCAAACCCTGAAAGCACCTCAGCTCCCACCTCTTCGGCCAGGGATGCCTCAAAGCGATCTCCGAGTACCGACTCCCGCGGCAGCGGATCCCGACGCGCACCAAGATCGAGCTCGCGCTGGGCACGGTGGCGGAAGCTGACGTCGCGCTCAGCGACCTCCACGCTCCCGGTATGCTCAAACGCCACCCCGGGCACATCGACCACCACATCGTACGTTGCCGAAAGCTCGGCCCATTGCGCAATCACCTCATAACTATGCATCGAATACACCGGCTCAAGCAGCGTCGGCGGGATACGTTGCAACTCCAGATACTCCCGTTCGACCCGATAACGCGCATCGATCATATCCTCCCGAAGCTCGCTTAGACGTTCCTCCTCACGCTCGATCCTCGTCGAAGACAACGACGTGGGCAGCCCTTTGCGCTCATCCTCCCGGTACTCACGACGATGCTCATGCAGCGCATGTTCTGACTTCGCGATATCCCGCTCAAGGCGCACCACCGACTCCTCGGCCCGGAGGAGTTCATCGCGTTGATCCACATACGCAGGGTTAGAAACCTCACGGGTCCCCGACTGATACTCTTCGCTGCGCTGCTCGGCCTCCTCCCACCGTTCCAGACGCGGCTCACTCCCGTCCAGGTTCAGGTCCGCCTCATACTGAAACTCGCGAACATCCACACCGAATCCGATTGCGGCGAAGGGCGCCCGGGCACGAACTGCCGCCTCAATCCCCTTCACTCTTGACGGGTTCACATACTCCGCAACGATCGACCAGCCATGACGCTGACGCACTTCACGGGCGAACCTATCCGCTACCCCGACCGACAACACAGTCGCATCGAGCGACTGAGCCATCGCGCCGTAAAGCGCAGCGCTGGCAGGCCTTCCCCCCTCCATGGCTGCGTGCGCACGGCCGACAAGCTCCTCCGACCAGACCCGTTCCAACTCCGAGACGCGATGCGAAAACTCCTGAAATCCATCACCGAAGGCGCTCGGATGGGATTCCACTACGCTCTGCGCCTGATCGAGGACCGAGAGCGCGGTAGCGATCCGTCCCTCACCACGAAAACGATCGGCGAGCGTAAGCACCGCCGAACCAAAGCGCGTCGTCAGCCGCTCACGCAAATCATCGGAGCGGACAATCTCAAGCACCTCATCAGCTCGCCCCAGCGCAACCTCAACGCGCTGCTGACCGTCGACCGCTTTATCCAGCGCAACGAGCGCATCATCCACAAGCAGGCGCTCAGCACGTCTGGCTCTCTGCAGCGCCTCCTGGGAACCCGGACGGGCGATCTGCGCATCGCGATACGAGCGCAGGGCAGCCTCATAGTTCCCCCGCTCGAAATGCTCATCGCCATGCTTCAGCGAGCGCCCATGGGCGCAGCCCACCCCGACGACCAGCATTGAGAGTACTGTGATATGAATTAGACCCCGCAACCACGCCATAACACCCTCATCGCTCAGACCAGGCCGAAACGCGCGACGCGCTCCGGCCACCGTCCCTGTGACGTGCCCCCTCCCCCGAATCTTCAAAAGAGACCGGAAAAACGACCACAAAAAAGCCGGCCCCCGAAATGCGGGGGCCGGCTTTAGGCCGTACGCAAGCAAGAGCTCGAATCAGGCTTCGAGTTCTTCGCCTTCGTCCGTCACGAACTGATTGCGGATATGGGCCGGGTAACGCAGAGCCTCAGTGTTCTCAAGGGTGGAGCCCACCCAGGAGATCCGCGAAATCGGAGCGTTGTCGCCCTGGCGGTTCCCGATCTTAACGATGCGGGTGTAGCCGCCCTGACGGCCCGAGATATCGTCACGCTGGGCAAGGTCGTCGATCAACTTGGAGACGAGCTCCTTATCGCCGAGACGCGCCAGAAGCTGGCGGCGAGCATGAAGATCGCCGCGCTTGCCCAGGGTGATCATCCGGTCGGCGACACGACGAAGCTCTTTGGCCTTCGTATCGGTCGTCTGGATCATCTCGTAGCGGATGAGGCTCTTGGCCAGGTTGTTGAAGAGCGCCTTACGGTGGGAGGTTTCCCGGCCGAAGCGCCGTGCATTTACTTTATGTCGCATCTCATTCCTCTCGCGCTTGCGGCATCTCGCCGCGCTTCGCCCGATTCAGCTCTCAGCTGCCTTCGGCCGTCTTCTTATCCAACTCTTTCGGAGGCCAGTTATCGAGCTTGGTACCAAGCTCCAGGCTCATCCGGTCGAGGATCTCTTTGATCTCTTTGAGCGACTTACGCCCAAAGTTCTTCGTCTTAAGCAGCTCGGCCTCGGTCTTCTGGACCAGGTCGCCGACGAACTTGATACCGGCGGTCTGAAGGCAGTTAAAGCTGCGAACCGAGAGCTCCAGGTCTTCGATGGGCTTGAGGAGGTTCTCGTTAAACTCGGGAGTCTCCTCTTCGACCACCTCCGGCGGCTCGACGGTCTCATCGAAATTGATGAAGATCGCCACTTGCTCTTTGAGGATCTTGGAGGCGTAAGCCACCGCGTCTTCGGGAAGCACGCTCCCGTCAGTCCATACCTCAAGGGTGAGCTTGTCGTAGTCGGTACGCTGACCGACACGCGCGTTGGTGATCTGGTAGTTCACCTTGCGGATCGGGCTGAACAGACTGTCGATAGCGATATCGCCCAGGCTGTCATCTTCCGCCTTGTTCTCGTCGGCGGGAACGTAGCCGCGGCCGGAACCGACGGTAAGCTCCATACGAAGCCTCCCGTTCTCACCCACCGTGGCGATGTGGTGAGCCGGGTTAAGGACCTCAACGTTATGTCCGGTCTGGATGTCAGCGCCGGTCACTTTGGCCGGTCCTTCCACATCGATCGTCACCACCTGCGACTCATCGCCGTGCAACTTCAGGCGAAGCTCTTTGAGGTTGAGGACGATATCGGTGACATCCTCCTTGACCTCGGGCAGGCTGGTAAACTCGTGCAACGCTCCGTCGATCTTGATCTTGGTCACCGCCGCGCCAACGATGCTGCTCAGGAGAATCCTCCGCAGCGCGTTGCCGATGGTGATGCCGTAGCCACGCTCAAAAGGCTCACACACGAACTTGGCGTACGTGTCGGTCTTCGAGCGCTGATCGATCTCAACTTCGCGAGGTTTAATCAGGTCGCGCCAGTTTCGATACATTTCCATTGCCTCCGCACCACAGAATCATCAACCAGCGGGCCCCAACGCCAGGGCGTGGGGCCCGAGTGCATCCACCTTGCTCCGAGTCGTCGATCAGACGCGGCGACGCTTGGGCGGACGGCACCCGTTATGCGGCAAGGGGGTGACATCACGGATCACGGTGACCTTGAGGCCAGCCGACTGCAGCGAGCGCAGTGCGGACTCGCGTCCGGGGCCCGGACCCTTGAGGTAGACGGCGACCGACTTAAGGCCATGCTCCTGCGCTTTACGCGCAGCGTCTTCCGCGGCGATACCGGCGGCGTAGGGCGTCGACTTACGCGAGCCTTTGAAGCTACGCGAACCCGCACTCGACCACGACAGGGCGTTGCCCGAGGTGTCGGTCAGGGTGACGATGGTGTTGTTGAAGGTCGCGTGGATGTGCGCGATGCCGTTCTGGACATTCTTGCGTACGCGACGCTTGGTTCGTTGTTTCGGCTTTGCCATGATCTCATTCTCCTTCGCCCGCCGGTCCGCTCAACGCCACAAAGGGCCGCTCGCGCGGCCATCTTTACGACGCGACGCTCACCTGAATCGGTGCGATCGTCGTTTCTTTTATCGCTCTAAGATTTAGCGCTTCTTGCGAACCATCGCGCGGCGCGGGCCACGGCGAGTACGGGCATTGGTGCGCGTGCGCTGCCCGCGAACCGGAAGGCCGCGGCGGTGACGCAGACCGCGGTAGCAGCCCAGATCTTTGAGGCGCTTGATGTTCATCTGAACTTCACGGCGCAGGTCACCTTCGACCTGGTAGCCACGCTCGAGCACTTCGCGGATACGCCGTACTTCCAGCTCGTCGAGCACGTCGGTGCTCGTAGAGGGATCGACCTCAGCTTTCTCCAGGATCTCTTTGGCCAGCGTGTGGCCGATCCCGTAGATGTAGGTCAGGGCGATATCGACGCGCTTTCGGCGCGGCAGGTCAACACCAGCAATACGTGCCACGTTTTTCTCCTATCGAACTCTTTTAAATCCGCCGCCTCAAAAGCGCCTCACTTCCATTCGAGGGCCAGGCGTCGCGAATGTTGATTAGCCTTGCCGTTGCTTATGGCGAGGGTTCTCGCAGATCACGCGAACCACGCCCTTGCGGCGGATGATTTTGCACTTGTCACACATGGGTTTGACCGAGGGACGTACCTTCATCGTCGACTCCTTTCATGGCCTGCTGTGGGCCTTCAATCCCAGCAACGCGCATTCCCTGGAATGGGAGATGCACGGCTGCGTAATTATTTCTCGCGGTAAACGATCCGGCCGCGGGTAAGATCGTAGGGAGAGAGCTCCACGGTCACCGTGTCGCCGGGCAAAATCTTGATAAAGTGCATACGCATTTTACCGGAGATATGCGCCAGAACCTGGTGGCCGTTTTCCAGCTCAACGCGAAACATCGCGTTGGGGAGTGGCTCGATGACTTTACCCTGTACCTCAATGGCTTCTTCTTTCGCCATAGAATCGCTTCCTCGATGATGAACTTATGATCTCAACATGCCCGCAACGGGCGCACTTCACCCTCGCAACCGGGGCATGGCAAGGGGGCGTTTCATACACAGTGCCCTGTGGAAAGTCAAGCGTCACACAGTGCACGACCATCACCCCGACACTCCTGCGATCCTCACGTCCCGATCTAACGTAATGTGAGGACAGAAATCCGGGTTGATGATCTTTATCCGATCACCTCGGCGATCGCGTCGTGGACATCTTCCGGAGATTGCTCTCCGTCGATCGCCACCAACACGCCGATCTCCTGGTAGAACGCGATCAGAGGAGCTGTCTGAGCGTGGTAACCCTCAAGACGACTCTTAATTGCCTCGGGCTGATCATCATCACGCTTGATCAAGCCCTGATGGCCGCAGGCATCACAGACGTCTGATGACGCCGGCGGATTGAACTTCTCGTGATACACCGCACCACACGAGGGGCAGCTGATACGCCCGCCGAGACGACCGATCACGGTCTCATCATTGACCACGACGTTAAGAACTGCATCGAGCTCAATGCCCATCTGCAGCAGGGCCTCAGCCTGAGCGCGGGTGCGAGGGAAGCCGTCGAGGACAAATCCCCGACTTGCGTCATCCTCGTCGAGGCGATCGCGAACGATGCCGATCACCACTTCATCGGGTACAAGCTGGCCGGCATCCATGTAGCGCACGGCCTCCTTGCCCATTTCCGTTCCCTTTCGCCGTGCCTCTCGCAGCATATCTCCGGTGGAGATATGCGGGATGCTCATCTCGCTAGCAATTCGCTTGGCCTGGGTGCCTTTGCCGGCCCCGGGGGGCCCCAGCATCATAAGTCGTCTCTTCGACATGCGTTCCTCGTAGGGCTCAATATGAGCGCGCTTAAACGGGGCGCAAGCGAACAAACCCACCGCATGCGGTGGGTTTGTTCGTTTAGCGCGAGGCCCCGAAAGGCGCTCAGATATTTTCGGGCTCATCCAGGGTGCGGCCCTTGATGCGGGAGCTCCCCTCGGCCGAACCGGGCCGCGCGCCGAAACCTTCGTAGTGGCGCGTGATGAGATGGTTCTCAATCTGTCCGACCGTATCCAGACCAACGACCACGAGAATCAGCAGGCTGGTTCCACCGAAGTAGAAGTTCACGCCGAGCTCATCGATGAGGAAGTAAGGCAGGACACAAACCGCAGCCACGTAAATGGCACCGGCAGTGGTCAGTCGGGTCAGAAGCTGATCGATATACTCCGCGGTCTTCTTGCCGGGACGGATGCCCGGAACGAAGGCGTTGGACTTCTTCAGGTTATCGGCGATGTCCATCGGGTTCACCTGGACGGCCGTGTAGAAGTAACAGAAGAAGACGATCAGCACGACGTAGATCAGATTATAGCGCCAGTCGCCGGGTACCAGGACGGTCTGAATGAACTGACCGACCGGGTGATCCTGGAAGTAGCTGGCGATCGTCGTCGGGAAGATCAGAAGCGACATGGCGAAAATCGGCGGAATGACGCCAGCCATATTCACTTTTAGCGGCAGGTGATGGGCCTGTCCGCCATAGATCTTACGCCCGACCATACGCTTGGCGTACTGAAGCGGGATACGTCGCTGTGCCGTCTCCATCAACACGATGAAGGCCGTCACACCAATCGCCACCACCAGCAGAATGCCCACCGTGAAGGTGCTCATGGCACCGGTGGTGTACTGCGTGTAGGTCTGAAAGAGCGCGGTGGGGAACGAAGCGATAATCGCGCCGGTGATGATAAGCGAGATCCCGTTGCCGATCCCACGCTCGGTGATCTGCTCACCAAGCCACATCACGAACACCGTACCTGCCGTCAGAGTCAACACAGTCAACAGACGGAAGGGCCAGCCCGGAGAGACCAGAAGGCCCAGCTCCGGGTTGGAGTTGTGCATGTTCTCCAGGTAGAGCGAGATGCCGAAACCCTGGATGATCCCGAGTACAACGGTGCCGTAGCGCGTGTACTGCGTGATCTTCTTACGCCCCGACTCCCCTTCTTTCTTGAGACGCTCGATGGCCGGAACGACCACCTGCATCAGCTGAAAGATAATGGAAGACGAGATGTAGGGCATGATCCCCAGCGCGAAGATGCTCATCATCTCCAGCGCACCGCCGGTAAAGAGGTTTACAAGGCCCAGAAGCCCACCACCGTCGCCCGACATCATCTCGGACATCGACCCTCGGTCGACACCGGGGACGGTGATGAACACGCCGATCCGATAGATCGCCAGGAGCCCCGCCGTAAAGAGCAGTCGCCGACGCAGCTCAGGGATCTTCGGTATATCTCGAAACTTACCTGCCACGTCAGATAACCTCTACGCTGCCCCCGACGCCTTCGATCGCCGCTTTCGCGGACTTGCTGAACTTGGTGGCTTTGACCGAAAGCTTCTTGGTCAGCTCACCGTTGCCCAGGATCTTAACGCCGTCGAGGTTTCGCTTGACCAGGCCCTTGGAACGCAACGAGTCGAGATCGACGGTTTCGCCGTCCTCAAAAACGCGCTCAAGGTCCTGAAGATTGATGATGGTGTAGTGCTTCTCAAAGGGATTGGAGAACCCGACCTTCGGCAGGCGCCGATGGAGCGGAGTCTGACCACCCTCGAAGCGAGCGTGCACCGAACCACCGCTGCGGGCCTTCTGGCCTTTCTGGCCCTTACCGGCGGTTTTGCCGAGGGTGGAGCCATGACCGCGACCGACGCGCTTGCGCTTTCGGTTCGCCCCTTTGGGGGCTTTAAGGTTGGTAAGATCAGTCATGATTATTCCTCAATCGTTTCCACGGTCACCAGGTGCTGGACCTTGGCGATCTGGCCACGGGTGGTGGGATGATCGGTAACGACCACGCTATCGCGGATCTTGCGCAGTCCCAGGCTATGTACGTTGGCGCGCTGACGCTCGGTCTTGCCGGCGAGGCCACGCACCAGGGTGACTTTAAGCTGAGCCATGGTGTGCTCCTATATCGAACGCACAGTGCAAATCAAGCGCACCGGCGATCGGCTCATGGGTGGGGGTGAGCGAGAGTGTGGCCCGATGAGACGCATCGAACCACACGACCCACTCGACCCGAATCAGGCGCTGGCTTCTTCGCTGACGTCCTGACCAAGGCGGCGGCGGTACTCATCCGGATCGCTGAGCTGCTTGAGGGCGTCCATGGTAGCCCGCACAACGTTGTGCGGGTTGTTGGAGCCCAGGCTCTTGGAGAGGATGTTGCCCACGCCGGCCAGTTCCAGGATGTAACGCACCGCCCCACCGGCGATGATGCCGGTACCGGCGCTGGCCGGACGAAGAAGCACGCGACCGGAGTTAAACCGGCCCAGCGCTTCGTGGGGAATGGTGCCATCGCGAAGCGGCACGGTGATCATGGATTTACGGGCCTGCTCGTTCGCCTTGCGGATCGCCTCGGGGACCTCATTGGCCTTACCGTGTCCAACCCCAACGCGTCCGTCGCCGTCACCGACGACCACGATCGCGCCAAAGCTGAATCGACGGCCGCCTTTGACGACTTTCGAGACTCGGCTGATGGCGACGACCTGATCACGGAGATCCGAATCGGCGCTTCTTCTACGTCGTCCTTGTGCCACAGTGCCTCCCTATCAGAACTGGAGGCCCGCTTCGCGGGCCCCCTCGGCCACAGCCGCGACGCGACCATGGTAGATGAATCCGTTGCGATCGAAGACCACCTGATCGATGCCCTTTTCCAGGGCACGCGCGGCGAGAAGTTTACCCACTTCTTTGGCCTGGGCGGTCTTGTCGAGCTCGGCCAACTCCGAGCGCTTCTCTTTATCGTTGCTGCCAGCCGCGGCCAGGGTGCGCCCGTCGATATCATCGACAAGCTGCGCGTAGATGCCGGAGTTGGAGCGGAACACCGTCAAGCGCGGACGCTCGGCGGTACCCGTAATTTTCTTGCGAATGCGACGCTTGCGGCGAAGCCGGTTGCTCGCTTTATCGCTCTTGCTAAGCATGATGAGACCTCTTCAGTGAACCCGTCGCCCGGGGGCGAGGGGGTGCGATTAGGCGCCGGACTTGCCAGCCTTACGACGGATGACTTCGTCGCTGTACTTGATGCCCTTGCCCTTGTAGGGCTCCGGCTTACGCAGGCCACGGATCTTGGCGGCAACCTGACCGAGCAGCTCTTTGTCAACGCTCTCAAGGGTCAGTTGAGTCTGACGCTCGATGGTCGCGCTGACCGAGGCGGGCAGCTCAAACATGATCGGGTGGCTGTAGCCCAGGTCAAAGCGAATGAATTGACCGCGCTGTTCGGCACGGTAACCAACGCCGTTGATCTCCAGCGAGCGCTTGTAGCCCACGGAGACACCTTCAACCATGTTGGCCACCAAGCTACGCACAAGGCCCTGGAAGCTACGGGCGGTGCGGCCGTCATCGGGACGGGCGATGATGATCTCGCCGTCTTCGATCGTCACTTCAACTTCCTGGCTGAGCTCACGGCTCAACTCGCCCTTGGGGCCTTTGACCAGGATGGTGTGACCGTCGAGTTTGACGTCGACTTTTTCCGGGATGGATACCGGCTGTTTACCAATTCGACTCATTTTATTCTCCCGAGGTCAAAGGCTCAGTAAACGGTGCAGAGCAGCTCACCGCCGACCTTAGCCGCGCGGGCGTCGGCATCGGAGAGCACGCCACGCGAGGTGGAGAGCACCGCCAGGCCGAGACCATTGAGCACGCTGGGGATTTCACCGACACCGACGTAGACGCGGCGAGAGGGCTTGCTCACTCGCTTAAGCGAGCGAATCATGCCGACTTCATCCTTGTCGTAGCGAAGCGAGACGACGAGCTTGCCCTGGGGGCCCTCATCGAGGCGCTCCACGCCGCCGACGTAGCCGCGATCGGCCAGAATCTGGATGATCGCGTACTTCAAGTTGCTGGCGGGCATCTCCACCGTGGCGTGACCGGCCTGCTGGCCGTTACGAATACGGGTGAGCATATCCGCTACCGGATCTTGCACCACTCCCATGATCACTCCTTGTTCGGTCCGGTTCCTCTCGCTCACAGGGTTGCAGGCTTAGTGGAAGCCCGCAGACGCGGTGAGGATGAGAGGCCTTTACCGAAGTGTGCGCCGAGGCAGGACCGACCACCTATGGCCGAACCCCTCGTCGCGTGTTCTGGTTAACTTACCAACTGGCCTTCGTCACACCCGGGAGCTCACCGCGCAGGGCAAGTTCACGGAAGCAAATCCGGCACATGTCGAACTTACGAAGGTACGCCCGTGAGCGACCGCAGCGGGGGCAGCGGTTGTACTCGCGAACGGCGAACTTCGCCTTCTTTTTCGATTTTTCTACAAGAGCTTTGCGTGCCACACGTATCTCCGCGTGTCGGGCCGAACCAAACGATTGGGAGCGCGCAGCCTCGGCCGGCCAACGCGCTCACAGTGCTTACTTGCGGAAGGGCATGCCCAGCTTGCGCAGCAGAGCCAGGCCCACTTCATCGTTCTCCGCGCTGGTGACGATGGTGATGTTCATCCCGCGGATCTTGTCGACCTTATCGTAGTCGATTTCCGGGAAGATGATCTGCTCACGCACACCGAGCGAGTAGTTACCGTGGCCGTCGAAGGACTTCGGGCTGATGCCCTTGAAGTCACGAACACGGGGAAGCGCAACGTAGATCAGGCGCTCAAGAAATTCCCACATCCGATCACCGCGCAGGGTGACCTTGACGCCGATCGGCATACCTTCACGAAGTTTGAAGGTGGCGATCGAACGGCGGGCGCGTGCAATCACGGGCTTCTGGCCGGTGATGATGGCCATCTCGGCGGCGGCGCCTTCGATGATCTTGGAGTTCTGGACGGCTTCGCCCAGGCCCATGTTCACGGACACTTTCTTGATGCGCGGAACCCGCATCGGGTTGGAGAAGGCATGCTCCTCCATCAACGCGGGGACGATCTCGTTACGGTACTTCTGTTCCAAAAACGCCATTTTGGGTTCTCCATCGCTGGCAGGTTTCTGTACCACCAGCCTAAATCGGTTTTCTCACCCGGGAAAAAGCGCACAGGCGCTCATTAACGCCCCGGAAGTTGGCGCCTCACACAAAAAAGACGATGAAGACGATCTTCATCGCCGTACAGAGGGCGCCCTACTTAACGAACGCGCCCGTATGTGTCAAGCGCAACGAGCGCCCCCGGATCCCGGGGGCGCTCGCTGTGAACGATCTTAGTCGAAGACTTCTTCGGTCTTGGTGCTGTAGCGCACCTTTTTGACCTGGGCGCCTTCATCACCACCGAAGCTGGCGACGGCGTCGCGCTTGCTGGTGAAAAGCTCGCCGTCCTTGCCACGCCAGCGAGCGCTGGTGCGAACCGCACCGCCCTTCTTCTCGCTGTAGAGCGCGACGTTGGAGGCGTCGATCCAGTTCTCGATGTCAATGCGCGCGCCGGCTTCCCCGGTGATGGGGTTGGGCTTGCGGTGCTTGACCATCATGTTGCGGCGAGCCACCTTCACCTTGCCGTTCTTGCGATCGACAGCGATCACTTCGCCGGTCAGCGAGCGATCCTTTCCGGTGAGGATGATCACCTTATCATTTTTCTTTACCTGCATCTCAATCTCCCTCTTCCCGCGCCGGGACGCCGGCTGGCAACCCTTCAGAGGACTTCGGGCGCCAGGCTGACGATGCGCATGTATTCGCGGGCGCGCAACTCGCGGGCCACCGGCCCAAAGATACGAGTGCCCACCGGCTGATTCTGGTTATCAATGATCACCGCCGCGTTATCGTCGAAGCGGATGTAAGTGCCGTCGGGACGTGCGATCTCTTTCTTGGTACGCACGACGACAGCGCGCTTGACGTCGCCCTTCTTCACTTTGGAGTTGGGCAGCGCTTCTTTAACCGACACGATGATGGTGTCGCCGATCGAAGCGTAGCGGCGCTTGGAGCCGCCCAGCACTTTGATGCACTGGACTTCACGCGCGCCGGAGTTGTCCGCGACGCCGAGTCGGGTTTGCATTTGAATCATGACCTACCTCGTCCGTCGAGGCCGCGCCTGGCCCTCGCACAACGTGTGAGAGGGCCGGGTTGGCGGCGCTCAAAAGAGTACTCCCTGGGGGGATCAGACCGCCGGGGCGCGCTCGATGATTTGCTTAACTCGCCAGCGCTTGTGGCGCGACATGGGACGAGTCTCTTCAATGAGGACCTTGTCGCCGATGCCACAGTCATTGGTCTCATCATGCACTTTGTACTTGAGACGCTCTTTGACGTACTTCTTGTACTTGGGGTGCATGTAGCGACGAATGACGGCGACGACGACCGTCTTCTCCATCTGGTTGCTCACGACGTGACCGACGCGCGTTTTGCGCTGGCCGCGTTCGGTTGCCTGCTGTTCCGCTTCCATATCTTGCTCCTAAACTTGGTACGCGTCGGCGACGCGATCAGCCCTGACGCTCACGCAGGAGAGTCTCAACCCGGGCGATGTCGCGACGCGTCTGGCGCAGCTGGCTGGTCTGCTGGAGCTGACCGGTATAGTGCTTCAGACGCATACGGAAGAGGTCATCGCGAAGCTGACCGGCCAATTCACGCAGTTCCTGTTCGTTCTTTTCACGCAGCTCTGCGGATTTCATAGCACTTCTCCTCGCACGACGAACTTGGTCTTGATCGGGAGCTTGTGACCGGCCAGGCGGAACGCCTCTTTGGCCATGTCAGCAGGCACACCGTCCATCTCGTAGAGGACTCGACCCGCTTTAACGAGCGAGACCCACATCTCTGGCGAGCCTTTACCTTTACCCATTCGGGTCTCGGCGGGCTTGCGGGTGATGGAGCGGTCGGGGAAGACACGGATCCAGATTTTTCCACCACGGCGAATGTGGCGGGTCATGGCGATACGCGCCGCCTCAATCTGACGGGCGGTCAAGCGACCAGGCTCAACTGCGATCATGCCGTACTCACCAAACGAGACGGTGCTGCCGCGGTAGGCCTTGCCTTTGGTACGCCCTTTGTGTGGCTTACGCCACCGGACGCGCTTGGGACTAAGCATTGTAGGACTCCTTGATATCCATCTATGGCGTCGGACCGTCCCTGGTTAAGGACGGTCCCGTGACGCATCAGCGTTCGAGAACTTCGCCTTTGTAGATCCACACTTTGATACCGATGATACCGTAGGTGGTCTTGGCTTCGGCGGTGCCGTAATCGATATCGGCGCGCAGGGTGTGAAGCGGGACCTGACCTTCGAGGTACCACTCACGGCGCCCCATTTCCGCACCGCCCAGGCGACCGGCGGCGTTGACGCGGATGCCCTTGGCACCGAATTTCATCGTCGTCTGCACGGCCTTCTTCATCGCGCGGCGGAAGCTGACACGACGCTCCAGCTGCTGGGCGATGGACTCGGCGACAAGTTTGGAATCGAGCTCGGCCTTACGGACTTCCTGAATGTTGACGAAGACTTCGCCTTCGGTCTTCTTCTGGAGTTCGTTTTTGAGGCCGTCAATACCGGCGCCACGCTTGCCGATAAGGATGCCGGGCTTGGCGGAGTGGATGGTCACCTTGACCTTGTTGGCCAGGCGCTCAATGTCCACCGAGCTGATGCCGGTCGAGCCGAGGTTTTTGTTGATATAATTCTTGATCGCGAGATCTTCGTGGAGCCACTTGGCGTAGTTCTTCTCCTCGTACCACTTGGAGCTCCAGGGGCGGATGATCCCCAACCGAAATCCCGTAGGATGTACTTTTTGACCCAAAATCGACCTCCTAAGACCGTGTGGGACCTGGCGACACGTTAGACGCGAGGCTGCAGGACCACGGTGATTTGACTGGTTCGCTTGTTGATCCGGGTCGCTCGACCCTGGGCGCGCGGCATAAAGCGGCGCAGCGTGGGGCCTTCGTTGACGTAGGCCTGAGCGACGTAGAGATCGTCGGTGTCCCAGTCGAGCTGTTCGCTGTTCATCACGTTGTGAATCGCCGACTCGATGAGGTTGGCGACCAGCGGGGCGGCCTTCTTGGGCGTGAATTGCAAGATCTGCAGCGCCTCTTCGACCGGTCGGTTACGGACCAGGTCGACGACGATGCGCGCCTTGCGCGGCGCGATGCGAATGTTCTGTGCGGACGCCTGGTTCGCACGATGTGTCTTTTGTTTTTCTTTGCTCATGGCAAAAACTCAACTCGATGAGCCGCCGCCCTTGCCCTGGAGAGCGGGCAGCGGTCGACGGGAAACTTTGATCTCGTGACGGGGAAGCGCGTCTTAGAGAGCGGCCGAGGCGGAGAAACTCCGCCGCGGCGACCCGCCTTAGCGACGACCCTTGGCTTTGCGATCGGCGGCGTGCCCGTAGAACGTACGGGTAGGCGCGAACTCACCGAGCTTATGCCCGACCATATTCTCGGTCACGAACACGGGGACAAACTCTTTGCCGTTGTGGACGGCAAAAGTCAAGCCGATGAACTCAGGCACGATCATGGAGCGGCGGCTCCAGGTCTTGATCGCACGGCGATCGCTGGTTTCACGAGCGCGGGTGACTTTACGCTGAAGGCCGCTATCGACGAAGGGCCCTTTTTTGACTGAACGTGGCACGATCTATCTCCTTGGCGCAGTGTATGCCCGACCGGCCGGCGAGAGGCTCGCCGGCGTAGGGGCGAGCGGTTTACTTGCGCGACTTACGACGCTTGACGATGAACTTGTCGGTGCGCTTGTTGCTGCGCGTCTTCTTGCCCTTGGTCTTCTGGCCCCAGGGGGTCACCGGATGGCGACCACCGGAGGTGCGACCTTCACCACCACCGTGGGGGTGGTCGACGGGGTTCATGGCGACACCACGAACCGCCGGGCGGTTGCCCTTCCAACGGGCGCGACCGGCTTTACCAAGCGAGGTGTTCTCGTGCTCGCGGTTCGACACCGCGCCCACGGTCGCCCGGCAGGTCATAAGGACCTGGCGGATCTCGCCGGAGGGAAGACGCAGAAGCGCATACTTGCCTTCTTTGGCCATCAGCTGAGCCCAGGTGCCCGCGGAGCGAGCCATCTGGCCACCCTTGCCCGGGCGCAGTTCCACGTTGTGGATGACCGTACCGGTGGGGATGTAGCGCAGACGCAGGGAGTTGCCGGGCTTGATGTCGGCATGCGCGCTGGAGATGACCGTGTCACCGACCGCAAGCTTCTGCGGGGCGATGATGTAGGCCTTCTCACCGTCAGCGTAGTGGAGCAGCGCCAGGTAGGCGGTGCGGTTGGGATCGTACTCGATCGCGGCGACTTTCGCCGGCACACCAGTCTTGGTGCGCTTGAAGTCAACCTGACGGTAGCGACGCTTGTGGCCGCCGCCGCGGTGACGGACCGTCATATGACCGGACTGATTACGGCCGCCGGAGCGGGTAATCTTTTCGGTGAGCGCCTTCTCAGGCTTGCTCTTGGTGATCACTTCTTTGGAATCCGGAAGACGCAGGAAGCGCCGTCCCGGAGACGTGGGGTTAAACTCTTTCATGGCCATCGTTATACCTGCCTTCTAAAACGCGATTGCGATATCCTGGCAATTGAACACAAAGCAAGGGGTGGGGGTCGATTAGACCTCGCCACCAGCTTCGGTCCCCTCGAGCGCGTACAGGTCGATGGTCTGACCGTCGGCCACCGTCACAATCGCCTTCTTAAAGGCGGCGCGGCGTCCGAGGCTTCGTCCCACACGCTTGGGCTTGCTGGGCATCACCAGAGTGTTGACCTTAACAACGTCGACGCCGAAGATTTTCTCAACGGCCTGGCGAATCTGGTACTTGTTCGCTTTGCGGTCGACGCGGAACACGTACTGGTTGTGCTCAGCCAGCTGGGTGGTCTTCTCGGTGAGCGCCGGGCGAATGATGATGTCGTAGAGGTTGGTCATGACTGCAATGCCTCCTGGAGTTGCTCGACGGCGCTGCGCGAGAGAATCACGTAGTCATAACGCAGGATATCCTCAACGTTGAGGCCCTCAACAGCCAGGTACTTGGCTTCTTTGAGGTTGCGCACCGACAGGCGAAGATTTTCGTTGTGGGTGACCGAGTTATCGCCTTCGTTGCGCGAGGTCACATCGACAACCAGGGCGCGGGGCGCTTCCAGGTTGCTCAACGTATCGATGGCGAGTTTGGTCTTGATCTGGGGAAGTTCCCAGTTGTCCACGACTTTGAGCTGACCCTTACCCAGCTTCATGCTGAGCGCGGAGCAGAGAGCGGCGCGACGCTTCTTCTTGGGCATCGCGTAGCCGTAGTCACGGGGCTGGGGTCCGAAGACGGTGCCACCGCCGACCCAGTGAGGGGCGCGGGTGGTACCCTGGCGGGCGCGGCCGGTGCCTTTCTGGCGCCAGGGCTTGCGACCACCGCCGCGGACCTGGCCGCGGGTCTTGGTCTGGTGGGTGCCGGCGCGACGCTTGGCGCGCTGCCAGTTAACCACTTCCCAGAACAAATGCTCACGAACCGGAACACCGAACACGCTCTCAGCGAGCTCGATTTCTCCGGTCGCCTTGTTCTTCAAATCGACGACTTCAATTTTCATAACGTCTCCTGCGCCGCCCTGACTTAGGCTCGGACGGGCGAAAGAGTGGGTTCATGGCCGCCTGCCCTACCCTGCTCACATTGAGCAAAAGGACGTGCAGGAGACCGGCTTTAGTACAAGATTGCGTTAAGGCGGGCCTGCCGAGGACCACCCAAAGGCGCAATCAGGTCTTGATTTCGACGTCCACGCCCGCGGCGAGATCCAGGCGCATCAGAGCGTCGAGCGTCTGCTGCGTCGGATCGAGGATGTCGAGAAGGCGCTTGTGAGTGCGCATCTCGAACTGCTCGCGAGACTTTTTGTCGATGAAGGGGCTACGCAGGACCGTCCAGCGGTTGATGCGCGTGGGAAGGGGGATCGGCCCCGCAACGCGTGCACCGGTACGCTTAGCCGTCTCTACGATGTCGGCAGCCGACGCGTCGAGCAGCTTGTGGTCGTACGCCTTCAGCTTAATTCGAATCTTCTCATTCGCCATGTCACAAACCTCGTCGACTGACCTGAGTTCTTCAGGTCAGAAAGTGCGAAACCCAGCGGTTAGCGCTAAATTCAAGGATCCCTCACCGGCTGCATGTGCCGTGGGTCAAGCGGGCCTGACCTGAGGGAACCAAAAATCCCGTAACACCGCGTCATTGGCGGCGTTTCGGGCCGTCGTAAGCGGTAGTAATCCCCGGCGCCCAGGCTCAGGGAGTGCGGACCATACAGTAGGGGTGTCAACAGATCAAGGTGGAAATCGCCTTTTGTCCGCTCCCCTTGCGGCCCATCGAAGGGTCAGTCCGGATAGATGCCCATCATGCGATTGATCAACGCTTCACTGATCGCTTTGGGCACAATATCGTAATTCGCGAAGTGCATGGAGTAGCTGGCGCGGCCCTGGCTGCGGCTGCGAAGATCGGTGGAATAGCCGAACATCGCCGAGAGAGGTACCTGGGCGCTGATCACCTGTGAGCCTCCGCGAGGCTCCATACCGCCAACCGAACCACGGCGCGCGTTGATGTCGCCGATCACATCGCCCATGAACTCTTCAGGGGTGACGACCTCGACGCTCATCATCGGCTCGAGAAGCTGCGGATCGGCATCACGGATGGCAGATTTGACGGCCAGTAGCGCACAGATCTTAAAGGCCATCTCGCTGGAGTCGACCTCATGGAAGGATCCGTCGACGAGCTCGACGTGGATGTCGACAACCGGGTAACCGGCGATCGCGCCTGCCTCGGTGGCTTCGCGCACGCCACGCTCGATCGCACCAAAGAACTCTTTGGGGATCGCCCCGCCCTTAATGGACTCTTCGAAGGTGATGCCCTTGCCACGCTCGTTGGGCGAGATCTTGATCTCGACCTCGGCAAACATGCCCTTTCCTCCGGTTTGTCGTTCGAGCTTCTCGCGGTGGATGTGCGAGATTCCGACGGTCTCGCGGTAGGCGACCTGGGGCTTGCCCACGCTTGCGCCGACTTTGAACTCCCGCAACAGGCGATCAACGATGATCTCCAGATGCAGCTCGCCCTGGCCAGCGATGATGGTCTGACCGGTTTCTTCGTCGACCTTGACCTGGAAACTGGGATCTTCGACGGCGAGCTTCTGAAGGCTCTCGGCGAGTTTGCCCTGGTCGGCGACGGTCTTGGGCTCGATGGCGATCTCGATGACCGGCTCAGGGAAGTCGATCGCTTCGAGCACCACCGGGTGGTGCTCATCACTCAAGGTGTCGCCGGTGGTGGTGTTGCGCATACCGACGACCGCGGCGATGTCGCCAGCGCGGACCTCCTCGATCTCTTCGCGGCGATTGGCGTGCATCAGGAGGATGCGACCGATGCGCTCCCGCTTTCCTTTCGTGGCGTTGTAGGTGTAGCTGCCGCTGGAGAGCACGCCGGAGTAGACGCGGAAATAGGTGAGGTGACCGACATAGGGGTCACTCATGATCTTGAACGCCAGGGCGCTGAAGGGCTCATCGTCGGAGGCCTTGCGACGCACGATGTCCGCATCACCCGGCTCTCCCTGCCCTTCTGTCACGCGCTTGTAGGCTTCAGGGGTGACACCATCGATCGCCGGGACATCGACCGGTGCCGGGAGGTATCGGATCACGGCGTCGAGCAGAGGCTGAACACCTTTGTTTTTGTACGCCGATCCGCAGAAAACCGGCACAATCTCCAGCGCGAGGGTGCCCTTTCGCACCGCGCGACGGATCTCATCTTCGGTGAGGGTTTCGCCTTCGAGGTACTTGTCCATGAGGTCTTCGTCGAGTTCCGCGCAGATCTCGAGAAGTTCCTCGCGTGCAAGTTGCGCCTCGTCTTTGAGCTCTTCGGGGATCTCCAGGAGGTCGTACTCCGCTCCGAGCGACTCATCCTGCCAGACGATGGCGCTCATGGTCACCAGATCGATGACGCCGCGGAAGCCGTCTTCGGCGCCGATGGCGAGCTGCATGCGCACAGGGCGAGCTTTGAGGCGATCGACCATCATCTGCACGACACGATCGAGGTCGGCACCGACACGGTCGAGTTTATTCACGAAGGCGATACGGGGGACCTGGTAGCGATCGGCCTGGCGCCAGACCGTTTCGGACTGGGGCTCGACGCCACTTACACCGCAGAAGACGGCGATCGCACCGTCGAGCACACGCAGGGAGCGTTCGACTTCCATGGTGAAGTCGACGTGGCCGGGGGTGTCGATGATGTTGATCCGGTGTTTAACGTCGTTGGTCGTCCAGTAACAGGTGGTGGCTGCGCTGGTGATCGTAATGCCGCGCTCGCGCTCCTGCTCCATCCAGTCCATTTCGGCGGCGCCGTCATGGACCTCGCCCATCTTATGCGACTTCCCTGTGTAAAAGAGGATGCGCTCGGTGGTCGTGGTCTTACCGGCGTCGATATGCGCCATGATGCCGATGTTGCGGGTCATTTCGAGAGATAGACTTCGTGCCACGGTCACCCTGCCTGTGTGAAGGTCGCAGTTGGGATCGCTGTCTCCCCGGTCTGGGGGGTAGCGAGAGCAGATGGGTTGGGTCGGAAAGGTGGGGCATTCCCGCCCGAAGGAAAGCTAAACGCGAAGACCCGGTCAGGCCTTATCGTCTCGGAAGGGAGCGATAAGGACCTCACCGGGTCTTCGGAGGGCACCGTCCGATGCGCCTGATGGAACATGTGCGCGTCGGGGGAGCCCGGCGCGAGTGTTACCAGCGGTAGTGCGCGAACGCGCGGTTGGCCTCGGCCATACGGTGCACGTTCTCTTTGTTGCGCACGGCGGTGCCGCGGTTGTTCGACGCGTCGAGAATCTCGTTGGTGAGCTTGTCGACCATCGTCTTTTCGTTGCGGGCACGCGCGGCCTGGATCAGCCAGCGAATGGCCAGGGCGGTGCGGCGCTCCGGGCGGACTTCGACGGGCACCTGGTAGGTGGAACCACCGACGCGGCGCGAGCGAACTTCGACCATCGGACGCAAGTTGTCGATGCTGCGCTTGAAGACGCGAAGGGGATCTTCGCCGCCGGTCTTCGACTCGATGACGTCGAGGGTATCGTACATAATGCGTTCGGCGGTGGACTTCTTGCCGTCGCGCATCATGACGTTGACAAACTGGGTGATCAGCTTGTCGTTAAACTTGGGATCCGGGAGGATCGGGCGCTTCTGGACCACTCTTCTTCTTGGCATGACTGAGCTCTCAATTCGTAGGTGCGAAGGCCCGACACAGGTCGCCAAAGCGAGCCACCGGGCAAAATCTCGCGAGAAATCCGGGGCGTTTTAGCGCGGCTTCTTGGTGCCGTACTTGCTGCGGCCCTGACGGCGGGACTGGACGCCGACGGCGTCGAGGGTGCCGCGAACGATGTGGTAGCGCACACCGGGCAAGTCTTTGACACGACCGCCGCGGATGAGCACGACGCTGTGCTCCTGGAGGTTGTGTCCCTCACCGGGAATGTAGCTGGTAACTTCCATCCCGTTGGTCAGGCGAACACGAGCGACCTTACGAAGCGCGGAGTTCGGCTTCTTGGGGGTCGTGGTGTAGACGCGGGTGCAAACACCACGCTTCTGCGGGCAGCTCTTCAGAGCCGGCGCCGTCGTCTTGGAGACAATCTTTTTGCGACCTTTGCGAACCAGTTGGTTAATCGTGGGCATACATGTACCTGTTTGTCGCACCTTGGAGAGGCGCGTTGCACCATATCGGAGACATCACCGTCTGTGGGGCTGCTTACCCCATCAGATGATGACGGGCAACTTAGAGCGGCGAATTTCGTTTGCGGAAGCCACCGAGGAGCATGTGGCCGGGCATGACAAAGGCCAGACCGGGGGGCTTCGGACGGCGGATTATAGAAAGGCGGGTTGCGATGTCAAGCGTGGATCGTTCTCAGGTTATGTTCGAGGATCGTGGACATCGGACCTGGCTATGCAGAAGACGGCGTGGGCGCTGGGGATCGGGGCGATACGGCCCTCGTCTGGCAGAGAGCGTCCAGGGGGGTGTAGGCGGAAGGATCGCGGGCAAAGAGGCGCAGTGGGTCAGAAGATGAGCCGATCTCCAACCAGGCGTGGCCTTCGGGGCGAGGCGCAAGGCGCAGCCCCACGACCAGACGCGAGGTGATACCGCGTCTGGCCAGCATATGCCGGGCGGCCAGAGCACGCGGGGCGCAGCGTGCCCCCGGGATAAAGCGACTTATGCGCAGGACGCTTCGTTCGATCTCGCCGGCAAGTCGGCGATGATCGCCCGTTGAGACGTTCCCATCGATGTGTCGGGGGAGGAGGCGATCGCTGATGCGGCGGGCGCGATCCCAGCCGGTGGTTTTAATCAGGAGGTGCGCGGCAGTGATCACGACAAGGGCTTCGCCGTAGCGAACACCCAGCTGAACAAGCGGATGTTGAGGCATCAGGGTGCCTCGGCGTTGGCGGCCAGCGCCCGTTGGATGGCGTCGATCTGGGCCAGCGAGCTTTCGCCCCGGCGAAACTCAATGCGCGTCAGCGGCGTGGTGCGCAACAGGCGCATCGCGCGACGAAAACGCGCCTCGCCATCCTCCGGGGCGCTCTGCGAGAAGGCGAAGCACTGGGAGAGGAGAAGCGCAGCGGCCCGACCCCCCCGGGCCTGGCTTAACTCGAAGTCACGCTCGGACTCAGGCTCGCCGCCCAGGCTGAAGATATGTGTCAGGGGTAGCTCGCGGCCTGAAGCCTGGGCTTCGGGGAGCACAAAGATGCGCTTGGGATCGGGAGACGGTGTCGGGAGGCTGACGCGGGCCTCGGGGATGGCGCTGTGCGGAAGGGCCAGTCGGAGTGAGGAGGCACCGGCAAGAAGAAGGCGGCGCTCCACATCGATGAGAACCAGGTCGTCGGCAAGCAAGGTAGCGCCTCGGCGTACCAGGCCGAGCGCGGTGGTGCTTTTGCCGGCGCCGGAGTCGCCGATGATGGCAATCGTGTCCCCGCCGGGACATCGCAGCGCGCTTCCGTGGAGGGCCACCAGGGGACGATCGGTGGTGAGCAGAGCGATGGGGAGAACGATGCGTTCCAACAAGGTGTCGAGCGCCCAGTCGGAGCTCTCGGGGGGCTCGTAGGCGATATGCCGGTCAGGAAGATCGAAAGAAAAGCGCCAGCCTGCATAGGCGATGGCGCCCTGCCCTTCGCCGCTTTTGAAGACTTCGAGGCGATCGCCGCCGGGGTGATCTTCGAGATCATGGATGCGATCGCCTTGTATCGGTGCGCCCTGGAGATGATCGACTGTCCAGATGCCCGAAACGTCCGCGAGCTCCGAGGGAGGGATCGGCACGAAGTTCAGGGGGCGGTCGCAGGCGATGGCTTGACCGTAGATGCGGTAGACATTCGAGGCGCTCATAAGGTCTGGTTATGCTCCAGCAGAAGGCCGGCACTCTGGAGGGCGCTCAAGAAGGCGAGGAGGTCAGTGCGGGCGCGTTCGGCATCGATGGCGTAGGTTTGTTCGAGCAGTTCAATGAGCTCGGCGACCGAGGGGGCATCCTGGCGGATGCGTTGCCAGAGGAGCACCCCCTGAGCGTTGAGACCAAAGCAACGATCGCCGTGCAGATCGAGGATCACGATCTGGTCATCGATGGCCTCCACGACGAGATCATCGCGGGCGGTGAAACGCTGGGAGTCGGAGAAGGTCATGGGCGCAAGGCTCCGCGAAACTTAAGGTTGGTGACGATCGGGAGGTCCGGGATGCAGGCAGCCGCCTTCCATCCAGAAGACATGTTCGGGGTCGAGACCTGCGGGCACGCGGTGGCCCAGGTAGATCAGAGTGAGCTTTCTGAGACGCAGCGCACTGAAGATGCGCGCATTAAGCGACTCCTCAAGGTCGGTGGCCATCTGATCGATGATGACGAGGTCGGGGTTTCGCAGGAGCGCGCGGGCCAGCGCCACCCTCTTCTTCTGGCCACCGGAGAGGCGTGCGCCGCGTTCGCCCATCGGCGCGTCGAGGCCTTCGGGGTGATCGTGCACGAAGTCATGGAGTCCGGCGAGCTTGAGGATGGCGTCGAGGTCAGGCTCGGCCTGCTGGCGCTCTTCGGGGCTCATGGCGATGAAGAGGTTATCTCGCAGCGAGCCGTCAAACAAAAAGATCTCCTGACCGACATAGCCCACCCGACGGCGGAGCTCGGAGAGGGGCCAGTCCCGAGCATCAAGCCCCTGGAGGATGACCCGGCCCTCTTCCGGATCGAAGAGGTTGAGGAGAAGCCGACCTGTGGTGCTCTTGCCGGCACCGGAGGGGCCCAGGATGGCCACCGCCTCGGAGGGGGCGAGTTCCAGGGTGAGGCCATCGATGACACCGCGCGCGGTGGCAGACGTGAAGGTGTTGGAGGGGGGGTAGGCAAAGGAGAGTGATTCGACGCGCACACGGAGCGGACCCGGCGGCGGGCGGAGCTCAGAGGGCGCGGCCGGCGGGCGGGGCGCAACCGCCAGGAGAGCGTCGATGCGTTCGGCGGCAGCGCGAGCGCCGTGCCAACCGTAGAGAATGCCCGGCACCCCGCGAAGAGGTCCTAAACAACGGCCCACATAGAAGTAGAAGACCACAAGCGTGCCCACGCTCAGACTTCCCTCGATGACGTACTGTCCGCCGATGACCAGCGTGGCCAGGAGCACCAGCGAGAGGGCCAGGTCGACTGCGGGCCCCAGGCGCGCGCGATGGCTGGCCAGGGCGAGCTCGGCAGCTTTGAGAGAGCGGCCGGCGTCCCGAACGCGGCGAGCAAAGATCTGGCGGGCCCCCAGGGCCTGAATGTCGGCGATCCCTGCCAGACCCTCGTGAAGCGAACTGTGCAGGGCGGCCATTGTCTCCAGACGCGCCCGACTCATCGGTCGAACGCGTCGGCGGAAGATGTGCAAAAGAAGCCAGCCTACAGGCAAGGGGATGGCGGCCAGGAGCGCCAGGCGAGGATCGAGCCAGATGAGGATCGCAGCGGTGCCTCCCACCCCGACCAGAAGCGACGTGAGAGCAGGAAGCACCGATGTGGCGAGCTGCTTGATATGAAACGTGTCGCTGTAGATGCGACTGACGAGCTCCCCGGTTCGCTGCGTGGCGAGCGTGGCCAGAGAGAGCTGTTGGACGTGCTGGAAGACTTCATCGCGAGCGCTCTCCCAGATGTCTTCGCCGGCCAGCGTGGCGTACCATTGGCCGCCAAAGCGAGCGATCGCCCCCAGGCTGTAGAGAATGAGGCCGGCAATGCCCAGACCCCAGAGCAGATCTGCGTCGGCGCGGGAGATGCCCTCATCGATCGCCAGCTTGAGCAGATAAGGAGTAGCCAGGCCGATGAGTTGGGAGAAGATCAGCGAAGCAGTCGCAAGGATCAGCCAGCGAGGCCGAACATGTCGGAGCAGTGCTGAGGGCAATACACCCTCCGGTGTGGGGCAAGCGGGTCAACGTCGCAGACCCTGATGAGGCGATCTCAGGGATCACCAAATCCGGTGCCTTCTCCGCCGCCGTCGTTTCCGGGGCCGCTGAACCCACGAATAAGTGAGCGCAGCTGCCCGAGTTCTTGCAACTGCGGCGGCTGATACGTCGCACGAGGAGCATCGGAGGGCGGACGTGTGTCGGACACCTGGTCAGAAGGCCTGGCTTCGGAGCAGGACGTCGATGTATTGCGGGACATAAGCGTTTTCTCTCAACGGCTACCGGCACCGGGCTACACTGCGCCAGCCGAGTGCCGGCAAAGTGAGTGGGCAAGATAAACGTACACATTTGCATCGGGGAGGATGGCCCAAACACAAAGTCGTGTCAAACCGTCAGCGCTTTACTGCACGGTCAGAAGCCAGGATTCGAACGAGGTGAGGTAGCGTGTGACCGCCGCCTCATAGCGTTTTTCGGGGGGCGCTCCCTGGCGAAGCCAGTCCAGAGCGACACGTCGTTGCTCGGCGGTGAATGGCGAGTGCGAGGGTGGCTGTTGAGACAGTGAGCAGGCCGAGCTCGGTGCAAAGAGGCGATGGAGTCCGCAGGCGACGACCTCGTCGAAGAGTCCACCTTTGGGGGCAAAGGTCAGCGCGTCGGGAGCGCGGTGGTGAAGGATCTTACGCAAATGCGCTTTGGGAAGCCCTCCGTGGCGCAGCTCGCCGGGGGAACTTGCGAGCATCGTCTCCCAGAGCTCACGCTGCAGGAAAGGAAAGGCCAGACGCACCCCCTGATCCCGGCGGTAGCGCTCGAAGGCGCGCATCGACGCCTCCCACTTCCACCCCTCCAGCAGACCCTGGCGTGGGTCGCTGTCGGGACGAAAGCGAGCCCGCCAACGCGTGAGAAGTCCCGTTCTTGCGGCGAGTACGCGAGCGGCCCGACGCCATCGCCGGCGCGTTGCGGCCTGGAGGAGAAGGGAGCGGAGAAGTTCCGGAGTGGCGTGAGCTGCGATCTGCTCCAGGTAATGAAGTTCGTTGGCGAAGAGGAGTTGATCGGCCCCGAACCCGAAGACGAGGGTGCAGGTGTCGGGGGCCATCCCCTTGCGCAGGGTAGCGAAAAAGTAGCGCATATAGGGAGCTTCCCAGACGACCACCGGTCCCCAGTCTTCAACGCCCGGGTTAGCGCGTTGCGGCGACCAGAGTTCGGGAGCTCCGATATCGACGAAGCGATGCGACGTGCGCCACCGATGAACCAAGGTCTCAATGGTAGGGCGTTCATCAAAGCCGGGATGGCGTGATGACACCATCGAGGCCGTGGCGAGGTTGCGATGGCCCTTCTGCTCACGAGCCAGCGCGACCAGTGAGGTGGAGTCGAGGCCACCGCTCAGCGTAAAGACAGGCCCCGGCTCCCGGATTGCGGCGCGGGTGGCGTGTGCGAGCAGCTGGGCGAAGCGCTCATCCGCGTGGTCGTCGTGCGGGCGCCCCGACCTCGGGTGCCGATTGCGGCTCCACAGCCTGTGCGTCGTCTCCCAGGTTCCCGCGACAAAGCGTCGCTCCTCGCCGGGGAAAAAACGTTGAACTCCGGGCCAGAAGTCGTCTCGGAGAGGCGCGTCTTGAGCGCGGGAGAAGTAGTGCCAGGCGTCTGGTGGCCGAAGAGGTGCTGAGAAGGGAGCCAGTAAGACCGGGCGAGTACTGACAAGGCCCCCCTCAGCCACCTGCTCCGGGTGCTTCGAGTGCACCAGGGGAACGCGCCCGAAGGCATCTCTGCGCACGCTGAGTTCGCGACGCCGTGCGTCCCATCGCAGGGCCACTGCCACTCCCAGGTCGGGAAGTTGAGCCAGCCCCCGGGCATGATGGCTACGCGACGTCAGATGGTGCAGTCGGGCGATGCGCTCATGCATCGGTAACGTCGGGTCCAGCAGGGGGTCACCCGCAGATGGAGGCCCCAGAATGCAGAGCCAGCCGGAGTTGTCCTGCGCGATCAGCGCGAGCTGATAGACGGCCGGCCCGCTGACGAGGATCTCCGGGGTGCCACAATGCCCCTGAATGAGGAGATCGCCGACGGGCAGGATAGCGCCTGGAAGCGTCGCCTTCAGCGGAACTTTCTCTTGCGCACTCATGCGTTTGGCCTACTCTACCCGCAAATGGTGGCGAACTGCGCTTATTTGAAGCGCGGATCAAGTCTACGTAGTCTCGGCGAAGCTCGGCAAGTGCGCACGTGCAGGATGTGTACTCAGCTCATGCCAGCCGGAGCCCCATAGAGCGTTCTCAAGGTACTGTCGACACGCGATGATCTGAAGCAGGCCCACAAACATATGGAAAACACAATGACGGAATCTGTACATGCATGTCGGAGACTCGCCCCCAGGCGAGCTCCTATGATTGCGATGGCGTTGCTTATGGCCGTGAGCGCCTGCAGCGGTGATGAAGGAGATGCAATCACCACGCGCGTTCAAGCGCAGAATGAGTATGGGACGCCGGGGGAGACATACCGCCCCGAGATGAGCAGCCATTTCAAAGCGATGGCCCCGCCCGAGGAGCTGGCAGCGGCCTGGCCTCAGGGTTTCGATGCGACTGCCGAAGGCCTGGAGGCGACGGTACTGGCCCTTGGCGATGTCACCATCGGGTCAGACGGCGAGATCACGATCGAGCCGACGCCGGGGCTCTATGCCAGCGGGAAGCCGATGGTCCAGAACTGGGACTATCATTTCGCACTGGCGGGGGTGGGCCGAGGTGACACGACCGTTGATGTGGGCAAGGTGGAGGGACGCCTTCAAGATAGCTCCGAGGCCCATCTGGAGTACGCCGGGGGCGTGCGCGTGAGCCTGGAGCATCGCGCCACCGGGCTCAAACTTTTTACCACACTCTCGGAGCCTCCCCGCGGCAAGGGGCCGGTGCGCGTGGATTTCGCTCACCATGGGCGGATGAAGACCTACCAGAGCGATAAGGGCGACCTGGAAGTTCTGCATGACGGGGAGGTGGTCTTTCGTTGGTCGGGAGTCATCGCCTACGATGCACGCCATAACGAGGTGCCGGTCCGTCTTGCGAGCGATGATTCCCGCTTCTGGTTTGAGGTCGATGATCGCGACGCGGTTTACCCGCTGACGATCGACCCTCTGGCGAGCCAGCCGATCTGGGAGGGCTCCTCCACACAGCCCGGCTCCAAGTTTGCCGACAGCATCAGCCACCCCGGTGATGTCAACGGCGACGGCGTGGCCGACATTGCCATCAGCCAGCACGACTACTCGGTGAGTCACAACCTGCAGGGGCGTGCGCTGGTCTATCTGGGCAACGCCAACGGCTTTGGAAACACCGCCGGGTTTGTGGTCGTCGGAGACGAGCCCAACGAGCAGCTCAGCATCGGACTCTCGATCAGCGGCGATGCCAACGAGGACGGCTGCGACGAACTCGTGGTCGGCTCGCCGGGTTACAACGGCGGCTTCGGACGCGTGCTGATGTTCCGGCCCTTTGAGTGCGCCTCGGGTGCGCTTAACCCCTCGCCACTGGTCTGGTCTCGAGAGTCGCCGACTCTGGCAGGCCTTGGGCGTTCGATCAGCGTAGGCGACTACGACTGCAACGGTCAGGATGATTTGCTGGTGGGCGCTCCCAGCCAGGCCGCTACCGTTGGCGGGACCACGCACCAGGTGGCCGGCGAGGTTCAGATCTACCACCACGATGCCGCCAGCGGCACCTACGAGTCGGCACCGGGCTTTCGCTACCAGGAAAACACTCAGGGGCTCGCGCTGGGGTGGACCGTTCAGACCCTTCCCGACACCCGCGGCTCCTCCTCGACCTGCGACAGCTTCGCGGTGGGTACGCCCTACCCCTCGGGCTTCACCGGCGCCGTGTTCATCTTTGACCATGACGCCAGCAACGCGATCGCCCTGCCCCCCACTCGCATCAACGGCCCTAACAGCGGCAGCAGCTTCGGGGTCAGCCTGGATACCATGCCCAGCCCCACCGGTACCCGAATCAACGGACGTCGCATCGACGCCCTGGTCGTCGGTGCCGGTGGAGGCGGAGGCGGCTTCGGCTCGGTCTCGATCTATGAGTGGGACACCGCAAGCAGCGCCTACCAGCAGGTCTGGACGGTCGACGCTCCGCACGCCGGCGCACGTTTTGGTCAGCGCATCGCTGCCAACGGTGACTTCAATAACGATGGCCACCGCGACCTGGCCGTGGGCGCCTACAACCTGCGAAACGAAGCCGGGGTCGCCGAGGGCGGCGTGCTGGTCTATCTGGGCTCGCCATCCGGCCTGATGAACACGCCCGACTGGACGCTCCTCTCGGGCCAGGCGGGCTCCGAATTTGGCATCTCGGTGCGCGCGATCCCCGACCTTACTGGCGATGGCAGCGACGAGCTCCTGGTGGGTGCCCGCTCCTACGACGGTCTGATCACCAACGGTGGACAGATCTTTTTGTACCCCGGCCGCGTCAACTGCTTCATCGGCGGAACCTATTACACCGCCGGTGACTTCAACCCGAATAATACCTGTGAGGTCTGCGCCCCCGGCCAGTCCACCACGGACTGGTCCCCGGCCCCCGACGGGATGGTGTGTGGCGATGACTCCGACTCCTGCACCATCGCCACCTGCCAGGCCGGTCAGTGCACCGGCTCGCAGGTCGACTGCAACGACGGCAACCCCTGCACCCAGGACAGCTGCGATCCGACCAACGGCTGCGTCAACGAGACCTCGCCCATGGACGGAACGACCTGTGAAGACGACGGCCTGAGCTGCACCGGCGACGTCTGCGAGGATGGTGCCTGTACCCATCCGGTGACCCGGGGCTGCCTGATTCAGGAAAGCTGCTACCCGGCCGGCACCACCAACCCCTCGGCGGAGTGCTTTGTCTGCGACCCTGCCCAGTCGACCACCGACTGGAGCCCGAAGGCCGCCGGCACCGCCTGCGACAACGATCTCTTCTGCACGATCAACGACACCTGCAACGCCGTCGGTCAGTGCCAGGCTGGTGAGGCGCGGGTGTGCGAAACCTCGCAGTGCTACGGTGGTGTGGTCTGCTCCAACGCGGCGCGCGCCTGTGTGCCGACCCAGCCGCAGACCGGGACGTCCTGCGACGACAATAACCTCTGCACCACCGGCGACATCTGCCAGGCGGGCAGCTGTGTGCCGGGCGCGGTGGTGGACTGCAGCGCCGAAGGCAGCGCCTGCGCGACGGGCGTATGCAACCCGCAAACGGGAGCCTGTGAGACCGCGCCCCTGGCCGATGGAAGCAGCTGTGACACCGGTACCGTGTGCACCAGCGGCGTCTGTGAGAGCGGTGTCTGCCAGGCCAGCGCCCCGGTGACCTGTGATGACAGTAACCCCTGCACGGTAGGAAGTTGCGACGCGGAGGATGGCTGTACCTATGCCGACGTGCCCGACGGGCTGAACTGCCAGGCCCCCTTCTGCCAGAGCGAAACGGAGCTGGTGGGTGCGGGGCAGTGTGTGAGCGGCGCGTGTGCGGCCGGTACCGTTATCGACTGCGCGCCCTTCCGCTGCGACACCGGCTCCTGCCAGACCAGCTGTGATAGCGATGAAGCGTGCGCAGACGGCGCCTACTGCAATGAGATTGGCGAGTGCTCCACCGAAAACCGCGCCCCGGAGGCTGACGCCGGAAGCGACCAGATGGTGGGCAGTGAGGCTGATGTCACCCTCGACGGCACCGCCAGTAGCGACCCGGACGAGGATGAGCTGAGCTTTGCCTGGACCCAGATCGAGGGTCCGACGGTGGAGCTTGACGACGCCAGCTCGGCCGCCCCGATGTTTGTGGCACCGGTGCTGGAGGCTGGCGAAGAGCTGGTCCTGATCTTTGAGCTGGTGGTCAGCGATGGCGAGTTCGATAGCGAGCCGGACACCACCGAGGTGCGCGTGACCAACGA
The DNA here is from genome assembly GCF_004005565.1 of Lujinxingia sediminis. Lineage (NCBI taxonomy): Bacteria > Deltaproteobacteria > Bradymonadales > Lujinxingiaceae > Lujinxingia > Lujinxingia sediminis. The sequence continues at coordinate 40,260 of NZ_SADD01000013.1, read as the reverse complement.
TGAGAACCGCCCGCCGGTGGCGCTGATTGAAGGCCCTGGCGAAGCGAACGCCGGAGCGACGATCCTGCTCGACGGGGTTGGCTCCAGCGATCCGGACGGCGATGCGATCGCCTCGTACCAGTGGAGCCTGGTCGATGGTCAGCCCTTCCCGACCATCTCGCAGACCGATCGGGAGAGCGCGGTCAACGTGACCTTCCCCGAGACGCTCACGGAGACGACGATCTACCGCTTCGGGCTGATTGTCAGCGACGGCATGGCCAACAGCCCCCGCGAGGTGCATGAGGTGGTTGTGGAGCCTGTGGACATTCCGGTGGAGCCTGGGCCTGACGCCGGCGACGACGCCGGTGATGATGTGGGCGTGGACGCCGGTGACGACGCCGGTCTTGATGATGCCGGCGATGCCGATGACCTCTCGGCACTTCGCGGCAGCCTCGCCGGGTCGGGCTGCGCATGCAGCTCCAGCTCACAGCAGGGCGATGCGGGCTTCTTCCTCTTCGCTGCGGCGATGGGGCTGATGTGGTGGCGTCGACGTGAGGCCGGGCTGTGAGCGCCCCTCAGACTCAAAAGCAACTCGTGGCGGCGCTGATCTGGGGGGGCGCGCTGCTGACGTCTGGATGTGGACAGGAGCCCCGAGGCGTTGAGGGGCTCGGTGAGCCGGAGGAGACTCAGGTCTCCGTTTACAACCGCACGCACGATGTTGTGCCGCTCCATGTTCAGCCGCTGCGCAGTGAGCTTGTCGTGGACTGCGAGCTTGTCTCGGGTCGCATCTCCGAGTTTCTGCGCAACGAACACCTGATGAGCAGCATCTCGATTGAGCGGCTCTATTCCGGCCAGGAGACCCGTCTCTATAGCTGGAGTTCCTCGCAGGGCTCGGCCGGGTGCCGTCTCAGCGTGGTACGGACTTCCGATGGTCGCGTCGCCGATGTGGCGGTGTCCTGGCCCTTCGGGCTTGCCACCAAGTCGTTCTATCGGGATGTGGACGCCCCCGCCGATATTCCAACCGGAGAGAACACGGTGGTACTCACCGCGGACTACTCCGAGACGCCGCTCTCCGAGCGGCGCACCTGGCGCAGCCGCCCGTGCAGCGGAGAGTTGAGCACGTGCACTGAGGCCGAGCAGGCCGAGGCGCTCTCGGCTCCTGCCGGGGCGGTCTATGCCTGGGAGGTGGTTGGAGACGAGGTCGAATTAAGCTCCTGGGAGGGCACGTCGATCCTTGAGACCCCCCTGAGCGAAGCGGTTGATCAGGGGAGTTGTTCCACGGGGATCGCCGGCTCGTCGCTGCGTTGGAGTTACCCCCCGAGTGAGCGTGAATGGCAGGTGCTCTCGGTCCATCCCTCGGACGAGGCTGGCTGTTATGATGTGGCGCTCCAGAGTCCCGCCGAAGATCGCAACTGGCAGATCTGCGGCAGCGAGCGTCTGGCCAGCCGGCTGGCACCCAACAGTGACTTGAACCCGCTCTTTGTGCAGTTTTTTGTCGACATCGCCGCGCCCAACGGCGATGGCGAAGTCACGTATGCGAATATCTCCATCGATCTGCGTCGCGAGAATCAGAACGGGGACATTTTGGAGGTGGAGACGATCGATGTGGTGCGCGGCTACAGCTTACCCTCCCATCTGGCGCTGGACTACAGCACACGACTGAGCGAGGGCTGCGAGGTGACGCGTGAGAGCAGCGCATGCCTTCAGATCAGCGCGCCCTTGACCCTGGCCCTGGCGACCTCAACCGGGACACTGGATGTGGTCGCCGGGGAGACGGTCGCGCTGGGCAGCGAGTCGAGTCGAAGGCTGGAGCTTGTGCGCGGGATGCATCGGGCGGTGGTCGACCAGGGTTGCAGCGACGATCTCACCGGGCTCCCGGGCATCGATCGGGTCGGTCCCTACCTTGAGATCGTATACTACTCGGGCGTAAGCACCTTCGACGAATAGGGAAAAACGCCAAAACAAACACCACCTTAGACGGCACCACACCTCAGTGGTGCCGTCTTTTTTTATCCCCACATCAGCGTGGTGCCCCAGGTCAGACCGCTGCCAAAGGCGGCCATGATCACGGGGTCGCCCGAAGCCATCCGCCCCTCGCGACGCGCCAGGTCCAGGGCCATCGGGATGCTGCCAGCGGTGGTGTTTCCCCACTGCTCGATGGTGTGCAGGACGCGATCCTCGGGGATGCCGGTGCGCTCGGCAACGAGCTCATTGATCCGACGGTTGGACTGGTGGGCCACCAGCACGGCGCGTTGCGGGTCGAGGCGGTGCCGGGCGATGAGCGCGCCGATCTCCTGGCTGAGCAGTTCTACGGCACGGCGAAAGACCTGACGGCCTTCCATCTGCGCGTAGTGGCGGCCGGCCTCAAGATCTTCGCTGGTGATACTGGGGTGGTGAGCGGCACCGGGGCGATCGCAGAAAAGCAATCGAGCCCCGCTGCCATCGGCGCCCAGGCGCACTGCCTCAAGCGCCCCGCCCTCTTGAACCCGGGTGTCAGCGGCCTCAACCACCACCGCGCCCGCTCCGTCGCCAAAGAGAATCGACACCGCGCGCCCCTGCGGACTCAAGTCGAGACCGGTGGAATGAACCTCGCTGCCCACGACGAGCACCCGGCGATACATGCCACTTCGAATCCAGGCGCCGGCCACCGAGAGCGCGTAGAGAAAGCCCGAACACTGATTGCGGACATCGAGCGCGGGAATGGGGGCGACGCCCAGGGCCTCCTGCAAAAGCACGCCGTTCCCCGGGAAGACCATGTCTGGCGAGAGGGTGGCAAAGACGATCGCGTCGAGCTCCGATGCGTTGAGCGCCGCGTTATCGAGGGCGGCGCGGGAGGCTTCGAGTGCCAGTGAGGTGTTGGACTGGCCGGGCTCAATAAAGTAGCGGGTGCGGATGCCCGTGCGCTGGACGATCCAGTCGTCGGAGGACTCCAGTACGGCGGCCAACTCGGCGTTGGTGATGCAGCGCGCGCCCAGGGCGCGGCCACTGCCACTGATCCGTGCGCCTGAAGGTTGCGTACTCATCGCGTCGATCATCGTTGAGAAGGTCAAGAGGCTTGCCCCGTGAGGCGCGCGGTGCAAGGTTCATCTGCGCGCGATCCGGCGAGTTGGACTCGCCGCGAGGTCGGGCATCACAGTGTGAGAATAACCGCGTTGACGACGGGCTTCCACCTCCCGTTGAAGGGATCGACGCAACGCTTTGGCCGGCCAGCCTCTCATCGAGCTGCCGGCACGACCGAGAGTTTCTATGAGCAACGAGCCCGTCAATCTTGTGTACCACGTGGCCGTGGAGCGCCCGCGCGAAGGGGTGATCGGCAGCGTGCTGGCCTTTGCCGGACGCCACCCGGTGATCGCCGGGTTGTCCTGCGGGGTCATGGTGGTGCTGATCGCCGCGCTGCGCGCATATCGCGGGGTCGCCAACGAGCCAGTAGCTGCGATGTGGCTCTCGCTCAGCGTGATCGCGACCTGGACGGTGCTCTTTGTCGTGATGCGCAACTTCTTTACGACGCAGTCCATGCGGGTGGTCAACGTAGCCCGCCGCATTCAATGGGATGATGAGGCGCTGATCTGGAGCGAGCAGGGCCACGAACGTCTGCGCCTGACTCGCCCCACCGCCCGGATTGTGACCACGGAGCTTCCCCCCCAGAGCGACGCCCGGCAGACGATTCCCTGGCCGGTGTGGCTGGTGTTACGCGACGCCGAGGATTCGGAGCGCCGTCTGGTCCTGCAGTCGAAGATCGATGCTTCGCAGCTTCGGGGGGCGCCGAAGGCCACCGCCGAGCTGCTCGCGCAGACCGATGAGACGTTGCCCACGCTGGTGATCTCCCCCCTTCTAGAGCGGGCCCGCGCACAGGCTGAGGCCTCCTGAGGCTTGTGTTACCCTTGAGGCGCTCTCAACCCTCAGCTCTTGGAGACATGCTCCAGCGCCTCTTCCAGCACCTCGAAGAGCCCGTCCCACTGCGCATCGGTGACCACAAAGGGCGGAGAAAGGGCGAGCACATGACCGTGCTGGCCGGAGGGAAGCACCAGGTAGCCGCGATCGCGGCAATAACCCATGATTTCTAGCCCCAGCGCGCCGTCGGGGGTGCGCGTGGTGGGATCTTTGATGAGCTCCAGGCCCAGCATCAGCCCGCGGCCGCGCACAAGCCCGATGCGCTCGGGAAAACGCTCCTGCAACGCTTCGAGGCGCGCGCGCACCTCCCTGCCCTTCTGCGCCACACGCCGGGGCCAGTCTTCGTCGAGGAGCACATCAAGGACGGCCTCAGCCATTGCGCAGCCCAGCGGGTTCCCCAGAAAGGTCGACGTGTGCACCGACTCGCCGGAGGAGTTTCCCCAGGAGTCCATGACCTCACGACGGCCGATCGCCGCCGAGAGAGGAAAGCCCCCGCCGAGCGCTTTGCCCACACACAGGATATCGGGAGTGACCCCCTCATGTTCGCACGCGAACATCGTGCCGGTGCGACCAAAACCGGTGTAGATCTCATCGAAGATGAGCACGAGCCCGAACTCCTCACAGACCTCCTTCAGCGCTCCCAGAAACCCCGGGGGGGGCTCGATCTCACCGCCGCGTCCCTGAATCGGCTCGATGAGCACCGCGCCGATCATCTCGGCGCCGCTGGCCGGGCCGCGGAGCATCGCGCGCAGATGTGCGATCGTCGCCTCGCTGATCGTCTGCGGATCGGTGCCGGGGGCCAGCCCGAAGGGCGGGCGGTAAGTGTCGGGGTAAGGAAGATGCGTCACCCAGGGGTTGAGCTGTGACATAAAGGGGCGGCGGAAGTTATCGCGATAGGCCGTGGCCCCGAGCGCCCCATAGCTCAAGCCGTGGTAGCCGCCCCAGAACGCGATGACGCCGGGGCGGCCGCTGTGCACCGCGGCCGTTTTGAGCGCGGCTTCCACCGCGCTGGCCCCGGAAAGCCCCAGAATGGCGTGGGTGAGCTCGGCCGGAGCGACCTCGGCGAGCCGACGCGTAAAGCGGATCTTGGCCTCACTGGGGTAGACATCGCCCATGGCATGGATGAGCTCTTCGGACTGGCGCCGGGCGGCCTCCACCACCCGCGGGTGAGTGTGACCGATGCCGGCGACAGCAAAGGCGCCGGTGAAGTCAACGTAGATATTACCGTCGACATCTTCGATGTTGGCACCCTTTGCGCGCTTCCAGACGATGGGATCCTGCCCCACACCGGTTTCGGCGGCGCGGCGAGCGCGGCGGGCGGTGATGGCCGGGCACTCCGAGCGCGCGAGCTCATCGACCATCGCGATCGACTGCGGCCCGGGGATGGCACTTACGATCTTCGGAAGACTCTCTCCGCTTAGCATTATTGGCCTCCCAGGTAGGCGATGGCGAGGAAGGGGACGAGTTGGGTACGCCCCATAAAACGGGTGAACATCAAGGAGGTCTGGGTGGCGAAGTCCCCAAAGATCCAGGTCGTTCCCACTCCCAAGGTCAACGGTCCGAGGATCTCCAGCCCCGCGCGTAGCTCGCCCTCGCTAAAACCACCGAGCTCGTCGGTGTAGGTGGGGCCCCGCTCAAAAAAGTCGTTGAGTTCCATGAAACTTCCGGACCCTGCGCCGGTGAAGACCTCCAGATTAAAGACCAGGTAGTCGGTGGCGTGGGTGTTGGTCCCCACGAAGAGCGAGCCCCAGTGCCCTCCGGAGGGAAACTCCCAGGTGTAGTCGGTGTTTTCGAAGTAGCACTCGCCACGACCGAAGTCGTAGCGCGTCTCGCAGGTGCTGGCATCGAAGGGACGGTAGCCGAAGGCCGCAACCACATTGAGCACGCCGCCCACGCTCAAGACGCTGCGATCGCTTAAGGGGACATCGGCCACAAGCTCCAGGCCCAGGCTCAGGTCCTGAGTTCCCGGATCAAAGCCGCTACGGCGGTAGCGCGCAGACGGCCCCCAGGTCAGCGCAGCACGCGCGGTGTTGAGGAGGTTAAAGCGCGCGCCCACTCCCAGATAATACTGGCTCATACCGGGCCAGGTGGAGCTTACGCGCAGTTCTGTGCCCTGACTCGGGCTGTAGCTGAGGCGGTGCTCGACAAACGCGACAGTACGGTACGACCAGTCCCCCTCGTTGAGGATTGTGGCCGTGGGCCACACGATGAGGCGACCGGCCAGCGGGTTGCTCTGAGCGCGGGCATCGACCGGACCGACGTGCTGCTTCAGCGGCTGAAAGTGCGCATCGGCCGGCACCGGTTGCTCGCCATAGCCCAGATCTTCGGGGTACGTCTTCAGACGCGGGGCTTCCTCAGCCTGCGCAGCGGCCTGCGCAGGTACCAGCGCGATCAGCACGAGGCTGACCAGCAGGAGCGACGTCAACGTGGGGTTAAGGCAAGGCCTGAAGGAGATCATCATCAGCAGGTCGGCGGTGGACCGGAACAAGCGGTCGGTTCGGAAGGGCTTGGGGAGGGGAGCCAGCTGGCCTATACTTGCGCCAATTGCCACTGGAGGCAACGCCCCGAACCCCGTGCGGAGTAGAAGCGATGTATCAGATCGTCATCATGGATAAAAATGCCGAGATTAGCGTCGAGCGGGCGCGCTCCAACCACACGCTGCGCGTGCCATGCAAAGGGGAACATGTGCTGGTGAAGTGGTCTGGCGAGACGCGCATCTGCGAGGTGGAGGATGTGTGGACGCACCTGAACCTCGATCAGGACTCGCCCTACCAGGGGGCGGTGCAGGTTCTCGTACGCTGGGCCCGGGGTATGGAGCCGGGGCTCTACGTGCAGAGCATGGCGCGACGCTGAAGGTGGCCGGGGAGCGATCCACGTGAAGTCCGCTCAGGGTTGCAAGGACTCAGACGCTCCAAAGGCATGGCGGTGGCGACGCAGAAGATCGCTGCGGAAATGGTCCACGAGCTCATCGGAGGCCACCTTTGCCCGCACCCTGATACGAAGGGGCTCTCCTGGCTCAGCCTGGGCTACCAGGAAGGCCTCCGGGCGATGGCGAGGCGCGATGTAAGGGATACGTGAAGCAAGCCTGCGTACGCGCTCCAGAGCGACGTCTACGGGGAGCGAGGTGTAGACGTGGAGGTCCAGCTCACAATGGGCCTCCCCGCCATGAGGCACATAGGTCAGGGGGTGATCGACCAGCTCGGTGTAGGGGATCTCGTGGCGCTCGCCACGGGCGTCACGCAGGCGCAGGGTGCGGGCTCCCAGGTGCTCAATGACACCCCGGTGGGGGCCGACCTCCAGGGTGTCGCCGACCTGGTGGCGAGCCTCCCCCAGGAGCACCAGGCCGGCAACGACGCTGCGCAGCAGAGGTGCGGCGGCAACGATGAGCGCAGCCAGGCCGGCCAACGCCAGGAGCAGGCCGGCGGTGATGCCCTGGCGGGCGATGCTGCCTAAGATCACGATCAGGGCCAGCGCCCAGACGCCCACCTGAGCCAGGGGCAGCCAGCGAAGAAGGCGTCGATCGGCCCCGGAGGTCGAGAGCCGACGCAGCCCCACGCTGACCAGGATCGCCGCCAGGACGACCAGCACCAGGGCAAACCAGGATGGCGAGGTCGCAGCGAGCTCGGCGGCAGGAAGTTCGGTGGGTTCCATCAGGGGCTCCTCAGATCAGGTTTTGGTGGCGAAGTGCCCGCGCGATCGCGGCGTCGGCGCCGGGGCGAAGAGCGAGCTCGTCGGCGGTATCGCCCGGCGCCTCCAGCAGGCCACGACGACGGAGTGCGGCGAGTTCCGCGCGGGTCTGCTCCAGGCTCAACCCGACGATGGCATGGGCCTGAAGAGGGCTGAGGCTTCCGTGCACCACCAGCGCAGCCAGGAGCAGGCGTTGCTCCAGGCTCAGACCATCGAGCACAGGATGGGGAGCGCCGCGAAGCGGCGCGACCAGGATGCGGGAGTCATCCGCGGGGTCGGGGTGCACCGCGCGCAGCCACCACAGCAGTGCGGCCCGCGGGTTATGACGACTGTGCGCTGCCAGAGCGTCAAAGAACTCCCGCTGCACCACCTCCGGGGCGGGCGCGCGAAGTTGCAGGCGTGCCAGGCGCTCAAGCCGACCGCGAGGCTGCGGCTCAAAGCTCAACCCGAATCCGCTGACCCGGTGGCGCGCCAGGATCATGGCTTCGAGCCAGGCTCCATCGCCATCGGGCACGCTCAACGTGGTGGTGACCACGCGTTTCAGGTTGAGGTGGGTGAGAGCAAAGTCGGCACCAGCCTCGTCCATGAGCAGGACCCAGAAGATCGACGGGGCGCTCTCAGCGACCAGCTCAAAGAAGCGCTCGGAAAGCGCCATGCCCTCCTCGGTGCGCAAAAGCACGCGATGCGCCTCCTCGATCACGACGATGCGGCGGGCCTCCTCGCGATGCTGCAGGTGGTGAACAAGCTCCTCAAAGCGCTTCGGGGCGTCACCTCGCCCGCCAAGAGCCTCGTAGAGCGCACGGGTCAGCGCGGACTCCTCGCGGGCGACCGGAGCGAGGCTCAGGATGCTCAAGCTGTCATCTCGAAGCCCGGGGATAACGCCAAAGACGCGGGCCGGAAAAAGATGGCGGGCCAGCGTGCGTTTACCGCTGCCGCGTGGACCGCGAATCAAGGCGACCTCTTCGGCACCGGCGGCCCAGCGACGCGCGCTCTCCAGAAGAGGCTCCTCGACCCCGCGCTCGCGATAGAAGTCCGGGATATCAAGGGGGTTGGGCACGAAGAGACGCCTGTAAACCGACGGCGCTCGCGAGAAGGCCACCGGCTCATCAGCGAGGATGGCGCGGCGTCGTGCGCTCTCATCGGCGGGCAGGGGCGCGGCGCCGAGCAGCGTGCGAAGCTCCTCACCCAGCTCCCGGGACCAGCGGCCGGCGCGGGCGCGGCCCGCTCGAAGATGACGCGCCACCGGCTCCAAAAGCTCCCCGGCCCAGGACTCGCCGCGCGCCACAAAGGACACGGCTCCCTGGCGGGCAAGCTCGCGCTGAAGCTCGCCCAGGCGTCGCTCCTCGATCGGCTCGAAGGCTCGGGCTATGAGGCGGTCCCACTCGGTGAGCAGCCAGGCGACGAGCTCTTCTTCGTCGCTGCTGACGCGCTCGCGCAGGCTGGACAGCGCGCGCAGCGCGCGCTCAATGCCCTGGGCACCCACACTTTCATCCGGGCTTCGTGCCGGGCCGGCACCGACCGCCGCGTCTTGAGCCCCCGGATCATACGCGCCCGACTCCCGGGCGCGTTCGCTTCGAGAGGTGAGCAAATGAAACTCCAGGAGCTGCTCAATGGCCGCCAGAAGAGCGTGGCGCTCCTCCTGGCGGGTGGCGGCGCGCTCGTTGAAGTCGACCACGCGCAGAGCGAGTTCCCGGCTGACCTGGGAGCTGACCCAGCGGCGCAGCGGCAACTCGTAATGCTGCGTGGTGGAGACGATGGCGCGCTGGGGATCGGCGCTGAGCACGGCGATGGTGGCAGGCAGCCGCTCGACGCGGGCCTCCACAAGTTCGAGAAGTTGGCGTGTGTAGCGGCCCTGACGCACTCGGGCCAGCCGGAGTTCCTGGGCTCGGCGCGCACGTAGAAGGAGCGGTCGGAGCTCGGAGGTGTAAATCAGCTCCCAGTCAGGCGCCCCGGTACGGGCGCGATCGTGGAGCTCTTCGAGCGCATGCTCCAGGTCCTCCAGAGGTTCGATGCTGGCCTCAAGCGCCTGGCGGGCGGCGCGATCGGCGGCGTGGCGCGTGCCCTGCGACCACTGCACAAACTCCGAGACCTGATGATCGAGGCGCAACCACCCGCGGTACCCCTCAATGACCTGCTGCTGACGGACCAGGCGATCTCCGAGTCGGCTCGAAGCGCGGCGCGCCGATGCAAAACGCGATGAGGGGCGGTAAGCGAACGCCGGGAGCTGACTTGTGCCCGCCAGCGCCACGCCCCGCACAAAGGCCTGGTAGCAGCGCTCCAGACTCTGGCCGTAGCCCTTCAGGCCAACCTCGGCGCTGCGCCGGGTGTCGCCAACACGTTCAGCGTGACGCTCGACAAATTCCACATGAAACGCGGCGATCTGCGCCTTGATGGAAGCCCCGGCCGTCGCATTCTCCTCCTTCTGCGCACCGCCCTCCCCTGCCCTATCGGGAGGGACATGTGGCGAGGCGGCCGCCAGCGACTCCAGAAAGCGATCCACGCCACGAAGATGCTGCCAGAGCCTGCGCCAGAGCTCTTCGTAGTGCGAGGCCACCGGCGGGGTGACTCGAAGCAGCTGCACCGGCAGGGAGAGTGCAAGGTGGTAGCGCCAGAGCCTGCCCACCGGCACGTTGCGATAGCCTTTACCCAGCACCCGACGACGCAGGCGGCGGCCCCACTTCAACGCTCTGAGCCAGGGGGCATCGTCGGCCTCGGGCTGCTCAAGCGACGGCTCGCGCTCAATGCGGTAGAGGGTCTGCTTGTCTTCCATGGCGCCGAGCGCGCTCAAAAACGCCTCCACCGATGCCGGCGTCAGCGGAGCCCCCTCAAGGCGGAGCAGGCCCTCGTAGACCGGCCCGATATGCGTCATGTAGACGCGCTGCAGCTGGCGCAGCGCCTGAAGATGATCGTCGTTGGCAGGGTCTCCTGCGCGCTGCGGCGCGCGCGCGTCCCACTCGCGCAGTCCCTCGACGAGATCGTCAACGACGGCTTCCAACTCGATGAGCGCGTCCATGATCCCATCTCGGCGCTCGCGGATGGGCTGCTGAAAGGTCTCTTCGGCCTGATCGATGAGCGCACAGCGAAGATCATCGATATGGCCGCGCAACCAGGCGTCTTCGAAGTGCGGAGCTTCAAGGCGCTGCCCGGGGTCGATAGGTTCGAAACGCTCAAACTCCTCCAGCCCCAGGACGCGCTCATCGCTGCGCTCATGCGAGGCGCGGCGGGCCTCACCGGAGCGCTCCAGGCCGCTCTTGAACACGATCGGTCCCAGGCTCAGATAGACAATCACCGTGGCCATCACCACGCTCTGAAACGCCGGACCCCACACCGGGAAGTTCACCGCGACGACCCCGGCCAACACCAACACGACGGCGTCCTGAGCGATGAACGCGCCCGGCAGGTACTGAAGGCTCTGGCGCGTGTCGACTGCCCGCGCGCAGGCTCGTCGGGTGGCGAGGTAGAGCGCGCCCAGACGCACGACAACCAACACCAGGCTCAGAGGCAGGTAGCCCGGTGCCGCCCGAAGATCGAGGCCGGCGGCCACCGTGGCGAAGTAGATCACAAAAACTGGCAGCGCCACCTGCTCCAGAGCCCGCACCAACTCGCGTCCTCGTGCCGTGGCGTTTTGCACAAAAAAGCCGGCGACCAGAAAGACCAACGTCGGCTCCGCGAGCACCCGCAGCGAAGCGAGGTAGGCGAGCACCCCGCCGCCCAGCACCATCAGGAGCAGATAGGAACGCACCCACCGGGCGTAGGCCGCGATCGCCACCCCCAGCCCCAGACCAAGGGCCAGCGAGAGCGCCAGTTCGGTGAGCAGCGCTGGCACCATCCCGGCCAGAGACCCGCCGGTGAGAGGCGCGGGGCCAAGCACCCAGGTAGCCCCGGCCATCAAGGCTGCAAAGAAGCCGAAGATCAAAAACTCGCCGGCGATCACCACACTCAATGCCGCACTGGCCAGCGGACCTCGAGCCCGCAGTTCCTGAATCAACGCTACGGTGATCGTGGGGCTCAACCCGAAGGCCAGCACGCCAAAAAAGAGGGCGATGGTGAGCTGCTCAACGATCGCTTCGGACGCGAAGATCGCCAGCTGCTGCGGGAAGAGCTGCGTGACCAACACCACCGCCATCACCGTGGCCGGAATCACAGCCAGCGCGATCGCCAGGGTGACGCGGGCCACAAGTCTGCCCTGCTCTCGAAGCTCGGCCAGACGCAACTTCGCGCCAGCCAACATGCCAATCAGAGCGACGACCAGCAGCTGCACCACCGCCAGGTCATCAATGAGACGCGATGAGATGATGGCAAAGGGATAAGCCTCGGGCATCACACTGGCAAAGCTCGGCCCCAGGACGACGCCGGTACCGATGTAGCCCAGAAGGGAAGGAAGCCCTACCCGGCGAAACGCTTCGCCGGCAGCAAAGGCCAGGAGCACCATCAGCCCTACGGCGACGAGCTCGGCGCCAAAGAGGGCATCGGCCACCGCCGGCATGGTCAGGTGGGTCAGGGTCACCAGCGCGATGACGATGAAAAGGGTCAGAAACTCCCGCATCAGCGCTCCTCCTGCCAGCTGCCCCAGGGCGAGTGGGTGCGGCGCTCGGCGTCGACCTCGGAGATGTCGATGAGCCAGCCCCGCAAGAGCACCCAGGCCAGCAGATCGGCCAGAAAGAGCGCGAGGATCAACGCCGAAACCATCGGGGCGGCATGGGGCTCGGACTGCAACGCGTGGACCAGGTCAATGACGATGGCCGCGCCCAATGCGCCGGGAGCCCAGAGCGCGCGGTGGGTGCCCGGCTCCAGGCGAAGCCCCCGCAACCTGGGACGGTAGGCCGCAACCCCCAACACCCGGCCCGCATAACGCGCAAGCACAAAGAGCAGCGCGGCGCCCCATAGGATCGCGGCGCTTCCGCCGGCCCACATGGTCCCGGCGAAGAAGAGGGCGAGCACGTAGAGGGGGGCGCTGAGCGCATCGAACACCTTTGCCAGGCGGATGGACTCCGAGCTCATGGATGCCATGATGAGGCCGGCCACCGCATTGACCGCGACCACCGAGAGGTTGGCCTCCCAGGCCACCGCGCTGAGGGTGACCCCGACGCCGAGCACGATCGTGAGCATGCGATCATCGTCGGGACGGCCCTGCAAAAGCGCGCCGGCCAGCCCCCCTGCCAGCGCTCCCAGGCCCAGGTGAAGGCCCAGGCCCGCCAGGGGTGAAAGGCTCTCGACAACTCCCGGGATGGCGGCATGACGCCAGGAAAAAAACGCCAGCACTCCGAGCAGAGCTGCCAGCGCACACCCCCGGCTCACCCGGGCGGCGCGCCTCGCCGCCGCGGTGCTCACGCCCAGGGTTGCGCTAAGGCGCTGGAGTTGATCATCGTCAGCACAGAGCGCCAGCACGCCCAGAGCAGCCAACGCCGGCCACCAGCCCTCCCATACCTCGCCGGGGCCTCCCCAATGAAGCAGGGCCAGCGGAAGCGCCACCATAACCAGCGCGCCGACCACCGAGATGATCACGCCCGGCTTGAGGTCCACCGCGCCGATCTCGCGTAGCTCTGCCGGGCTCAAGCGCAACCCGGCCGCCAGCGCGATGGCTCCCACGGTAAGCGCCATCATCGGTTCCAGCACCGGGCCTAACGCGACGCTGAGCGGCCCCCCTGCGGGCACCACGAGCACACCAAGCGCCACGTAATGGGCTCCGGTTACAACTCCGGTACGTCGTCCCAGCACTCCTGGTGAGAGGTAGGCAAAGAGCGTCGCGCAGGCCACAAGCCCCAGGCCCACCAGCACCTGAAGCGTGGACCCCCGGGCCAGCAGCATGGCCTGGCCGGCGTCGGCGGCGTGCGCCGCCCTGACCCACATCAGCATCCCGAACGCACTCACCACGGCGGCCGGGCGTATCCATCGCTTCGACATAGCATCCTTTAGAGGCGGGCTCGGTGCCGCAGAGCCATACGATCCACGCCAGCCCCCTTCATCATCGTCGCCGGGTGGGCCTGCGGAACTAAAAGACTCGCCAGTGCAGCTTATCTTCCTGATCGCCAGAATCTCCCGGCGATGACCTTCGTGACCCCGTCGTGGCGGCTACGTTCAACCTCCTATGCCTGTCTGTTGCCCGGAGGCCTCGCGCCCGGACGCCGGGAGCAACGATGACCCGGGATGCCCCTTAAGGATGCGTTTATGGAAGCGCTGCTCCACCACTTTGAGACCCCTTTTACCGACCCGGTCCTGATCTTTGCGGTGGTCATGCTGATGTTGCTGGTGGCGCCGCTGGCCGTACGCAAGATGCGTCTTCCCGAGATCATCGGGCTCTTGCTCGCCGGGGTGATCGCCGGGCCCAACGCCCTGGGGCTTTTAGAGCGCGACGCGACCTTCCAGCTGCTGGGCACGGTGGGGCTTCTCTACATTATGTTCACCGCCGGGCTGGAGATCGATCTTAATCGCTTCGCGAAGTATCGAAACCACAGCCTGGTCTTCGGGGTGTTGACTTTCATCGTACCGCAGACCATCGGGACGCTGGCCGGGATGTACATTCTGGGGCTGGACTTCATGGTGGCGATCTTGCTGGCGAGCATGTTCGCCTCGCACACGCTTCTGGCCTACCCGGTGACAAGCCGGCTGGGGGTGAGCAAATCCAATGCGGTCACCGCCACGGTGGGAGGCACTGTGATCACCGACACCGCCGCGCTTTTGGTGCTGGCGGTGGTGATGGGCTCAACCCGCGGCTCGCTGGATATGAACTTCTGGCTGACTCTGGTGATCGGGCTGAGCATCTACGTGGCGCTGGTCTTCTGGAGCATTCCGCGGGTGGGGCGCTGGTTCTTACGCAAGGTGGGGAGCGAGGGGGTGGTCGAGTACGTCTTTGTGCTGGCGGTCGTCTTTCTGGCCGCATTTATGGCCGAGCTTGCCGGGGTGGAGGCGATCATCGGTGCGTTTATGGCCGGACTTGCGCTCAACCGCCTCATCCCCGAATCCAGCACGCTGATGAACCGCATTGAGTTTGTGGGAAACGCCCTCTTCATTCCCTTCTTTTTGATCTCGGTGGGGATGCTGGTGGACGTGCGGGTGCTCTTCAGCGGGGCCGCCGCGCTGATTGTGGCGGCCACGATGGTCGCCGCCGCTCTCTTCTCCAAATGGCTCGCAGCGCTGCTCACCCAGAAGGTGCTCGGCTACAGCCGCGATGAGCAGATGGTGATCTTCGGGCTCTCCGCCGCCCAGGCCGCGGCCACACTTGCGGTGGTGCTGGTGGCCTTCGATGTGGGGCTCTTTGATGAGACGGTGCTCAACGGCACGATCGTGATGATCGCGGTGACCTGCTTTGTCTCCCCGATCGTTACCGAACGTTTCGGGCGCAGGATGGCGCTGGCTCAGGAGGCGCAAGGCGGCAGCACTGAGGATGAGGCGCCGCAACGCTTTCTGGTGCCTCTGGCCAACGCCGCCCACGCTCGGGCCCTTCTCGACTTTACCTTTCTGGTGCGCGAGCACGGCTCGGAGGAGCCGGTCTTCCCGCTCTCGGTGGTGCCCGAGGAGGGGGACACCGCCCAGGCGGTGGCCAGCGCCGAACGCATGCTCTCGGCGGCGGTGGTCCACGGTGCGTCGGCAGAGGTGCCGGTGGTGCCGGTGACGCGCATGGCCCATAACCTGGCCTCGGGGATGGCGCGGGCGGTGCTGGAGCGACGCGTCTCCGACCTGGTCGTGGGCTGGAGCGGCCCGGCACCGCCCTCTCCCTCGGCCCGGCGTGCGAACTTCGGTGTGATCACCGACCAACTTCTTCAGCAGACCGAACAGCAGGTCTTCATCAACCACCTCACCCAGCCGATCAACACCGTCCGGCGGGTCATTGTGGTATTTCCTCCGCTGATCGAATACCACCCCGGCTACACCCGTGCGCTGCGCGACGTTAAGCGGTTGACCAACGCGATGGGCGCGCTCCTGACCGGGCTCTGTCTCAAAGATGAGATCCGCCGGATTCGGGGCCGCTTTGATACCATCAAACCCGAGATCGCCTCGTCCTTTGTAGGCTTTAACACCATGGAAGATCTGGTGGTGACGCTACAGCGACGGGTCGAAGAGCATGATTTGCTGATCTTCTTAAGCGCGCGTCAGGGCACGCTTCCCTGGTCCCCGGAGCTCGACGCCCTGCCCACTCGCCTTCAGGCGCTTGCGGCCTATTCGATGAGCTTTCTCTTTCTCTCGGACATCGACGAAGCAAAACTTCCCGCTGCCGATGAGGAGCAGGGATTGGCCGAGGCGTTCAAACCGCGACGCGTCCGCGTGGCGATGGAGGAGACGGACGAGCGAGAGGCCCTGTACACCCTGCTATCGAGCTACTTCGAGGAGGACGCCTCCCAGACCCATCTTCAGGAGGTGGTCGAGGCGCTGCTTCGCGATGATCCGGGCTTCTCGCGGGAGCTTGTCGACGGGGTGACGCTGGTGAACGCCCGCAGCGAATATGTGCACCACCCGCTGGTCTTTGCAGCGACACGCCCCGAGGGCTTCCAGACCGAGGCCAGGACCGAATCACCGGTTTTTTTGATGCTCGTGGCGCTCAGCCCCCTGGAGAGCCCCCTGCAGGAGCATCTGGAGCTCTTCTCCGAGCTGGGAGCGCTGGCGACCCGGGTGCTTGATGCCCGATCTCTGGCACAGCTGGAGACCCCCACCGAACTTGTGGAAGAGTTGAAGCGACTGGCCCGCGACACTCAGGCGCTCTTTCCCGATGCCCGCGACGAGGCGCTGGATATGAGCCTGACGCGCACCGACCTCCCCGGGTAACCCGCCACGCTCTACGCATCGCCTGCCGCTCTGGCGGGGGGGGATTTGCCTCTCAGTACTCAATGCGCTCCCGGGAACGCCGCGCCCCTTGTAAAACCCGACACGCTCTCAAGCATCGCGCTGAGTTCGGGCACCTCTCAAAAACGCCCTCGCAGCGCGATCGAGCCCGGCCCGACGCCCAGGGCCAGCTCGGGCGCATCGTCGCCGCGCGCCGAGGAGACCACAAGCCAGCCCACACCCAGCGCACTGGCCCCTACCCCCACCCCCAGCAGCACCCACTGCGCCATTTCATAGCTTTCGCCGCGCCCCACAAGTTCCTCGTAGCGCGAGGGCGTCATGGTGCCGGCGGCGTTCTCAGTGGCGATGTCATCTTCGATCCCACGCATCAAAACCGCCATCGCCGCCGCGCCCCCCAGAGCCACAACGCCCACACCCAGCGAGGAGTACGCCCCCAGGCGAGAGCGCTTACGAGGAGCGATCGGCGGAGCCAGACTCGCCACACCGCGCTCCGAGCGCGCCTCCTCCTGGTGGGGTGGTTCATCGCGCTGCGAGAGGACCAGGGTCGATGACGCTCCCGGCGTCTGCTCCTCCGGCACGATCTGCGGCGAGGGCGCGCTCACCTCGATGACCACCGGCTCGCCCACGCCCAGCACAACCTCTTCGAGATACGGCCGTGCGCCGGACCGCTCCACTTCCACCTGGTAGCGCCCCTCGGGCAGCCCCTGACGGGTGACCTGACCATGGCCCACCACCACCCCGTCGATTCGGATCGCGTCGCCGGAATGCGGCGCGCTCACCTCCAGCCAGGTCGTCATGCGAGTGGCGAGTTCGCCGAAAATACTCTCGACTTCCCGTCGAAACTCCAGCACCGGATCGCTCCCCTGGAGCTCGCGCTGAATCTCAGTGGCCGGAGCGTCACGGAGCCGATCAAAAAGAACCACACTCACCACCAGCACATCATCGCGGCGGCGAACATCGCCCGAGATAAGCACCTGCGCGTTGTTAAGCTCCGCCATCTGCTCCAGGCAAGCGCGCTCGGCCGAATCACACCCCAGAACCACGGCGGTCTCCTCACGCTGCAGCGGGGTGGCGTTTACCACGCGAAACGACCCCACCTGCAACGCTTGATTGCGGAGCACCGCGCTGAGGTTGCTCAAAAGAAGGGGTTCCACCCCGGCGCCTTCAAGCTCGAAGACCACCGCGTCAACCACCTCGTCAGGCTGCGCAGCAGCCTGCCCCATGCCCACCATCATCGCCATCAGGAGCGCGAACGCCCCGAGCGCACCACATCGCATTGAGTCACTCCCCTGCCGCATCCCGCACGGCCACCGAACCTGGCCGCAGCGCTGGTTCTGCCGCAGCCGTCAAGACCATTCACGTGAAGGGAGTATAAAGGGAGCCTGCGCTCAGTGCATGCGCCAATCGCCAAAGGGGCGGCCGAAATTCTCCCGGTTCTGCTCCCCATAAAGTGGCGAGCCCGGCGGCGGGGTGTAGGGCTCACCCCAGACCGCGCCCGGAGCCAGCAACTCGCCATCGGACGTACGAAGCTCCACGGGCTTGCCGCGCATCGCGCTCAGCCAGGGGGCGCGCTCGCCACGGTTGGTGGTGGGATTGTTACGCGCGTGCTCCAGAGCACGCGCCAGATCTCCGTCTTTCTCAGCTATCGCTTCCAGAGACTGCGACCGGGCGAGCTCACGGGCCGCCACATCCGGGGCGGCATGGTAATCAATCACAAGCTGCCCATGACGCCCGGCGAGCGTGTAGAACTCCAGCGATGGCGAGTGCGGGCGAAGTGGTAAGACGCGCACCCGGCCCGACATCTCCACGTACTCGTAGTCGACCAGGCGCGAGCGAAAAAACGCGCTGAGCTCCGCAACGGTCATGCTCGTGTGCACGGTGACAAGCGTCTCGGAGATCTCCAGACGGTCGCTGTAGTCCGGAGGCAACGGAAGCCCGAAAACCTCCCGAGGCTCAGGCTCGGAGTCAGGCGTCCGGGCGCTCTTCTCCTTGCGCTGGCCCTCGTCTCCGGGAGTCTTCGCATCCTCGCCGCGGCAGGCCGCCGCGACGAGGATAAGGAGAAGTGCGATGAGAAGACCTCTCAGGTGCACTCGCATCAGTTCCCCACAATCGTCCAGCTCAAGGGCACCGAGCGCGTCGCCGGCGGCTCAAGCTCAATATTAAATCCGCCAATGCCTCCGGTACCGTTGGCGCCAGCACCCGACGAGGGGTTGCCGTTGCTGTCGTTGCCCACCGAGGTAAAGGTGAGCTGCGGCTTTTTGGCCTGCGACTCACGGACGGTCTGCCCCAGCGCCTGATCGTCGATGACATCGTTGCAGACCGGGCCCAACGTAATGGAAAGACCGCGGATGAGCGTCGGCCTCGCCGGACCAAACCAGCGGGGCACTCCGTCACTATCGCCGCTATCGACCAGGAAGAGCGAGGGGTCGAGCGAGCCCGTACCACCACTGACATACTCATCCCAGGCCCCCTTGGCCTCCACCTCGGTTGACCCGGACTCATAATCGTAGGGCGTCCCCTGCAGGCGGTAGATACGCGATGTGCCCGCGATGCACGCCGATTCCTCCTCAACATAGGTCGTAAAGAAGACGTCCCCATCAAAAACCACCGGTTCGCCTGTGAGGCGCTCACGCGGCTCCAGGAAGTAGCGCCACAACGCCCTGGGCACGATCTGGTCGACGGTCTGTTGCACGCCACCGTTGGTAACCTCCGCGACGTTGAAGTCTTCTTCAACCGCGATGACCGCCTGCACGGTCTGGGTCTCACTGGTCTCACCGGGAGTTCCCAACCCGTAAACGACCACCAGATTACGGTTTTCGTTCATGTAGAGCGCCGGACGGTAGGCCGCCGGTCCGAAGACGTCGGTGCCGTACTGCCCGCTGAGGTCTTCCATCCAGGGAGAGACTTGCTCGGCCGGATCAAAGAAGAGTTGCACTTCCCACTCTCGCGGGTCGGGGCGCGTCATATCGATGCGGAACATTCGCCCTCTGGCATCGCCGATGAAGCCGCGAGTCGCCACATCACCGGGCGAGTCGCTGTAGAGCGCCGGCGAGCCGATCATCTGGCTGGGGAAACGCTGAAGATGACCATCTTCATCGCGGTACTCAACAAAGCGGCGGATGATCATACCCGTCTGCAGATCCACAATGTAAATGGCCCGACCGGTGATATTTTCGATGCAAGAGAGCGGTGCCTCGTTGCGCTCAGGAGCCAGTCCGGCACCGAAGACAGCAATGGGGCGCTGAAGCGCTGCAGTAGCGCTATCCCCCAGACGCATCGCCGCCATGCCCATGGCCGGGTTGCTCACCGAAGTGCCCAGGAATCCAAGCTCCCAGGGGCTGGGCGTGTCAGCAGCATCGTCGCACCCGAAGAGCCCGCAGAGCGCCGAGCCCACAGCTGTATTTTCGAGCGCGGTGCGACAGGTGTCGAGTTCAGTATCGTAGGCCGAGACATCCTCCGGCGCGTAGCGCCAGGTATCGAGTTCGGCGAGCTGATGCTCTTCCCACTCCCGGCTGAACTCCCAGAGCACGATGGGGTCGGGTGTCTCCGTGGCCGTACCGGTGCGGGTAACATCGAGTGCGAAATAACCTTCGCCGACCCCGCCGATGCCCTGCAAGAGCACGGTGCGCCACTGCGCAGCTTTGGGCACCTGCCCGGTCCATGCGCCGCAGGCCTGCCGATTGGAGTTGAGCGCGGGGTTGGCGTGGCAGAGGCGAATATCACCGACGACCGGACTTCCGTCCATAAGTTGAGCGGCGCGCTGGCGGTTAGGCTGCAGCTTGCGGTGCAGGCTAAAGGGCACATAGGCCCAGGCCTCTCGTTGCTCACTGGCCGGTACGTTGTCTCGCTCGATGATCGTGGCGATCAACGAGTCGGGAAGATCGCGGCCTTTGACCTTATCTTCCCCCGTGTAGAGCGCGTGCAGCTGGCCGTCGAGCGTGCTCACGTAGAGCACCGTACGGCGATTGGCGTACTCCTGGCGGAAGGCACGGTACCCGTCATTGGGAAGATCCAGATCGGGGGGGCCCACCGTGACCGGGTTGGAGTTGTAAATCGCTCCGAGGATGCGGTCGGCCTTCGGCCCGATGCGACCGCGGTACTCATCGACCAGACCTCCCATGCTCTCCGCGCGATCCTCACCGGTCTGCGGGTCATCTCGCACACCCCAGTACGTATAGAATGTGTCGTCGCTCAGCGTGGCATCCGCAAACACCTGGCGCATGTTTTCGTGCTCGAAACGCACGCGTGTCCCCAGCACTCGCCCGGTGTTGGAGGCAGCCAGAAGACCGGTTTCCCCGAACTCATCCTGGTTGGTAGGCGCCTGACTCAGCGCGTAGGTCAGCGGGAAGAAGCCCGGCACCGGACCGGTGCCGCCGACCTCCTCATCGCCCGGGTTCAACAGAAAGGATGGGAAGGAGGTAAAGACACGGCGGCGATCGGTATCCACATCGCTGCGGTCGATCGGATCATCGAGAGGATCACCGATGTCATTGCGCAGCCGGTTCACATCCTCGTGCAGACCATCCAGCGTGTCGGCTTCGGTGACCAACGAGTCGCCGCCAGAGCAGGCGTAGAGTTTGCGATTGAGGACGCCCTTCCAGAAGACGTTATCCCCCTGAATCTGCATCCCGGAGAAGAAGCGGTACTGACCCCGCTCGCCCTCGGTGTCCAGGTAGCTGGTGATGGAGGGACGGGTGCGTGCGGCCAGCCCCGAGGAGCCGGCGATCTCGTTGAAGATCAGCTGGAAGGCGCTCACCAGGGAGGCTTTGCTGTTGTTATTCAGGAGCAACGCAGGGTGATCGCAGGTAAAGGGATCGCTGCCGTCGGGGGGCTGGAAGGTAAAACTGACATTCTGAGGCACCAGGCAGGGCTGGCTCAGATCATCCGGGTCGCAGGTCCCCTGGGGGCGGTTGCCGTCGCTATCGCGCACACCACTCTGCGAGCCGAGCGGGATCATCTCCGCGGGCAGGTAATACTGCGCGCAGGTGCCTCCGCGCATGGCCATCGTGGCCAGCTTTGCGATGGCATCGGTACGCCGCTGGCTGTCTTCTTCCAGATTCACCGCGAGCACGTGCACCCTGGGGGCGTAACGCTCATCGATCTGCTGACCGTCGTTGGCCGCCTGCATCTCGCTCTCCGACTGAGAGAGCATATCCAGAATGGCCGTCTCGGTGATGTCATAGCGGTATTTGCCCGGATCGTAGCCAAAGGCCGGGTTGAGGCTCTCGCTGCCGATACCATTCCCCGCACCTCCGGGGGCTTCCGGTTCGGGGAAGCCATCGGTGAAAAAGACCACGTGGCGCGGACGACACGCTGCGTAGCGATCTTCACCGAAAGGATGGACCACATCGGGCTGGGTCGAGCCGTCGTCGGCGCTGTGGCTGTACTGCCCGTAACTATAAAAGTTCTTCAGATCGTGAAAGACCGCGGCAAAAGGGCTGGCCATGCTGATGGGCTGCTTGTTCATCGGGTAGTCAAAGATCGGAATCTCCCAGTCACCCTGTGCCCCGCGCGGACGCTTTCGCTCCTTCTTCTCCTTACGATTGCCGGTGAGATAAGCGTCGCGATCGTTGATATAACCCGCGTTCAGCATCGCCTCCTGGACGTAGGCCGAGACGTTGCCCATATCGTCGGCCCCCAGAGCCAGACGCGTCGGTCCGATGAAGCGAAAGAGCCCCAGATTATAGCAGGGCGGGCTCGAACACCCGCTCCCCTCAATGCCGTCTCCCGCATTACTTCCTTCGTTGGTGACGATGTCGTTCATCCCATAGCCCCAGCCATCCGCATCCGTCCCGTCGAAGCGGTAGCCATCGAACATCGCCACCGAGAAGATGGTGGTGCGCCCCATCGCATCGAGCAGACCGTTGGAATCCTGCTCGTTGTAGACCTCCTGATAATGCGGACGCGGGTCATCATGATCGATCAACCCGTCAAACTTTTTCGCGCTGTCATCGCAGGACCAGCTGTTCTGATCGAAGTTCTCGCAGCAGACCTGCTCCTCGCGGGAGGCTCCTCGGAAGCGCGGCACAAACCAGCAACCCGGCCCCACGCGATCATGCTCGTCCTTGCTCAGGTACATATCGCCGGTGAGAATTTCTTTGAGCTGAATGTGACGGGGCTTGTTGCTATCGATCAGGCGCATATCGGTGTTGGCTACCATGTCTTCGAGCGCCTCTTCCTGCTCATCGGTGGCTTTACCCTCATCAAACCACTGACAGTCGGAGAAGTCGGTACAGGAAGGCGGGCGCACATAATCTTTGCACTTGTGGCCGCTGGTCCCATCAAAGGGGTGCCAGACCATGCACGGCCCCATCGTGGTGACCGGGGTACCGCTGACCGGCGACCCATCCACTCGGGAAGAGCCCGGAAGGTTGAGTGCAGTGCCCGGCACCCAGGTCGAATGGTGCACTCCAAAACCAGCAGGAGGCGAAGACACATCCAAGTCCGGGTAGCGCCCCTCGCCCTCCTCGGTCCACTGCATACTGGCCGAGGTGTCCAACACGATGGTGACCACCGGAGACTGGGCGATGCCAAGCTCCACCGGGCTCTGGCTATGGACCGCTCGCGGCGCGCTGGAGAGCAGCAGGCCCGCGCCGGCGACCATCACCAGCCCCAGCCCGCCGACCAGAAGTTGTCGTTTCGTGTTCATTGTCATCACCTCAGCCTGTGGGGCCTTCAAAGCCCCGAACAGCTTGCATTATCGAATCGACTCGCCAGGTGCTCCCGGGCGCAGGAGCAAAACCCTTCAGCGCGAACCACAATCAATCGGACCAATCATCGCCTCGGCGCTGTGCCTCCCGAGCGCGCGCTGACGCCGGCGGTCGGTGTCCGCCTCGGGCACATCACCCAGGATCGCCTCGGAGGCCACCGTCACCTTCTTGAAGCAAAACTCCCCGGAGTAGCCCGGTGCCGGCGGTCCATCGAGGGGGTCGCGCACGATAAAGCGAAAGCGCACCGGGTTGGTGCTGTCATTCTCCAGAGAGCCCGCCGCGGTGGTGTCGATGAGCTTCCCGTCAGGAAGCACCTGCCGCAGGGTGGCCTGGCCACCGCCGGGATTCTCCTCGGGGCTGAAGATCTGGTAGCCCCCCCGGCGGATTGCACCAACTCGCTCCGATTCAGAGCTCAGGCTGCTCAGGTCGGCCTCGGCACGCGCCTTGAGCATCTCGGAGTACGAGGGCGCGCGGGCGCCGGCGCGATAAAGACCAAACTGCACCACCGCGTCACTGAAAACGGTGGCCTGGGCGCGGCTGCGGTGACTGGCCGAGAGCCAGACCCCTTCGGTGGTCGAATCCAACGCGACCATCCCCAGGCCGGTGAGCACCAGGATCACCAGGAGCACCACCACCAGGGCAGCACCGCGTTGATTGTTGGCTTGAAGTCGCATCAGAGCCCTCGCATACGGAAGTTGGCAAGATCGACGCTGGACTGCACCGTGACCACCGAGGCCGCCCCGGGGTTTCGCGGATCGACATCATAGGTCTGCATGGTGCCCTCCACCCCCTGGAAGCCCAGCCAGTCGGCGTCTCCGCTGACCTCGAAATGGGGGCGGTTGGTGCGCTCATTCTCCGAGCGCATCGAGAGACGAAGATGCGCCACACGCGCCAGATGGGGCTCTGAAGCGGAAGCCGGCGGCGTCAGGCAGGCCCCGGTGGCGGGCTCCCACTGCGTCGCCAGCGGCGAGGGCTGCATCGCACCGAAGGTATCGGCGCAATCAAACCACACCCGAAAGTCGACCACGTGGTTGGCGATCACCAGCGTGTTGGCTTCCTTCGCTTCGGCGTCCACACCCACAATCGCCCCTTCGAGCTGGTTAAGCGTCGGGGAGTTCAGGGCCATCAACGTTTCGAAGTCAAGCCTGTGGCGGACCAGCTGCAGGTTCGTTGGATCGTAGGGATCAACGCGCACCCGGAACCAGAAGGCGTCAAGAAAGGCCGCGTCGTAATCGTTGTCTTGACCGTCGATGCTCTCCAACCCCGACATGCGCCCTTCGCCGCGGAAGGCGATCGCGGCAGTGGTCAGTTCCAGAGCCCCGGCGGCGATGCTGGCCTGGCGCACCGGCACAAACTGCATGTAGCCCTGGCGGTCGCTGATGCGCAGCCCGCGGGCTGCGGCCTGCTCGGTCAACGCCACGGCGCGGGGGTCGGTATCATCGGCGATCACCGCGCTGTCGGCCGAGATATCAAAAGGATCGATGCGGGTCAGCCGCCCCATCCCCCGCTCGACATTCTCCACGCGCGCTCCGTTGGGGCTCACTTCGCTGATCAAAAAGCTCTGAGGAAAGTCATACGCGCCGACCATCACCACCCCGCTAAACGCCGAGCGGGGGTTGCGCGCCCCGATCGCCTGGAGCGTGGCGTTGCCCTGATAGACCTCGCGGCTGTTCTGCCAGCCCTCATAGGGGATCAGGCCAAACATCGGGTTATCTTTGGGTCGCACCCAGGGATCCACCGCAGCGTTGGGTGAGGCCTGGCTGCCGGCCGACTGCAGCTCGTTGCGCACCATCTCCAGGGCAAAGCGCGCCTCATCGGTGGCACCGGCCATCGCATCGACGTCGATCAGCGCGTCGGAAGTGCGGGCAAACATCCCGTAAATCATCGCCACCAAACCGCCCACAAGCGTCATGGCGATCATCAGCTCCACGAGCGTGAAGCCGCGAGCGGCAAGCCGACTTCGGGTCAGGCGATGGGGTTGGGAGTGTCTCATCATCGTATCCTTACATCGCAGTCATCGATGCGACGTTAGCATCGGGTTCAACGCGGGCGGATGGCGCTGGCGAAGTAGCTCGCGCGCAGCCCTTCGCGCTCCAGCCCAAGGTTTACATCGCCCGGAATCAGCAGGCCGACGCCAAACGCATCGCAGCGCCCGTTGAGGTTGCCGCCATCCTGACCCGGGAAGGTGCCGTTGGCCCCCGGATACACCACCGCCAGACGAATCTGCATGTAGGGCTGCGCGATGCCTTCTTCTTGAAGTTGCTCGGCAGAGCCAAAAACACAGAAACGGGCCGCGCCATCATCGGCGCGCATCCGCTGGTTGACCGGTACGTCATACAGAGGCACCCAGGCACCGCCGGCGGTGGCGAGGTCGGCCAGAAACGCCGAGCCTCGTCCGTCGTTGTAGATTTCATCGACGGTCGAGGGAGCCATCACCCCGTTCCATCCCATCGCCTCGGCCCGAAGTCGCGCCTCAACCTGACGGGCCATCTCGGTGGCACCGGTGACATCGCGTGAGACCGTGTAGCCCCCCAGCGAGGTGAACTGCATGGCGATCGTCGCCATCACCCCCACCGACATCAGCATCATCGCGATCAGAAGCTCGATCAGTGAGAAGCCTCGCGGCGATGCGCTCGTTTGATCTGGCTTCATCATTGGATCACCCGCGCCTGACCGTTGAAAGGAATGTGAATCATATAAAAGCTCGACAGCTGCCGCTGCACGCTCAGCTCGAAGAGTTCGTCTTCACCGGCTCCCATCGAAGGACAGTCGCTCACGCCGGCGTCCAGCGGCTGCTCCGGGTTGGCCATCCAGAAGCGGAAGTTGTAGCCCGGGCAGGCGCCGTCGCTGCTCAGCGTGGCACCGTCGCTATTGAGCACGCGCCCCTCCGGAGAGATGCAAAGCGGCCTGGCCAGCGTGCCCTCGGCGGCCGGGTCGGCACCGAGGATGGCGTGCTCCAGACCGGTGGCGTTCATATCGATCTCAATCAGCGCCTCACCCGGACCGGGCGCAACGACCACACCATCGGCGCAGGTCAGCGAGCGATTCTGCGAACGAAAGAACTGCACCGCCCCCGGGTCCCCACCTCCGCGCTGCACGGCCACGAAGACCACCTCGCCACGACCCATGGCATAGGCCCGGGCCTCCTGAAACGCCTGCACGATCTGGCGGTTGAGCCCGCGGGTGCTGTTTTCTTTGATGGTTCGCGAGACCGTCGGTGTCACCAGCCCGGCGAGCAACCCGACGATCACCACCACGATCATGAGCTCCACCAGCGTAAAGCCCTGCGGGGAGCGCGGGCATCTGGTGTGTGTTCGCTTTGGCATGGCCTCTCTCATCGTTGCATCACGTCAATCATCGCGGTGGCAGCTCTAACACAGCCAGCAGTTCCCGCAAGATTCATACCACTCGTCCTTGCCGCCCCCACCTCCGGCGCCCTCATGACGATCGGCGGCTTTCGCAGGCGGTGATCCCGCTCCCCGGCCTCTCACACGACGCCTCCGGCACGCCGACCGCCCTATGAAAAAATTTCATACCCTTGAAGTAATTGCACAGCGCGCCTCGATTCACTACTACGCTGGGAGCAGACGTTGACGTCGATGGCTGCGAAGCCGAGAGCTTCTCGGGCAAGGCGCAAAACGCAGGCGATGCTTTCGCATCGTCGAGGCTTTGCCAGACGGCCCGAGGTGCTCCCAACGCGGCAGACACGGCGTCAACGCTAGCTTACGGCGTCATACATCCGATAGTGATGTTTGCCCTCCCCTGCCCTCGAGAGCCCGCTGTGGTGTCAGGTCGACAACTTCCAGGACGCTGGCCCGGCCTCGCCACACTCCGGGCGCCCCACGCGCTGCTCCGAATCGCGTTGACGCTGGCGACCGTCGGCACACTGCTGCTGTCGATGCCAGCCCACGCCACCACCTACCAGGTGCGCACCCAGTCGCGCGCTCGCGCCACCCAGCACCTTCGCGCCGACCGCCGCTGGGAGGCCTCCCGCACCTGGACCCAGGCCCTGCACTTAAACGCTCACGACCTCCTGGGCGATCGCACAGGCAGACTCAACGCCCGGTTGAGCTTTCGCTATTTTAGCGACGCTGCGCTCTCGCCGGAGCTTCGCGAGGATCCACGCGCGCAGGACCGCTTCAACGATCTGACCCTGGATCTGGCCTACGTCGACTGGCACCCTTTTGAGGCGCTGCATCTTCGCGCGGGTCGCCACTGGGCAAGCTCGGTGCTGGGGGTGGTCGACCTCGATGGGCTGAGCGCCGAGCTGGAGCTCGGGGATGGACCCACACGCCAGCGCGTGCAGGCCTGGGCCGGTCGCCAGGTCGATCATCGCCTGGGCCCCTTCGACCCGGCCACCTGGGATGTGCAGGGGGTGCCGCTCAACGATCCTTACGCCTCGCCAGAGCAGGCCACGCTACTGGGTGCCTCACTGGGCGTGCACCACCGTCGCCTTCACAGCGTGGAGATCGCCGCCTCCCGAGCAACGCGCGGCATCGCGCCGCCCCAGGGGTGGGGAAGCCCCGGGGCTCGCCAGATCGAACATCGCTTCGGGATGAGCGCACGCATCAAACCCGTGCGCGCGCTCCAGCTCAGCACCCTTCTGACCTTTCACGGACCGGCGCAGACCTTCGATCGTGCGCTTGTGCAGGGCGCGATCGCTGCGGGCAAAAACACCGCGGTGTCCGTTGGCCTTGATCATCGCCTCCCCATCTTCGACGCCGCATCGATCTTCAACCTCTTCGGCGCCTCACCGCGCCAGAGCGCGTACATGAGCGTGCAACGCGCGCTCCCGGAGGTACAGACCTCCCTGGAGGCGCGCGCCTGGGCGCGGGCCTACCCCGACACCGGCGCACGTTTCGGGCTCCCCGACCATCTGGCTCCGGGCGCGGCGCTGGGGGCCCACACCCGCCTGCGCCTCTTCGAGCGCGACGCTCGGCTGAGCGCGCAGATCAGCTACCAGACCCACACCGAAGGCGCGCCCACCGGCGATCAGCTCCTCGTCGACGCCTCGTTGCGTGTGGCGGCCACCCCGCGCCGCCTCTGGCTTACCGCTCGCCATCTCACGCTCTACACCACCGGCGCCTCGGGGAGCGCGGTCGGCCATGGCGAGGAGCGCAGGATGGCGTTGAGCACCAGCCTGGGCGCGGAGGTGGGGCTGGGGGCGATCGCGCGCCTCGCGCTGCTGGCTGAACACCGCCAGGGTAGCGCCCTTCCCTCCCACGCCTTGCTCTACGCCAACCTCACCCTGGAGCTCTGGCCATGACCGTCGCTCGCCACCACCGGAGCCTCAATGGCTCAAAAGCCCCCCGGCGCCTCGCCTTGATCCGCGTGGCTCTGGCGTCCTTCGGGCTGGCGAGCATCCTCGCTGCGAGTGCCTGCCAGGGACCGACCTCCCCATCGGGGACGCTGCCCCCCTTGCAAAATCCGCCGAGCTACCGCTCCACGCTTCCCGCCGACCACCCGCCGGGCTTAAGCCTCCGGAGCGGCACCCTGCTCCCCGCGGACCACACCGCCGACTGGCTCGCCCGGCATGGCCCACGGGCGCTGACGCAGAGCGCCGAATGCATGAGCTGCCACCTGGAGGCCGATTGCATCACCTGCCACGTCGACACGCTCGCCGAAAGTTCTCTGATCCATCCGCCCAACTACGTCGCGCTTCATCGTCTGGAGGCGCGTCAGGGCATTGAGGATTGCGCCTCCTGCCACCAGGCCCAGACCTTCTGCACGAGCTGCCACCTGGAGTCACGGGTCAGCCCGGACGCCCCCTTCGAGCTTGCGCCCCCGGCGAATTTCGCCATGCATCCCCCCGGATGGCTCGATGCGGCCACTCCCAATAACCACGGGGTGATGGCCCGGCGAGATATCTTTGAGTGCGCTTCCTGCCACAGCGAGCAGGACTGCGTGAGCTGTCATACGGGAATCTCTCCCCACCCTCCCGAGTTTCGATTCGAGTGCCGCGCCTGGCTTCAAGCCAACCCGACCCCCTGTGCGCGCTGCCATCTGGAGCTTGCCCCATTGCAGGCCGGCTGCCTCTAGGCGAGCCCCCTGTCGGCTGGCGACGCAACCATCCTTTCGAATTGACACCCCGCGGCGATGCTGCGATGGCCTCCTATGGCCCCCGACCCGCCCCCCCTCTTCGGGTCACTCCCTCCTCTGAGCGCTTGATCATGGCCCACCATCCTCCCCACGCGCCACGCGACGCCGAACCCACGCCCCCCTCCACCCCGAATCACTATGCCGACGCCCGCACCGCCTCGGTGGTGCTCGCGCTCTTGAGTTCGGTGGTCTTTTTTGCGGTGGTTAACGGCAACATGGTCAACGTCGCTCTGCCTTTTATCGGCCGAGACTTTGGCGTCTCCGAAGGGGTGTACGGCTGGGTGGTCACCGGGTTCTCGCTGACCTTTGGTATTTTCAGCGCGATCCACGGTCGCCTGGCCGATCTGGTGGGGTTGAGGCGACTCTACTGCGCGGGCATCCTGGCGCTGGGTGCCACCTCCTTGATGCTGGCGGCCTCGCCATCGATCGAAGTCATGATCGTGCTGCGCTTTCTGCAGGGCGCCGGCAGCGCTGCGCTCCCGGCGCTGGGCACCATGATCATCGCCCGGGTCTTTGCCCCCCACCGCCGCGGCGCGGCCATGGGACTTGTGCTCGGCGCGGTGGGCCTGGCCGCCTCGGTCGGCCCCTTTCTGGGAGGCATCCTGGTCGAACTGGGCGGCTGGCGGCTGGTCTACGGTGCCACGGGCCTTGTGACCCTTGCCGCCCCGGTGGCCTTTCGCCTCTTGCCGGAATCGCTCGACGCCCGATTTGGCGACACCTTCGACACCCTCGGAGCCCTCCTTCTGGGCCTTGGTGTGAGCGCCTGGCTCTACGCCTTTACCATCATTGAGCAGCGAGGTTTTGGCCCATTCTTCTTCGGTCTTCTGGGCCTGGGGCTGGTGCTTCTCCTGGTCTTCTGGCGACGCATTCACCGCATTGATGAGCCCTTCGCACAGCCGGAGGTCTTCCGAGATCGGCGCTACCTGACCAACAGCGCGGTGGCCTTTCTGACCAACGCCTCCCGCTTTGGCACGATCGTGCTCGTCCCGATCTTCCTGATCGAGGTGAACCAGGTGGCCCCCCTGGTGGTGGGGCTGGTGCTCTTGCCCGGCGCGCTTCTCATCGCAGTGATCTCGCCATGGACCGGGCGTTATGCCGATCGCGTCGGCGCGCGCCAGCCCATCGTCATCGGCATGGTGCTCATCATCGCCGGTAACCTTATCACCGCCTACTACGCCGGCGGCTCGGAGGTGGGTGTGGGGCTGGGCATGGGGCTTTACGGCCTGGGCTTTGCGCTCTTCCAGAGCCCGGTCGTCAGCGCCACAAGCCAGATTCTGCCACCGAGCCTCACCGGCAGCGGCATGGGCATCTTCATGATGATCTTCTTCCTGGGCGGAGCCTTCGGCGTGGCGCTCAGCGTGACCGCGGTAGAGCTGCAGGCCGAAGGCGCCACAAGCTGGCTGGGACTTGACCTGGGGGCAGGCGCCACCTACTCCAACGCGATCCTCACGCTGACCGTGCTATCCGTGCTCGCGCTCATTCTCACCCGCGGGGTCCCCGGACTACACCCCAAACCGATGGAGCTGACCCCATGAGCTTTACCCCCCTGCAGGCGCGCCTCTACGCCGCCACCCACACCGGCACTCCGGGCGACCTTGCGTACTACGCCACCTGCACCGCCGGCGCCTCATCGGTCCTGGAGCTGGGCTGCGGCCATGGCCGCCTGCTCGACGCCTTAAGCCCCGGCGTCCAGCGTCTGGTCGGCCTCGATCAAGATCCCGAGCTTCTCAAGCTCGCCAGCGCCCGCAACCTCCCCCACACCGAGCTCATCGAGCGCGACCTCCGAGACCTCCCGGCCGATGGCGAGTTTGAGCACGTCATCCTGGCCTACAACGGGCTCTACTGCCTGCCCGACACCCCCGCGCTCCGAGACACCTTTGAAGCTGTGGCCCGCGCCCTGCGCCCCGGCGGCCTCTTTCACCTCGACATCTACCCCACCGAAGGCCTCGACGAAGACGCCGCCGAGATGGATATCCCCGAAAACGTCATCGTCGACGACCCCAGCGCTCCCACCACCGAGCTCGATGTGGACGGCGTGATTTACACGATCTGGGAGGGCTCCTTATGGGACGCCCACGAGCGCACCTTCGAGGTCACCTTCCGCTACGTGCGCGAGGACGAAGATGGCGAGGACCCCGAGGCCGGCGTGCCCATCACCATCGCGCACCGCTACTGGCCCCTCGACACCATCGTCGACGCCGCGCAAAAGGCCGGCCTCGACTTCGTCGGCCAACGCGAGGGCTTCGATGAGGCCCTCGACGACGAGCTCGAAGCCCCGCCCCAGCACGTGCTCACCTTCGCGAAGGTCGGCTGAACACCTTCGATAGTCAGGGGGAATTCCGGTGCCAGCGCTGGTCCATCGGGCCAGGGTCTGGTAGCTCTCTGCCCGCTTTTTACCTCGGTGCTTACCGGCGTCCGCCGGGAATCTTTGAACGTCACTACCCCCTGTGATGCAGGATGTTGCTCATGAACTCCCCCTCCCTCCTTATCCGCCAGACCCTCATCCCACTACTCCTGGCCATCGCGATCAGCCCGGCGCTGCTCGCCTGCAAATCCACCTCCACCGCCGAGCGCGAGGTCGAGGTCGAGGCGCAGCCGCAACCCATCACCGTCACCGGCCCCGAAGATCTTCTGCAGACCGAAGACACCCTCGTCTCGATGCGGGTGCGTTTTGGCGGCGAGTTGCCCGCGCTTCTGCGAAGCCTGAGCGACGATCCGACTCTGGAGACCGTAGCCGCCGGGCTCGAAGATCCCGTCAGCCTCTTCGTCGACCACCCGCACGTTGATGTTGATCTGAGCCTCCTCAACACCGATCGCCCCATCTACTTGAGCTTCTCCAGCCTTGGGAACGAGGACTTTCTGCAGGCCGCGTCGCTCGGGCTCCCCACCCGCGAAGAAGAGTGGCCCACCTTCATGCTCAACCGCCTGCTTCTTCCCACCGACGACCCGGCACAGCTGGCCATCGAGCTTGAAAAGCTCTTCGCCTACTACTCCGCCGAGAATCCCGACGATCCGATGGTGACCCGCTCCTACGAGGGGCCGGGCTTTCTGCGCGTGGAAGTCGCCACGCCAGTCAATCTGGCGCTCAGCCAGGGCGAAAACCTCCATAAACAGGCACATGCCTGGCTCGACAGCCTGGATCTGGAAATCCTCCCGATAGCCTCCGACGCCTACCGCCCCACTGCCGCCTTCAACGCATACGCGAACTCCGAGAGCGAGCTGGCGTTGTGGACCCGCCACGACAGGCTGGCGCGCTTTGGCACACTGCAGCGTGCTATGGATGAGGAGTATCCGCTCTTCCCTCATGGCGACGAGGCCG
Source organism: Lujinxingia sediminis (assembly GCF_004005565.1). Taxonomy (NCBI): domain Bacteria; class Deltaproteobacteria; order Bradymonadales; family Lujinxingiaceae; genus Lujinxingia; species Lujinxingia sediminis. The sequence goes on along the minus strand of NZ_SADD01000013.1, from coordinate 7,797 downwards.
ACGACGCCCGCACCCGCTTTGAAGCCATCAGCACACTGGCCGTGAACTCGATGGTCAACGACCCGATGGCAGCCGAATTTGAAGACCTCTCGCTGCACATAGACGCCACCAAAGCCGGCGGCATGACGCTCGACGCGGTGCTCACCCGCACCGCCCGGGGCGCGCGCATCGCCGAGGCATCGCGCTCTACGGTCATGCTCCCTCAGATCCCCGGCTCGCACGCCCTGAGCCTGGACTGGTCGCTCGATCTGCAGGCACTCGCCAGAGAGGTTGATGTGCCATTCTGGCTCGAAGCGTTCGACACCCCCGCGGCCGGTGGGAGCATGGGCTTCGATGAGAGGTTGGCCCGGCTGGCATCCTCAGAATCAGGCATCGCCATCGTGGTGACGGCCCTGCAGTCCCCCTTTGCGCTTATGAACTCCGAAGCGCTCGATGACACCACGGTGCCCCTGGCGCGTGCAGGAACGGTGCGTGCCTTCACGCTGCCGGCCGGAAGCCCGTTCCCGGTGGGACTGGCCGCGACCCTGCTCTTCGACCCGGCCCCCGGGCGGCAATCCCAGCTTCAGACGCTGCTGAAAGGGATCGAGTCAAACCTTCCCTTCGCCTTTGAGTTTGAGCTCCGCCCGGTAGACGACAGCCGCATTGAGCTTCAGCTTGTGATGGGCGCCTCCCTTTTTGAGGTCTTTCATAACGCGGACACCTTCGAGCTAAGTGAGGCCTCCGCCGAGGCGAACCTCGACAAGCTGGGTCCGCTTCGCGCGTTGATTTCGGCGCAACAGGGGCTGGATCAGCTCGATCACCTCACGCTGCGCTTCCACGACGATGACGCCTACCAGTCGATCCGCCTGGGCATCGACGCCGATGACCAGACCGCCGCGCTCACGCCCGAACATGACGTGCCGCTCATCCCCACCCCCTCCTCGCGCTGCCGCACCGAGCTTGCGGCCGCGGCCTTCACCCACCTCCATGACTTGAGCGTCGACGGAGCGGCAAAGGTCGAGCGCTACCTGGAGACCTTCAACGAGCGCGCCGAGCGCTGCCTGGGCCCCGATCACCCCTACGCCGCCGAAGCCGAGACGCGGCTGAATCGGGTGCGTCAGTGGGCGGTCGAGCTCGGCGAAGATCCTTCGCTCTCGGCATCAGCGCGCTGAGCGCTCCCCGCGCAGCCCCGGGGGGCCTTGCCCCCCCGCCGCTGGCCCTTTTCACCCCGCTATGCTAGCTGTGCGCCTGCTTTTTGACCGCTGAATGCACCGCTGGATCGGCGCCTTCGTGTCGCTAACAGATGCCCCACGGCGCTCTCGCACAGGCTCTCGACCTCTGCCCAAAGGATGATGATGAGACTCTCCACTTCCCACCGCACCACTCGCCAGCTCGGCACAGCGCTCCTCGTCTCCATGACGCTGGGCCTCGGGCTGACAGCCTGCAAATCCTCGCCCGAAGCTCAGGATGAGGCCGCTCAGAACCAGCCCATCACCCTCTCCGGTCCCGAGGATCTCCTGCAGACCGAAGACACGCTGCTGGCAGTGCGCGTGAACTTTGGCGGCGAGCTCCCCGATGCCATCCGCAGCCTCGAAGGAGCCACCGAGACGAAGATCGTTGCGGACCTGCTCGAAAATCCCGTCACGTTTTTTATGAATGAGCCCAACGTGCAGGTCGATCTGAGCGCACTCGACACCGAGCGGCCCGTCTACGTGACCCTCTCGAACATGGGCAACGAGGACTTCCTCGATGCGGCCGCCCTGGGCCTTCCCACCCTGGAGGAGGAGTGGCCGACCTTCGCGCTCTACCGCGCGCTGATTCCCACCGACGATCCGGCGCTGATGACCACCCAGTTCGACGCGCTGGTCGCCAACTACAACGCCGACCAGCCCCGCCAGCCCCTGGCCACCCGCAGCTTTGAGGGACCGGGCTTTTTGCGCGTGGAGATCGCCGCGCTGATGAACGCCTCCCGTCTTCCCGATGGCGATCGCCTGGAGCACGCCCGGACCTGGCTCAACGCCCTGGATCTGGAAACCCTCGCGCTCCCCACCGCCGGTGCCTTCCGCCCCACCACCGCCTACAACGCCTTTCTGAAAGCGGAGAGCGAGCTCGCGGTGTGGACCCGTTTTGAGGCGATGGCCTACCTGGGCATTTTGGAGGCCTCGATGAGCGCGCAGGCCAACACCCATCAGAGCGCCGGCGAGTCGGGACTGGCCCGTTTCCGCCTGGAGAACATCAGCCGCCTGGCCACGGCCTCGGTGGTGGCCGACCCGGTCGCCGCTGAAAATGAAGACATCTCACTGCACCTCGACGCCGACGAGACCCGGGCCATCACCCTCGACGTGGTGATGACCCGCACCTCTCAGGGCTCCCGCGTCCAGCAGAACATCAACCCGGCGGTGAGCCTGCCGGCGATCGAGGCCGTCCATTTCCTGGCGCTGGACTGGTCGCTCAACCTGGCCAATCTGGCCGACACCACCATCGCGCCCTTCTGGGAGCTCGATTATCAGGGCGGCACCTCCAGCGGCTTCGACTCCCTGGACGGAAACGAGCTGCGCAGCCGGCTGAGCTCCTACCAACTCGCCACGCCCGTGCTGATCGCCGCCGGTCAGTACCCGATGGCATGGCTGCAGACCTCCTTGCAGGCCCTCGGCCAGAACATCCCGCTGCCGGTGGCCGGTTCGGTGCGTGCCTACGTCATGCCCAAGGGCGGATCCCTGCCGGTGGGTGGGGCCTCCACCCTGCTCTTCCGCAACGATCCGGGCGTGCGTGACCAGCTCCAGCAGCTGCTCGCCCTCGGGCAGAGCGCCATCCCCACCTCCTTCGACGCCGCGCTGATCGAGCGCGACGACAATCACATCGAGCTGCGCCTGAACCTGGGCGGCGCGATCAACGAGAGCTTCGCCGACGCCGAGATGGTCGACGTCCAGGAGACCCTGGTGGACTTCAACGTCGCGAACCTCGGCCCCCTCGCCGGCTTCCTTCCCGGCGACACCACCCAGAATCTGCGCCGCTTCGCCCTGATCACCCGCAGCAGCGACGAGGCCCAGATCATCCGCGTGGGCATCAACACCACCGGGGAGCTTGAGGCCCCGACCTTTGCCGGCGACGCCCCCCTGCTCACCGCGCCGACCTTCCGCTGCCGCACCGAGCTTGCCTCCGCGGCCTTCGCCCACCTGGAGGACCTCGGCACCAACGCCGGCGAAAAGGCCGACACCTACCTGAGCACCTTTAGCGAGCGCGCCGACCGCTGCATCGAGCCCACCCACCCCTACGCCGCCCAGGCCAAAGCTCGCCTGGACATGGCCCGCCAGTGGGCCGCCCAGCTTGAAGCCAGCTCCCCGTCGGCGGAGAGCGTCGACTAAATCTGCTGTTGATTCTTTCGAAGGGGGGCGCTCACAGCGCCCCCCTTCGCGCTCTGCGCCAACCCTATGATCGAGAGTCCGCCGATGATTGCCCCCCTTCGCTACGCCTTTCTTCCCGCCCTGCTGCTCGGCCTGAGCGCCTGCGCCTCGCCGGCCGCCACCTCCGATGAGGCCCCGAGCGACGCGCCGGTCGATAGCGCCGAACACAGCGCCGACGCCGCCTCCGGGAGCGGCGACCCCACCGACTACGCCGTCACCTTCAACGGCCGCCAGATCGACCTTCGCCCCTACGTCCAGGGGTTTCCCTACTCCCGCATCACCCCGGATCTGGAGCAGGGACACCTCCTCTACTTCGAGACGACCCCCGAGGGCACCTGGATGCGCACGATCGACCGGCTCCCGGAGCAGGGCCAGGTCGACTTAAGCGCCGGTGTGAAGCTCAACGACATCGACTGGTCCACCCGCAACTACTGGGGCGGAGAGTACAACCGCACCCTGGAAGGCCTGATCTTTCGCGGCGATGAGCGCAACGACGAGCGCATCAACCTCTACCACCTCGATCTGGAAACCGGGCAGGTGCGCGCGCTCACCGACGTCGACTACATCTACGCGGTGGGCTTCTCCGAGGACGAGCGCCTGATGGCCTACGTGGTCCGCCAGGGCAGCGAAGAGCCCTTCAACAGCTGCCTGCGCGTCCGCGACTTGAGCACCGACCAGGAGCAGCAGATCTGGTGCGACGAAGGGGGCGACGACCGCCTGACCTGGTCGGCCATTGAGTTCGATCCGGCCAACCGCCACGTCGTGCTCACCATGCAGCACGACGGCGACCGCCGCACCACCAACCTGGCCCTCTTTGAGCTCCCCCGGCCGGCCGAGCACGACGACCAGGCCGTCGTCGCCCCGCGCCTTCTTCTTGAGCGCGGCACCCGCCATATGCGCCTGGGCGCCATCGCCGACACCTTCGACGGGGAGCGCCTCCTCTACATCAGCGCCGAAAGCGGCCAGGACGCCCTCTACACGCTCGACGTGGCCACGGCCGAGTCCACCCTCTTCACCCGGCTCGACCACGAGATCAGCGGGCTCGAAATTGTGCAAACCTCCGAGGCCCCCCTGCTCTTTTTGCTGCTGGAGCACCCCACCGGCTCGATCCTCGAGCTGCGGGACCTGGCGAGCGGCGAGTTGCTGCAGAGCGAGAAATTCGAGGAATCGGTGTACGTTGGTGATGCTTTTGAGGGGCGCCTGGCCCTCTCCAAGAGCTCGGTGCGCACCCCTTTTGAGCTCGATCTCATCACCCTGGAGCGCAGCGGCCCGGTCGGCCGCCCCATCGAGCTCAAGGCCCGGCGGCTGGCCGAGCTCCCCGCCGACCTTTTTGAAAAGCTCGTGCACTGCAAGGTCGAGCAGGTCAGCATCGAGACCTTCGACAACGTCGAGAGCCCCGACGGTCCTCAGCTGCGCACCCTGCACGCCTACTACTTCGAGCCGGTCCATCCCCCGGCCGACGCCGACCGTCTGGTCCGCATGACGGCCTTCTACGGCGGCGGCAACTACTTCAGCAGCGCCAACCAGATCATGTGCGAGGCCGGCGTGGCCACGTTGAGCCCGGCGGTGCGCGGCTCCTCCGGCTTCGGCGCCGACTTCGCCGCGCTCAACGACGGGGATCTGGGCGGCGACGAGATCGTCGACCTCTTCTTTGCCGCCCGCTGGCTGGAGGCCAACAAGGGCTATCAGCCCCATCAGATCGGCGTCTACGGCTCCAGCCACGGCGGCTACGCCACCATGCGCGCCCTGACCTTCCCCCCCGAGACCAACGATCATAACGATCACTACCCCTTCGGCTTCGGCTTAAGCCACGCCGGCTTCAGCGACATCATCACCTTCTTCACCACCAGCAACATCCCCGACTGGGTGATCCTGGAGGCCGGCGACCCCACCACCGACGCCGAAAAACTCCGCGAGCGCTCCCCCCTGACCCACGTCGAACGCCTCAAAGCCCCGCTGCTCCTGACCCACGGCGCCAACGACAGCCGCGTCCCCGTCGCGGAGAGCCGCCAGTTCGCCGAGGCCGCCAGCACCACCGGTGCCCCGCTCACCTACGTCGAGTTCGAAGGCCAGGGCCACGGCATCAGCGGCCTGCAAAACACCCTGCGCTACTACCGCGCTGTGTTTTCATTTCTGGAGGGTGAGGTGTTGGGGGGCGGAGATTCGCGGGGTGGGGAGAAGTGAGGGGTTGGGGGGTTCGCGGGTTGTGGTTAGGTGGTTGCGCGGCTCGGGGGGGACGCTTGAGTTGGTCGATTTGTGGTTAGGTGGTTGCGGGGGTTGGGGGGTTCGCGGGGTTGGGGAGGTTCGTGTGGGCGTTGGGCACGAAAACCTCGGTGTTCAGGCGACCCACGGTCACCTCACGGCCGCATATACGCTGGCGATCAGGCGACCCACGGTCACATGCGCTCAACGACCCTCGGTCACCTCACGGCCGCATAGGCGCTGGCGATCAGGCGACCCACGGTCACCTCGCGTCCCCGAGTTCGAGTTCGTGTTCGTGTTCGAGTTCGTGTTCGTGTTCGTGTTCGAGTTCGTGTTCGTGTTCGCTGGCGATCAGGCGACCTACGGTCACATGCGCTCAACGACCCACGGTCACCTCCCGGCCGCATATACGCTGGCGATCAGGCGACCCACGGCGATCAGGCGACCCTCGGTCACATGCGCTCAACGACCCTCGGTCACCTCCCGGCCGCATAGGCGCTGGCGATCAGGCGACCCACGGTCACCTCCCGGCCGCATAGGCGCTGACGATCAGGCGACCCACAGTCACCTCCCGACCATCGCCATCGCCGAACTCGCACCTCGCCCAACGCACTCACGAACCTCCCCACATCGCGCGCCACCAGAGCCCCGCAACCACCTGACCACAAACCTCCCAACGTCGCGCACCACCAGAGCACCGCAACCACACAACCACAACACGCACCCCACCTAACCCACGCAGCAATTCCCCACATCGCGCACCACCAGAGCCCCCACGCCCTTGCCCCCCACCCCATCCCGAACTAGCATCGCCTCATTCCAAAATTCCGCAGTCGCCCCCGGGGAGGGGGTGGGAATGGTCGGTTCGCCGCCCAACGCACCGTCGTGGCGCGTGGGGTCTGATGGCGAGCCACCTTCAACGTTTCGGGCCTCCCCATGCGCCCGAGGTCCCACAGGAGTGAGCGATGCAGAACACGATCACCGAGTTTTTCAGCCTTCGCCGGATGCCCTCGAGCCGCTGCGCTTACGCGCTGAGCCAGATGCGCGAGGCTGGCGAGCGACACAGCGTGGCGGCCCCGCTTGCCGAGCGCATTGAGGGTGCCTGCCAGGTGGCCAACCACACGCTCGAACTGGAGCTGGACTGGGAGCAGGCCCGCACCCAGACGAGCACCGCCCGCGGCAACGCCGCCCAGATCGACGTGGAGCTCGACCAGGCCATCGCTGCGATCGCCCGCATCCTCGACGGGGAGCTGCTCGGCCCGGCTGAGAGCCCGCATACGCAGGCGGCAAAGCAGATCCACAACGTGATCTTTCCCGGAGGCGTCGTTGCGGTGATTCACGCGCCCTTTGAGCACCAGCACATCATGATCGACACCCTGGTCCGGCGGCTGCGTGGCGAGCTGGCGCAGCAGGTCGCGCTGCTGGGCCTGGAGCGCCACGTGGAGCGCGTGAACACGCTCAACCAGTCCTTCGGCAAGGAGCTGCAGAAAACCGAGCGACCGAAGGTCTCCTACGATCAGGTCACCGCCAGCCGCGACGCCCTGCATGTGGCGCTCTGCCAGGTGATCGCGGCGGCCTTCGAGCACCTGCGCGCCGACGCCGACGTGCCCGGCTTAAGTGCGCTGCTTTCGCCGCTGGTTGAGCAGCAGCAACGCACCCATGACTACCTGAGCCGTCGCCGCGCCGTGCCGGCCGTCGATCCCGGCACCGGCGCGGAGCTTCCCGCCGACCCCATCACGGACACCGAGCCCCAACTCGACGCCGCCGGCGAGTAGTACCAACCGGCCTTTTTTGCCCCCTCGACGCCCCGGGACGCCTCCCGGGGCGTTTTTGGGTCAGCCAGGCCCGCCAAAACATACCCCTTTAGGGGGTTGAACCTCCTCCATCTCCGTCTCCGAACGCAAGAGGCCAGGTCCCACCCCCTGCCCTCCCGTCTGCGAACACGGTCGGTTCATTCTCCTTCGCCAAACGAGACGTCCGCCGACGCCCACCTGCCAGGTCCCACCCCCTGCCCTCCCGTCTGCGAACACGGTCGGTTCATTCTCCTTCGCCAAACGAGACGTCCGCGAACGCCCACCTCCCAGATCCAACCCCCTGCCCTCCCGTCCGCGAACACGGTCGGTTCATCCTCCTTCGCCAAACGAGACGTCCGCCGACGCCCACCTGCCAGGTCCCACCCCCTGCCCTCCCGTCTGCCAACACAGTCGGTTCA